>JANWID010000145.1 GCA_025450095.1 Bacteroidia bacterium | reverse complement strand
GGCAAATTCCCGTTCTCAGCTTCCGGTAAAGCAAGTGCCGCTGGTGCCAAAGACGGTTTCGTTAAAGTGATCTTCGATGCCAAATACGGCGAATGGCTAGGCGCGCACATGATCGGCGCAAATGTAACGGAGATGATCGCGGAAGTGGTAGTTGCCCGTAAACTGGAAACTACTGGTCACGAAATCATAAAAGCAGTCCACCCCCATCCTACCATGTCGGAAGCAGTTATGGAAGCAGCGGCGGCAGCGTATGGAGAGGTGATTCATATATAATCTCTGCGGAAGGTCTGCAGTAGGCAGTCGCCAGTCTGCAGTTTGCCGGCTCGCGAACGCGGCCACGCAATCCCGACCGCCCTTGTGTGCGTCGGAACGGCAGTTAGTGCGGTGATCCGAATTTATTTTCAAGATCTTTCTGCAGATTTCGAAAAACATATTCATGCTCCTGCAGGATTCCCAATTTTTCCATGGGCTCCCAGTAAAATCTTGGTGTTAATACTGAAGTATAAGTTGTAATGCGGGTTACCTTACAGCCACCATCACTGGTTTTATCAAAATAATAAATCGCATCTTTAAAACCCAGCCATTTCCGTCCTACCAGGTTATAGTCGGTGACAACCATCTTAAGAATTTTACCGCGTTCTAATTCCGTTATTTTCTCAGTAATAGTTCCTCCACCAAAATCCCTGTTGCTTAAATTTCCTTTTTCAAAATAACAGGTCCGGATTCCTCCTACTTCTTCTTTTTCCAGAATACAATTTGTGGGAACTGGTAAATCAAAATACATCAGCCATGGTTTTTCAGCATCGACGGTATCAACAGACTTGATCGCATCGTATACCTGTTCGGGGGTATAAGGAAAAACCTGAATAGTTTGTACCGGGATTACTGCCTCTTTATTTTTCCGAAGAAAATGTTCTGAAGGAGCCACAATCAAAAATGGAATTAATGGAATCAGTAAAACTGACATGTTGCTCGAATCATTTATTTTCCGGAACCGTTTTGCCAGTATCATGATGACGTATCCAAGAAATATACAGGGTACTGCAAGCCCTATTGCCATTACAATACAAATAAACCCTGAAAATCCGGGAATATAAATTGCAAGGAGTACCAGAATCGTTGTTATCACGGCACCGTACAAGGTATATTTCCTGACAGGTAATGAACCAATTGCAATTCCCAATGCAACAGGTAGTAAAATAAATAACACCCAGCTGTAATCAACGAGACCGAGGAATAGAAAAGCGATTCCCGTTCCGAAAAAAATCAGTGTAAGAAGAACTGATATCCTGAAACTTTTGTCCTTCCGGATTGCATTCCAAAGTTTCCTGTCCTTTTCAATCATCAGTCGTTCTTAGATTAATCCGTTTTCTGTCCAAGACTTTTCCGGCTAATAAAATAAACCGGAACACCAAGTATTACTATAGCTAATCCTATCCCACAAGTAGCGGGTTTGTATATGAGTAACACGATGCAGATTGCCCCTGCAATCAAAATATAAAGCATAGGTAATAATGGATATCCGAAAGCTTTGTATGGTCGTGGTGCATCAGGACGTTTTTTTCGCAATACAAATAATCCGATGATAGTAATTACATAAAATAAAAGAGATGAGAATGTACAATAGTCAAGCAACTGACCATACGTTCCGGATAAGCATAGTAGCGAAGCCCAGATTGCCTGAACAATCAAAGCAAAACCTGGTACATCATGATTATTCAGTTCACCGGCTTTCTTAAAAAACACACCATCTTTTGCCATCGCATAATACAATCTTGCACCGGATAAAATAATTCCGTTATTACATCCGAAAGTGCTCACCATAATCAGCAATGCCATGATCACAATAGCCGATTGACCGAAAATTACGGAAGCTGCTCCCGTCCCCACACGGTTTTCACTGGCAAACATAATACCCCGTTCCATTACAGTTGCACCATCAGGAACTCCCTGCACCGGCAACAGCATCATGTATGCTACATTGGCAAGTACATACAAGACCGACACAATGAGTGTTCCTAATACCAGGCTCATCGGAATAGTTCGTTCCGGGTTTTTCACTTCACCAGCAATATAGGTTATGTTATTCCATGAATCGAGTGAAAACAATGATCCGACCATAGCAGCTCCTACAACACCCCACAATACAATACCGGAAAGAACTTCAGTAGATACAACTCCATCTTTTACGGTTGTTGTAAACGGTTTCCAAAAATCTTCCAGGTTAGCCTGGAATACATCGCTGTTCATCCCGATGTATATTCCAGCCAGGATCAATCCGAGTAACGCAATAATTTTTGCCAGTGTGAAAACCGTTTGTACAATTTTTCCATTACGAACGCCTTTCAGGTTTATGAAGGTGAGAAATACAATAAGAAGGATTGCCAGAAGCTGTTTGGAGTTTATCTTCAAAAATCTCAGGTCTGAAATAATATTTTCAGAAGAAAACCATGGGATCAGTTCACCGGTATAAGTTGCAAACGCAATTGCAACTGCAGCGATCACTCCAGTTTGAATCACTGTGAAAACTGTCCAGCCAAACAAAAAACCGATCATGGGATTAAAAGCTTCCCTGAGATAAATGTACTGGCCTCCTGCCTTTGGCATCATCGCGGAAAGCTCACCATAACTGAGCGCTGCAATCAGGGTGATGAAACCAGATACAAGCCACATGATTAAAATTAATCCCGGTGAACCTACGTTCCTGGCCATTTCTGATGTAACCAGAAAAATACCAGATCCGATCATGGAGCCTGCCACCATCATGGTAGCATCCAGCAAACCGATCTCGCGTTGTAAATGATGTTGGGACGGTGATTCCATAAACCCGATTTTTGGCGAAAGATAAACTTTATGGCTTTTAAAAATCAATTTCATTCACCGGACATTTCAGGCCTTAACTGTTAATTCCTGTTATATTATAAATTGTTGATAACTAGGTTAATAATAGTATTCTATCGACTTGTCCAATCCATCCTATTCCATTACTTTTGCAGCCTTTTATGTTGAGTGTGTAAAAGACAATAATTAATATAATAATTCATGAGTTTTATTGAAAACAATCTAGTTTATCTTATCATTTTAACGGGTGTTTTAGGCCTGGTAATCATGATGATTAACAGGGCATGGGTGCAGAAACAAGAAACCGGTGATGCCACCATGAACGAGCTCGCCAAACACATCGCCGATGGGGCTATGGCATTTTTGAAAGCAGAATGGCGCATCCTGGCTTATTTCGTTGTAATTATCGGTGCATTACTGACCTGGTCAGGTACTTTGACCGGTTCCGAACACCGGGTTATCCATTCCAGTCCTGTAATTGGGGCTGCTTTCGTGATTGGAGCTTTTTTTTCCGCCTTCGCGGGATTTATTGGAATGCGTATCGCAACAAAAGCGAATGTAAGAACCACACAGGCAGCACGAACCAGTCTGGCCCGTGCATTAAAAGTATCTTTTACCGGCGGTTCTGTGATGGGTTTCGGAGTAGTCAGCCTCGCTCTTATTGGTTTAAGTAGTTTATTTCTTTTCCTCTCTTATCTTTTTGTTCCGGAAGGTGCTCTCGCAACAGGAATTGAAATGAAAAAGACGATCGAAGTGCTGGCCGGTTTTTCGCTTGGCGCTGAGAGTATCGCATTATTCGCCCGTATTGGTGGTGGTATATATACCAAAGCAGCTGATGTAGGTGCTGATCTCGTTGGTAAAGTTGAAGCCGGAATTCCTGAAGATGACGTTCGTAATCCTGCCACCATCGCCGATAATGTGGGTGATAACGTGGGTGATGTTGCCGGAATGGGTGCTGATCTGTTCGGTTCTTATGTCGCAACAATTCTTGCTACTATGGTATTAGGGCAGGAAATTGTTTCCAATGATAATTTCGGAGGTATGGGACCAATTCTTCTGCCGATGGTAATTGGGGGATTCGGACTTATTTTCTCAATTATTTCAGCAAAATTTGTCAGCATCAAAAACGAAGAGGATAGTGTTCAGAATGCCTTGAACAAAGGAAACTGGATGTCGATCATCCTTACCACGATTGCATCCTATTTTATTGTGGGTTGGATGTTGCCTGACACCATGTCAATCCGTGGTTTTGAATTTACTTCTGCAAACGTATTCATTGCAATCACCATCGGTCTGATTGTAGGTACTGTGATGAGTATGATCACGGAATACTATACTGCAATGGCAAAACGCCCTGTAAATTCTATTGTGCAACAATCATCAACCGGTCACGCAACAAATATCATTGGAGGATTAGCCGTGGGAATGGAATCGACTGCCATTCCATTGCTCGTTCTGGCAGGCGGTATTTATACTTCGTATTACTTTGCCGGATTCTATGGTGTAGCAATCGCTGCCGCGGGAATGATGGCTACAACAGCAATGCAGTTGGCTATTGATGCATTTGGTCCTATTGCAGATAATGCAGGAGGTATTGCCGAGATGAGCAGATTGCCAAAAGAAGTTCGTCACCGTACGGATATCCTGGATGCTGTTGGTAATACAACTGCAGCTACCGGTAAAGGCTTTGCGATCGCTTCAGCGGCATTGACTTCACTGGCTTTGTTCGCCGCATTCGTTGGTATATCCGGAATTACTCAAATCGATATTTACAAGGCGGATGTACTTGCAGCATTATTCGTTGGAGGTATGATACCTTTCCTTTTCTCTTCCATGTGCATTTCCGCAGTAGGAAAAGCTGCGATGGCGATGGTAACCGAAGTGCGTCGTCAGTTCCGGGAAATTCCGGGCATCCTCGAGCATAAAGCAGAGCCGGAATATGAAAAATGCGTGGCGATCTCTACAACTGCTTCAATCAAGCAAATGATATTGCCAGGTTCCATTGCACTGCTTGCTCCTGTTGTGGTTGGATTTTCATTTGGACCCGAAGTATTGGGTGGACTGATGGCGGGGGTAACCGTATCCGGTGTGTTGATGGGAATTTTTCAGTCTAACGCCGGTGGCGCATGGGATAATGCAAAAAAATCTTTCGAACGCGGAGTGCTTATCAACGGCAAAATGGAATACAAAGGTTCCGATTCGCACCAGGCTTCTGTTACCGGTGATACAGTCGGAGATCCTTTCAAAGATACTTAAGGTCCGTCAATGAATATACTTATTAATCTTATCTCAATCGTTTCACTGATCATTGCGCCCCATATCGCAGTAAACAGTGGACCAGATCATGTGGTACCGATTTCTGTTCCTACTTCGAAAGTTATCGGTGTGGAAGCACAACCTGAGGTTATTACTAACGTTCAATCAAATTCTGTTAAATAAAATACTTCACCAAAAAAAGCCCGGAGCAATTTAGCTCCGGGCTTTTTTATTTTAATAATAGTAAGGACAGCAGCATGCTGTCCTTACTATTAAAACCGAATTAATTTACTTACATGGAAAATTCAGGAGTGAACACTGGCATTAACTAACGGTACCACTCTGGAACCTATTAGCTGAATGGAATCTTTGAGTTGCTGGTGTGATAATCCTGCATTGTCCATCTGGAAAGTTAACCATGTAATACCACCTAAAGCTTCGCTGTGTCTAATAATTTTCTCAGCCACCTCTTCGGGATTACCTACAATCAATGCACCTCTCGGACCCGTTTGCGCATCAAAATGTCCTCTCGTTACCGGGGGCCATCCGCGTTCGCGACCAATGCGGGTAAATGTTTCTGCATATCCCGGGAAATAATCGTTGACAGCCTGCGAAGAAGATTCAGCAACATAACCCAGAGAATGCAAACCAACTTTTAATTTTTCCGGTGCATGACCTGCTTTTACGCCTGCTTCACGATATAATTCCACGAGTGGCCCAAACCTGTGAGTTTCTCCACCAATAATAGCAACCATCAGCGGTAATCCTAACTTTCCGGCACGAATGAATGATTCGGGTGTTCCACCAACACCAATCCACCTTGGTAAAGGTTCCTGTATAGGCCTTGGATAAATAGACTGGTTAATCAATGGTGGCCGGAATTTTCCCGACCAGGTTACTGTTTCATTATCACGGATCTTTAATAACAATCCAAGCTTCTCATCAAACAACTCGTCATAATCATCGAGTTGATATCCGAATAGCGGAAATGCCTCAATAAAAGATCCTCGTCCCAAAACCATTTCCGCTCTACCTTTGGATATGAGATCAAGCGTTGCGAAATTCTGAAAGACTCTTACCGGATCGGCAGCACTTAATACAGTTACTGCGCTTGTCAACCTGATGTTTTTTGTTCGGGCTGCAGCTGCTGAAAGAATCGCAACAGGAGCAGCATCCAGGAATTCCTTCCGGTGATGTTCACCGATTCCGAAAACATCCAGCCCGGCTTTATCAGCACACTCCATGCGCTCCAGAAGTTGTTCGAGCGCATCGGCGTTGCTGACTTTTTTTCCATCCGGATTGAGATACCCTGATGCTGCGAAACTGTCGATTCCTATTTCCATAATGTTATACCAAATCTGTTTTTACTTCCCGACTTACGAAAAGGTACTTATTGCGAAGGTATGCAGAAACCCAAACAACAGTAAGAAATACAGCTGCCATGGGAGGTTGTCCTGCAGCCAGCTCAATTGAAAGTGCTCCTCCCAGAAAGGATGTGACCAGCAGAAATCCAATCTTAAAAGTTTTAGGAAACAGGAAGAGCGCCACCGACAATAATTCCATGACACCGATCAGGCTGATATAATTTCCTAACCCGGCTTGTGTGAGACCCGATACTATTTGTTCCGCTCCTGTAAGCTTCATGATAGCACTGAATACTAACATTGCGGATGCAATGACCATCAGTATGATGGAGATAATGCGTTTTGCTTTTTCTGACATGATTTTAATTTTTTAAATGTTAATTTATAATGACGGTACAAAATTAAGTCAACTTAGTATACTTTTTATACTGCTTTCCTATTGTATACCGGTTTCCTCCAGTATACCGGCATTCCGCCAGGAATCGAATTAATAAATTACCTTTGCATTATGAGCGAGCAGGACCACGATAAGCGAAAATGTCCGGAACATATTTCTTCTGCAGAATGTACAAAACAACTGTTGCCGGTTCAGGATGCGCTGGATGTACTGGGCGGTAAATGGAAGTTGCAGATTATCCTTTCTTTAACTTTTGGAAAGAAACGATTTAAGCAGATCCAGCGGGAATTGCCCGGATTGACTCCGAAAATGCTTTCAAAAGAGCTAAAAGATCTGGAGATGAATGATCTGGCGGTGCGACGTGTTTACGACTCCATACCTGTAATGGTGGAGTATGAACTGACACCTTATGGTAAAACATTAAAGCCTCTGATTCAGGAGCTGCATACCTGGGGATCAAAGCACCGGAAGCGGATTATTGGCAGGAAGTAACAGGCATCTTTCTTCCACCACCTCATTTCCGTATTTTGTAATTCACTCTTTTACTATTAACTTTTCATTCTCTTTCCATTAAATATTTTCCGGAATATGAAATTGCGATTTTGGTTATCAGGATTATTTTTTATTTCGTTCTTCTTGTTATGCCTGTGGAAATCAGTTTCCGCCCAAATCACTTTTCAGAAACATTATGGTTTTGGAAACGAAATAGGTTACAAGATAATTGAGGCGGATAACGGTTACATTATTTGCGGATCCTACAATTTCGCTAATTCTTCGGATATCATGGTCACCAAAACTGATTATTCGGGAAATGTTATCTGGTCGAAATTATATGGTGGAATCTGGTATGATGATGCATATTCGATGGACAACACTCATGATGGCGGATATATTCTCGCAGGATACACCAGCAGTTATGGTGGAATTATTCCAAACGATTACGATTGTGCATTACTGTTAAAAATCGATAGTGTTGGCAACATGATCTGGAGCCAGATACTTGAATTTGGTGGAATAGATGCTGCCTACGGAGTTAAAGAAACCTATGACCATGGTTTTATTGTTACGGGAACCTCCACTTTTGGAGAAATGTTTCTTGTAAAAACTGACAGCTCAGGAATCATAGAATGGTCTAATCTTTACGGAACCGCAAATGTGTATTCCGATATGGGACGTGCGGTAATTCAGAAACGCGACAGCAGTTATGCCGTATTGGGCATGTCCGATGATTTAGTTACACCAGATACCGCAGCTGTTTTATATATCGTAAGCCCGTCTGGAAGTACGATGTATGCTCATTACTACCAGGTAATGAACAGCTCCGTTTCTGATGATGTTACTTATGCATATGATTTATTTCAAAACGAAGAAGGTGATCTTTTAATAGCTGGAGGAAGTGGTGGAAATTTTCAAAATCTCTTTTATGCTTACTCGCCTTTTGTTCTGAAGACAGATTCTGTTGGAAATTACCTTGGAGGAAAAATTTACTCATTAAATACAGGTGATGGCAAAGCCTACAGTATAAAAGAACAACCTGGCGGTGGTTATATTATAGGAGGAACGATGGGAAACTATTACCCTTTATTAATCGAAACTGATTCCAATTTGAATTCCAACTGGTGTTATTATTATGGAAATTTCAGTAACCCTCCGGTTAACAACGGTGGTTATGGGTTCGATGCTATTCGCGTCTCTGATGGCGGTTATGCGCTTACCGGTTACCGGGCGTATACCAATCCCGGAATTTTTATGACACTAGTTAAAACGGATTCAGCCGGTCAATCTGGATGTAACCAGGGTATTCCCGCTTTTGGTGGCAGCTCTTCCAATTTTATATATAACTATTTTCAAGGTACCGTATTCTCCATCTCAAATGCACTCCAGATGGCGGTTACATTAAATGATTCCAGCCTGGTGTTGCCCGACAGTACACTTTGTACTTCCACTTCAATTGAAGAATTGACATCCCTCCCATTCACTTTTTATCCGAATCCGGCAAACGAAATTCTGCATATAGATTTTCTGGCGGGCAAAACTTCAGATTATTATGCAGAAATCCGCGACATTTCCGGAAAAGTTGTGATGTCGGAATTACTTCTTTCAGAAAATACAAACATTGATATTTCGAAACTGCCGCAAGGCCTATATGTTTTGAAAGTGAACAATAGGAATAATACTTCCTGGATTACAAAGTTTGTCCGGATGTTGTAGCCGATGCGATTGAGTGATTTGGTGATTTGGTAATTTGGTAATGTGCTGATTGTCCAATTACCAAATTACCAAATCACCAAATCATCCATTGTTTCCGGAATTTTTTTACTTTTAACTGGAAACTCTAAAAACTAATCTCATGAACAAATTTACAGCTGAATTATTGGGCACTATGGTGCTCTTACTTTGTGGTTGCGGTGCAGTCGTGATTTCAGGTGCAAATCTGCCCGATAATCCTATTTCAGGTATTGGAATGCTGGGGATTGCGCTTGCATTCGGATTAGCTGTGGTATCCATGGCATATGCGATCGGAGGAATCTCAGGTTGTCATATCAATCCTGCTATTACAATAGGGATGCTTGTTGCAGGGAATATTTCAACAAAAGATGCCATTTCGTACATCATTGCACAGATTGCAGGTGCTATCCTTGGAGTCGGAATTTTGTTCCTGATAGTTTCAAATAAGGGCGACTATTCAGGTATTGGTGAATGGGGAATGGCAAGCACCGGATGGGGGCCCGGTTACGGGGGAAATTATAATACCACTGCGGCATTTATTGCAGAGTTCGTTTTTACATTTATTTTCCTGCTCGTTATATTTGGAAGTACTTCGAAATGGGGCAACAGTACGGCGGCAGGTCTGGCCATCGGATTATCGTTGACGATGATTCACCTGGCGATTATTCCCGTTTCCGGTTCATCACTCAACCCGGCAAGAAGCATAGGTTCTGCGGTATTTGCACAGGGAATGGCATTATCACAATTATGGCTGTTTATCGTAGCACCAATTCTGGGAGCCATTACATCCGCACTGGTCTGGAAAAATTTAATTCAACCTAAGAATTAAAGTTTGATATCTCTTTACAAAAGAGGTCATAGTGAGCGCCGTGCCCTGCATATCATCGAAAGATGTACTGCAGTGGAGCCGAACTATGACATGAGAACTTATGCAATAACCGGTGAATTCTTTTTCACCGTCAACGACTTCACAAACTCATCAAAAAGATAACGGGAATCATCCGGTCCGGGAGCGGATTCAGGGTGGTATTGCACTGAAAAAGCCTGTTTATTTTTTACACGGATACCTTCCACGGAGTTATCATTTAAATTGACGTGTGTAATTTCTACGGTATCCGATTTTTCAACGTCTTCCCTGCTGATAGCAAATCCATGATTCTGTGAAGTAACTTCGGAATGATTGCGTGCTGTATTCTTCACAGGAGGATTTATACCGCGGTGCCCGTTGAACATTTTAAAAGTGGAAATGCCACAAGCTTCCGCGAGCAGCTGGTGTCCCAGGCAAATTCCGAATATTGGTTTGTCGTTGGCAAGAATATCCTGTATTGTTTTTACTACCTGAGGCATCACAGCAGGATCACCGGGTCCGTTAGAGACCAGGATACCATCAGGATTCCATTGGTTTATTTCTTCGAAAGTTGCATTGTATGGATACACTCTCACATAACAATCGCGGTCGGATAAACAGCGAAGCGTATTGATCTTAACACCTTCGTCCAGAACGGCGACCTTGTATTTCGCACTGGCATTACCGTAGTAATATGGTTTCGGTGTAGAAACGGTAGACGATAGTTCGAGACCTTCCATGGATGGAACTTTAGCCAGGATTGCCCTCAGTTTCTCAACTTCAAGAACCTCGGAAGAGATAACGGCATTCATTGCACCTTTATCCCGAATATGACGCACCAGAGCCCGTGTATCGACCTCCGTGATCACTACCATATGTTGCTCAATAAAATAATCATTGAGTGACGTATCGGCCTGTTTGCGCGAAAAATACAAACTGAAATTTCTGCAAATGAGTCCGGCGATTTTTATGGAGTCTGATTCCGCCTCATCATACCTGATCCCATAGTTTCCGATATGCACATTAGTTGCCAGCAGGAGCTGTCCTTTGTATGACGGATCTGTAAATACTTCCTGGTAGCCGGTCATACCGGTATTGAAACAGATTTCACCTGTTGCAGTTCCTACTTTCCCCGCTGATTTTCCATAAAAAACGGTACCATCGGCGAGTAGCAGAATTGCAGGAGATTTCTGGGTATATTTCATCAGGGAAAGTTTTGCAAATTAAAATAAAAAAAAGGATACAGCCTTCGCTTTATCCTTTCTTTGATGGTTGAGAACCGGCATTTTATTCTTCAGATGACGAAGTTTCAGGTTCCGATTTATCAGTTTTTGCTTTTTTCTTTTTCGGAGCCGCAGTTTTATCAGTTGCTGCAGCTTCTGCTTTTTTGGCACGACCACGACGAGTTGTCTTAGCCTTTTTCGGAGCCCCGGTTTCTTTCACATAAAGGGTGTTGAAATCCACCAGCTCCATCATGCACATTTCAGCAGCATCTCCCAACCGGTTGCCGGTTTTGATGATCCGGGTATAACCACCCGGGCGCTCTCCGATTTTTCCAGCCACTTCACGGAAGAGTTCAGTTACCGCATCTTTGTTCTGCAAATAGCTGAATACCATTCTGCGGCTATGAGTCGAATCAGTTTTTGATTTGGTAATGATTGGTTCCACCCATCTACGAAGTGCCTTAGCCTTTGCAACCGTAGTGTTGATTCTCTTGCTTATGATCAGCGAGGATGCCATATTTGAAAGCATAGCTTCCCTGTGGCTATTGGTCCTGCCTAAATGATTTATTTTTTTACCGTGACGCATTGTATTGCTTTCTTTTCTCCCCCGGAAGGGTATCGTTAAAAATTAGTCTTTTTCGAGTTTGTATTTCGAAACATTCATTCCGAAATTAAGATTCTTACTGCGCACCAGTTCCTCCAGCTCGGTGAGGGATTTCTTACCGAAGTTACGAAACTTAAGCAGGTCGTTCTTGGAATAAGATACCAGGTCACCCAGTGTTTCCACATCAGCAGCCTTGAGGCAGTTCAATGCACGTACCGATAGATCCATATCAACCAACTTGGTCTTAAGAAGCTGTCGCATGTGCAGTGAAGATTCATCAAATTCCTCAGTCGGAGTTTTGGGCTTGCTTTCCAAAGTAATCTTCTCATCAGAGAACAGCATGAAATGATGTATGAGAATCTCTGCAGCTTCTTTCAACGCATCTTTGGGATGAATAGAACCATCAGTAGCGATCTCCAGGATCAGTTTTTCATAATCGGTTTTCTGCTCAACGCGATAGTTCTCCACGTTGTAACGTACATTCCGGATGGGTGTATAGATGGAATCAATCGCAATTGTTCCAATCGGGTAGCTGTTCGATTTATTCTCTTCAGCAGGAACGTAACCGCGACCTTTGTCGATGGTTATGTCTACCTGGAGCTTAACACTGGATTCCATGTTGCAGATCACCATGTCAGGATTCAAAACCTGGAAAGCGGAAGTATGTTTTGCTATATCACCGGCGGTGAATTGATTCTTACCGTTAATGGTAACCTGGACTTTTTCAGAATCCGTTGATTCGATCTGCTTTTTAAAGCGAACCTGTTTCAGATTAAGGATCATTTCCGTAACGTCTTCCACAACGCCTTTAATGGTGGAAAACTCATGATCAACTCCTGAGATTTTTACTGTGGTTATTGCATGACCTTCGAGCGATGAAAGGAGAATTCTCCTGAGCGCATTTCCGATTGTAATACCATACCCGGGCTCCAGTGGCCGGAATTCAAAAGTGCCTACGTGCTCATTAGATTGCAGCATGATCACCTTGTCCGGTCTTTGAAACGCTAATATTGCCATGTTTATATCCTTCTTTTAGTTTTGTTTATAATCTTAATTTGTTTCCGGTGTTATTACAGCGGATTATTTGGAGTATAATTCCACAATCAATTGTTCCCGTATATTCTCGGTAATATCGGCACGGGCAGGTGCACTAACGAATTTCCCTTCCATTTTGCTTTCATCCCATTCCAACCAGGAATGACGGTGAGTTCGTGAACGAATAGAATCATTGATTACCTGAGAAGCTTTTGATTTTTCGCGCACACCTACAGTATCTCCCGCCTTGAGCGTATAGGAAGAAACATTCACAACCTTACCGTTAACAACGATATGACAATGCGAAACCAACTGGCGGGCAGCTGAACGGGTTGGTGCGATACCGAGACGAAAAACCACGTTATCGAGACGCGATTCAATCAACTGAAGCAGGTTTTCACCGGTAATCCCTTCCTTGCGTGAAGCACGATCAAAGGTTTTGGCAAACTGGCGTTCCAGAATACCGTAAGTATATTTCACTTTCTGCTTTTCTTTTAGCTGGGTAGCATATTCAGAAAGTTTAGAGCGTTTTTTTGACTGCCCGTGTTGTCCGGGAGGATAATTCCGCTTATCGAAATTTTTATCGGGGCCGTAAATAGCTTCCCTGAATTTTCTGGCAATTTTGGATTTTGGTCCGATGTACCTGGCCATGTATTTATTGTTTCTTAATGTATCAGTTTTCTGTTAGATCCTTCTGCGTTTCGGGGGACGGCAGCCATTGTGCGGAATTGGAGTCTTATCCATGATTTCACTCACTTCAAGTCCCGAGTTGTGCAGGGTACGAATTGCAGACTCTCGTCCGGATCCCGGGCCTTTCACAAACACTTTCACTTTACGCATTCCTGCATCGAAAGCTACTTTAGCGCAATCCTGAGCAGCAAGCTGTGCCGCGTAAGGAGTGTTTTTCTTAGAGCCTTTGAAGCCCATCTTACCTGCCGATGCCCATGAAATCACCTGGCCGGAAGTATTGGTTATGCTGATGATGATGTTGTTGAAAGTGGCACTGATGTGTGCTTCCCCAATGGATTCCACTTTAACAAT
>JANWID010000144.1 GCA_025450095.1 Bacteroidia bacterium | reverse complement strand
CCCCTTATCCCAATATCTTAAATCGTAAAATTTACATTGTATATTTTACATGAACATCGTGTTAGGAGGATGTTGATATAAAATGTAAAATTTAATATTGAAGATTTAAAAGCCTCATAGAGGCGAAAGTTTGGTAGAAGAGTGGTGGTTAAAAGGTAGGTGTTGTTTGGTAACTGCGTAAAATTGACAACCTGAAAAACATTTTGTTTTAAAATTATTCGGATCAAAGATCCTCTTATTTCTTCGCCCGGGATTGCAAATCCCGGGCGGCACACTCTACTTCTTCTTCATCTCCGCATCCGCCTTAATCACCTTGCTCTTCAATCCCTCTTTAAACGATTCAATTTTTTTCTGAAGATTTTTGTCGGATGTACCTATTATCTGTGCTGCGAGGATGCCTGCGTTCTGTGCGGCATTCAGTGCGACAGTAGCAACAGGAATTCCATTGGGCATCTGCAAAATGGAAAGCACCGAATCCCAGCCATCGATAGAATTTGAAGATTTTACCGGAACACCTACTACAGGTAACGGTGTAATGGATGCAACCATACCTGGTAAATGCGCTGCCCCTCCGGCACCTGCAATAATCACTTTCAACCCTCTTCCTGCTGCTGATTTCGCATATTCAAACATGCGTTCCGGCGTACGATGTGCCGAAACAACTGAAATTTCATGCGACACTCCAAGTTCTTTTAAAATGTCGGCTGCTGCCTGCATGACAGATAAATCTGAAGTACTGCCCATGATTATTCCTACAAGAGGGGATTTACTATTTGATATTTTTTTGGTCATTTGTTAATTGTTCAATTCATGTTTAGTGTTATTCAATATTTTTCTCTACCCATTTAAATAAATTGAATAACATATAACATTTATTGATTATTGAATAAGGAAATTAACCTATTTTCAATTTCATTTTATGTTTAGTGTTATTCAATATTTTGCTCTACCTCATCGGTCATCGGCAATTGGTCATTATCAAATTACCAAATTACCAAATTACCAAATCAACTAATCACCTTTAAAGTATTCTTCACCTTCAACGCATTTTCCTTCGCAACTTCCAGCGTATCGGCGGTGACCGTTACATGTCCCATTTTACGGAAAGGTTTTGTTGTTTTTTTTCCGTAAAGGTGAACGTGCGTTCCCGGTATCTGCATGATTGCTTCAAATCCTTCATATGCTGCGTCGCCGGTAAAACCTTTTTCTCCAAGTAAATTAACCATCACAGAAGGTCTTGTAATTTTTGTATCACCGGGAGGTAAACCAAGAATTGCACGAAGGTGCTGCTCGTATTGCGAAGTAACATTTCCTTCAATAGTCTGGTGGCCGCTGTTATGAGGGCGCGGAGCAATTTCATTCACCAGTATTTCGCCATCACGTGTCAGAAACATTTCCACTGCTAACAGTCCTGTCATTTTCAGACTTTCCATAACCTGTCTTGCAACTGCAATAGCTTTTTTCTCAACTTCGGGTGAGACAGTAGCAGGAGAAAATAAAAATTCAACTAGCTTCGCTTCCGGATTAAACTCGAGCTCTACTACGGGATAATGCTGAACCACTCCATCTTCATTCCGTGATACAATTACAGACAACTCCTTTTCAAAATCAACAAACCTTTCCAGTACGGAAGGTTCATCGAAGGCAATGTTAAAGTCCGAAGCGCTGCGCAAAGGCATCACTCCTTTTCCGTCATAACCCGATTTCCGCATTTTCTGCATTACGGGAAGCATGCCAGCATGTTGTTCAAGCTCATCACGTCGCTGCACGAGGCGGAATTCGGCAGTTGGAATTTTGTTGATGCGGTAAAATTCCTTTTGCAATCCTTTATCCTGCACCATACGGAGTACTCCCGGTTGAGGATATACTTTTTTACCCAATCGTTCCAGTTCCTCCAGCGCATCGACATTCACATGCTCAATTTCAACGGTGATAATGTCCTTATCCTTACCAAAATTCATTACTTCATCGAAGTTCTTGAAGCTGCCCAGGGTAAAGCCAGTACATATGTCCCTGCAGGGCGCATGGTCATCCGGATCGAGGACATAGGTTGCTATATTATAATCAACGGCTTTTTGTATCAGCATCCTGCCCAGCTGACCGCCTCCTAAAATTCCCAGCCGTATATTCCCACCCTTAAAAATTTTCATAATCATGCAATTCTTCGGCAAAACTAAAAATTCCTGACCAACGGCCGCTTTTATGTGTTCAAAATATTGATCTGCAATAATTTAACTTGATCGATTTGTATTAACATACGCCCCTTTTTTAGTATCTTGCACCCCTTCCGAAAAACAGCTGCCCGCTTCATTTCAATGCATCCTGCCGAGGTTACCATTAAAGATAAAACATTCCGGGTGATCATTCCGGCTGAAAAGATCCGCAATAGAGTCACTGAACTGGCAGCGAAGATTAACGAAGATTATGCAGGAAAAAAACCGGTCATCATCGGTGTATTGAATGGTGCGGTTTTATTTACGGTGGGCCTGTTTGAACAATTGGAGATGGAATGTGAATTGTCATTTATCCGGGTATCCAGTTACCACGGAGGTTTGTCGTCGAGCGGTTCAGTTACAGGTTTAATAGGATTGAAGGAAAACCTGGAAGACAGGCATGTGTTGATTGTGGAGGATATTGTAGATACCGGCGAAACAGCCAAGTATTTATTTTCAGAATTAAATAAGCTGAAGCCCGCATCACTAAAGATTGCAACTGCATTGTTCAAGCCTGCCGCACTCAAATATCCATTTAAGCCCGATTACGTGGGATTTGAAGTGGATCCGGAATTCCTGGTGGGATATGGATTGGATTACGATGGTCTCGGAAGAAACCTGAAAGATATTTACGTTTTGAAAACTTCAAAGTAATGTTGAATATTGTTTTGTTTGGCCCTCCCGGCGCAGGGAAAGGAACGCAGTCGGCGAGGCTGATCGAGAAGTACCACCTGGTGCATCTTTCTACCGGTGACATTTTACGCAATGAAATCGCTCATGGCACACCGTTAGGACTTGAAGCAAAAAAGCTGATGGACCAGGGATTGTTGGTTCCTGATGATGTTGTAATTGGTATGATCCGGAATAAAATAAGCGCATATCCCAATGCGTTAGGCTTTATTTTCGATGGCTTTCCGCGCACCCAGGCACAGGCCGCTGCACTGGATAAGTTACTCGGGGAAAAAGGAAGTTCCATTACGCGAATGCTCGCATTGAATGTTGAAGATGAAGAGCTGATCCGCCGAATCCTTGGCAGGGGACAGGATTCCGGTCGTGCCGATGATTCCGACCCTGTTGTGATCCGTAAAAGAATTGAAGAGTACAACAAGAAAACAGCACCGTTGATCGATTACTACAAAGGTCAGCAGAAATATACCCCAATAATCGGTAAGGGTTCCGTTGATGAAATTTTTGACTTGTTGTGCGACGCTATTGAGAGTCTGCCCATAAACTAACGGTCTGTACCTGATGGCCGAATCCAATTTTATTGATTATGTGAAAATCTGCTGCAGGTCTGGGGCCGGCGGACCAGGTTCCACACACCTGCATCGCGATAAGCTGACTGCTAAAGGCGGACCTGATGGAGGGAATGGTGGTAATGGTGGAGATATTATAGTTAAGGGAAACAAGCAGCTCTGGACGTTGCTGCATCTGAAATATCGTAAGCATGTGATCGCGTCACCAGGAGGATCGGGTGGCAGCTCCCTTAAAACAGGTGCCGATGGCAAAGATGAAATTCTTGAAGTACCACTTGGTACTATTGCACGTGATTTCGAAACCAATGAAGTACTTTTCGAAATTGAAAACGACGGACAGGAAATCGTGATACTGAGCGGTGGCCGCGGCGGAATGGGGAACGCGTTTTTTAAATCGCCTACACAACAAACTCCCCGGTTCTCACAACCCGGAGAACCGGGGAAAGAAGAATGGAAAATTCTTGAGCTGAAACTTATGGCCGACGTTGGACTCGTAGGATTTCCAAATGCGGGTAAATCCACATTGCTATCTGTTGTGTCGGCTGCAAAACCCGAAATTGCGGATTACGCATTCACTACCCTGGTTCCAAATCTTGGAATTGTGAAGTACCGCGATAACAGATCATTTGTGATGGCTGATATTCCCGGAATCATTGAAGGGGCGCATACCGGCAAAGGAATCGGACTTCGTTTCCTGCGACATATTGAGCGAAATTCTGCGCTACTTTTTATGATCTCCGCCGATTCAAAAGACATCCGCAATGAATACAAGATCCTGAAAAATGAATTAAAACAACACAATCCTGAATTGCTCGACAAAAGGCGCATACTCGCTATCACCAAATCGGATATGCTTGATGATGAATTGATGACCGCATTAAAAAAGGAACTACCGCGTGATAAGATGAATGACGGAAGTAAAGTACAGTGCATTTTCATTTCTTCGGTTTCCGGATTTGGTATTCAGGGGCTGAAAGATGAAATTTGGAGATTGTTAAATGAGTAATAAGTTATGTGTAACGTGTGACGTGTAAAAAATTTCATATAACAAGTAACTGCTGGCTGCCGACTGCCAACTGCCGACCGCCAACTGCTGACTGCTGACTTATGGAAACGCTTATTAATTTTGATCGAAATCTCTTCCTGTTCATCAACGGGATGCATTCGGATTTTATGGACCAGGTGATGTGGTGGTCGGCAGAGCGGTTTATCTGGATTCCACTTTATGTTATACTTGCTGTTTACCTGGTCAGGAAATATGGCAACCAGGGGTATTACATGATTGTTTTCACTTTGTTGCTCATACTAATCAGCGACCAGGTTTCAGTTTTAATAAAAAATTATTTCGAACGCGAACGACCGTGTCATGATGAATCGCTTGCATTCCTGGTGCATATAGTCAATGATAAATGTGGCGGAAAATTTGGTTTTGTTTCATCGCATGCTGCCAATACCATGGCTCTTTTCACCTACATCGTTCTCATTGCACGTAACAGCAACAAATGGGTGACATGGGTAACGGGTAGCTGGGTATTCCTGGTGGGATATTGCAGAGTTTATCTTGGAGTGCATTTTCCGGCTGACATTGCAGGTGGATGGATGGTGGGAATCATGGCGGCTTTTATTACTTACATTATTTACCGGCTGTTCTTCGATAGCCCCCGTGCCGTAAATCTGAAATGAATTCTGCGATTGCCATATTTGTAGGTGGAGGACTGGGCAGCCTTTTGCGTTATGGAGTCGGTAGATTAACCATCGGAATATTACCGCTCTCCTTTCCCTTTGGAACATTTTTATCGAATATGATAAGTTGTTTGATATTGGGAATCTTTCTTGGGATTTCATCATTAAAACCGGAAGAGGCAAGTCCGTATCGTTACCTGATAGCGGTGGGCTTATGTGGTGGATTCAGTACGTTCTCTGCATTCAGCGCAGAAACACTGGAATTGTTCCGCCATGGTTCGTATTGGTACGCAATATTCAATGTTACCGGGAATGTGATAACCGGGTTGGTAGCAATAGCAGCAGGTGCGTGGTTAACTAGAAGTTTTTTTAATTGATTTATCCTTATGCTAAAACAAATTAAATACTACACTGTAATTGTTGCGTTGGTTTGTGTTTGTTTCCCGGGATTTTCACAACCCAGAGATCCCAACCCCACGCTCATTGTTGGAATTGTTGTTGACCAGATGCGTTATGATTACATCACCCGCTACTGGGATCGCTTTGAAGAAGGAGGATTTAAAAAACTGGTTAACGAAGGATATAATTTCTCCAACACACATTACAATTATGTTCCTACCTATACCGGTCCCGGACATGCGAGTATCTACACAGGAACTACTCCGGCAGTACATGGTATTATCAGCAACGACTGGTACAGCAGGAAGCTGATGAGAACTGTGTATGTTACCGATGATTCCACCGTTACCGGAACAGGAACTTCCGGAATTGCAGGAAAAATGTCGCCACATTATATGCTTACAACTACTATTGGTGATGAGCTTCGCCTAGCCAGTAATTTTCGATCTAAAGTCATTGGTATTGCTTTAAAAGACCGGAGTGCCATTCTACCTGCTGGTCATTCGGCGAATGCTGCATATTGGTATGAATCGGCTTCAGGTAATTGGATCAGCAGCTCCTGGTACTTGAATTCATTGCCAGAATGGGTTGTTAAGTTTAATGCAAGAAAGCTTCCGGATGCATATCTGAAAGAACCATGGACATTATTACTTTCACCCGATAAGTATGATGCCAGTACACGTGATAGTGTTATATATGAAGATCTGTTCCCCGGAGAAACAGCGCCTGTTTTTCCACACAAGCTGTATACAGCCGGGGCCGTTAATTATGATTTATTGAAATACAGTCCGGCTGGAATTACCCTGACGAAAGAATTTGCCCTGGAAGCATTAAAAGTAGAAAATCTGGGTAAGGATACGTTTACTGATCTGCTGGCAGTCAGTTTTTCATCTCCTGATTACGTTGGACATCAGTATGGAACTCATGCAATGGAAACCGAAGATGTTTACCTGCGTCTCGATCGTGAAGTAGCGGATTTTATCAGCCAGGTGGAACAGCAGGTTGGTAAAGAAAAAGTAGTGTTTTTTCTCACAGCCGATCATGCTGCAATTCCGAATGTGTTATTTCTTCAGGAACACAAGTTACCTGCAGGTATTTTTAATATTGCCGGTACTAGCGATACCCTTCAGAAATTCCTGGCTTATAAATTCGGTAACCAGAAATGGATTCTCGCTTTTGATAACGACCAGGTTTACCTCGATCATAACCTGTTAAATCAAAATAAAATTGATTATGCTGAAATGCTGGATGTGGTTTGCGGATTTCTTATGAAAATTGATGGTGTTGCCGGAGTGCTCACCGGTAAAGACCTGGAGAATGAAGAATATTCATGGGGAATCCGGTCGCTCATTCAAAAAGGTTTTTATGCCAAACGTTCTGGTGACGTTGCCATCATCCTCGAACCGGGACTGGTTGAATATAAAACCAAAGGTACAACTCACGGCTCGGGATATGCGTACGATACGCATGTGCCGCTTTTGTTTTATGGTGCAGGAATTCCGAAAGGATCTTCATCCCGGGAATTAAATATTACGGACATCGCTCCTACCCTATCGCAAATATTAAGGATTCAATCTCCGAGCGGGTGTACAGGAAAAGTTATTTTGGAAATTTTTGAAAAGAATCTAGAGAAAGGAAAATAAAGATCCCGGTACGCAACTTGAATAACGCAACTCAATTCCGGTTAAAAAATAACCACGGAGGAACAGAGGGCACTGGAGAACCACGGAGAAAATTCTTTTACAATTTTAAATCTTCCACAGCAACTTACTTTTCAATTTTATGCAGCACATGCAAAAGTTATTGCTCATTTGAATATGTAATTTAAAAATTACAATCAAAAACTCCTCTGTGGTCCTCTGTGTCTCTGTGTCTCTGTGTTAAATTGACCCGACCAGGCTGGTAAAAGCTTTCGTCCCTACGGGACTGATTTCTATTTTGAAATTTCCCTGACATTGAAAACTGTTAATTTTTATATAATTACTTTGTGTCTTTGAAGGAAATCAGAATCGGAAGTTTTCTCACAAAGACACAAAGTAATTTAACAAAGTTTAAAAATTCTGGTTCCTCAAAAAGTTTTTCATTTCACTACAAAACCTGCATTCACCAGGTCATCAAAATAATTTGGGTATGATTTGCTCACCACACTGCTATCATCCAGCATTACAGAACCGGTTTTGATGGCGAGTGGCGCAAATGCCATAGCGATCCGGTGATCCCTGTATGTTTTTATGGGATGTGTATAGTTTCTCATTCCTGTCCCGGAATAAAGTTTGAATTTTGATCCGCCGCAAAAGTCTGTTTTTACATTCATGTTATACAGCTCACGTTGCAACGCGGCTGCGCGATCGGATTCTTTCAATCGGAAATTTTTTAATCCCTTCAGATCTGCCGTAATATTCAACGCGGCACAAGTAGTTGCCACAGCAGGGCCCAGGTCAGGACAACCCGTGAAGTCTGCAGTAAAATATTCAGGCAATTGAAAATTTTCTTTTCTTCGAAGCTTTGCTCCTTCTGAAATAAATTCAGTAGTAACTCCAAGGTGTTCCATCATGTTTGCAATCTCACGGTCACCCTGCAGACTTTTAGAAGTAAGTCCATTCAATAAAATTTCACCACCTTTCAAAGCAAGTATCTCATACCAATACGATGCTGCCGACCAGTCAGGTTCAATTGTAAACTCACTGTTTGTATATTTTCCTTCCGCAATAATAACGACCTGGCTTGCAAAACTCACTTCCGCACCAAAATGCTCCATCACCGACTTTGTCATCAGTATATATGGAAGACTGAGTATTTCACCGGAGATTTCAATAACAAGTCCGCCTTTGATTGCAGGACCGATAAGCATCATGGCGCTGATGAACTGGCTGCTGATATCACCCGGGATAATTATTTTTTTCCCGTTCAAGAGTCCGGGATGAATTTTTACCGGAAGTTTTCCTTCGGATTCGATGTATTCAATTTTTGCACCCAGTTCACGCAGTGAACTAACCAGTGTGGCTATCGGTCGTTTCCGCATGGGTTCAGCAGCAGTAAGCGTGATTGCTTTTCCACTTAGACAATAATAAGCAAGTAAAAAGCGAAGTGTAGTTCCTCCTTCGCCGGCATCAGTTTCTTCATTGTTTTCCGTAAGCACCCGCAACAATTGTTGTGTATCGTCGGCTTCGGATAAATTATGAATCGGAAAATTGTGACCGCTGATGGCACGAATTATCAGGGCGCGATTGCTGATGCTTTTGGATGCGGGAAGATCAATCACTGTATTCCGGGCGTTGCCGCCAGGATAAAAAATAGTGGTCATATTCCCGAATTGTAAAAATGCAGTGATTCGAAAACAAGTTCTTCGGAAATATCATCATGTATCACTGCGTTGCCAATTGAATTCAGCAAGGCCATATTGATACGACCTGATTTTGATTTCTTATCGCGTTGCATCATTTTCACAATTTCAGGCTGAACCGATTTGGGTACAGGATATGCCGGAAATAATTTTCGCAACACCGGCACCACCGAGCCTGATATTCCCGGTTGAAGCAGCTGTAATTTTTCTGATAAAAATACTTCACAGATCATTCCGGCTGTAATTGCATTACCGTGTGACAATGGCTCATGATCGTGTTTTAGTGACCATGATTCCAGCGCATGACCAACTGTATGACCGAAATTTAAATGCTTGCGTTCGTTTTTCTCAGTAGGATCAGTAGTTACAATTCCTGATTTAACATTTATCGCTGCAGGAATCAGTGCTATGACTGCTTCTTTAAATTCATTGGTAAGAACTTTTTCATTCCCTTTTAAAAGCGTGGCCAGCTGGTTCCATAAAGCGGCATCTCGAATCAATCCATGCTTGAGCATTTCCGCAATACCATTTTTCCATTCAAGTTCAGGAAGCGTTTGAAGAAAACCAGGATACACCAGCACCTGCAATGGTAAAGTAAACGTGCCGATGATATTCTTGAAATGATCCATGTCGATCCCGGTTTTACCTCCCAGGCCTGCATCAACCATTCCTAACAATGAAGTTGGCATATTCACGAAACGGATTCCTCTCATGTATGTGGCAGCAGCAAATCCACCCAGGTCTGTCACAGTTCCACCTCCCAGGTTCAACAGAATTGCATGTCGGTCAGCACCATCATTAAAAAGATGTTTCCATACTCCCTGGCAGGTAGATAAATTTTTATTCAACTCACCGGCACCAATTACAATATGCCGGACATGCTCCGGGAATAATCCGGATATAACAGGCCAGCATAATTTGTGTGTGTTTTCATCCGATAAAATAAACAACCGGTTTGTTTCACTGAAAACTTCGGGGCATGCTTCCTCAAGTTCTGAAACCCGGT
>JANWID010000143.1 GCA_025450095.1 Bacteroidia bacterium | reverse complement strand
GATAAAGAAATTCTTCCAGTTAATGTTGGCAATGAACAAATCGTGTTTTGCATAAAGTGAGAGGTGGGGTCGGTCTGATGGTAATTGCACATCCCGGTAAATTCAACTAATTGTCGTTCTTTCTCCGAAAAGGAATATTCTGGAATAAAATCACCTGCTGCATTTTTCTTTTTGACAACTTTGTTTGTGTCATCAAGAGCTTCTATTTTAAATATTCCTCTTGGATCTTCAATTTCAGGATCGTATTTTATTTTAAGAGGTTGAAATGAAAATTCACCAAAGCCTACATCAACAAGATAGTTGTCATACTTTATCGAGACTACTAAAGCCATATGATCAAATTCGGGAGAATAAGATCCATTAGCAAAAACTCTGGCTGATATTATTTTTACATTGAAACCAATCTGCCGGAGTAAATCATAAAAAAGTTTATTCAGCTCATAACAAAAGCCGCCTCTTTTCCGGATTACTATTTTATCGAACAAATTGTTTAAGTCAATCCTGGTTTTATTGTGAATGTCCAGGTTTTCGAAAGGGACCGTTAAGAGATGTTGCTTTTGCAATGTGAATAAAGTTTGTACAGTAGGATTTGTTGATCCGGTGTAATTGATTCTTTTTAAGTATTGATTTGTGTTCACTTTATAACAAGGTATTGACTGAATCCTTCGTGGGATCAAAGATCCTCAGATTTTTCTGCCCGGGATTAAAAATCCCGGGCGGCGGTGAGATCGAATATCCATTTATTTTTTCGCCCGGGACCAGGAGGCAAAAAAAGACTGCCCCGTATCGGAGGCAGTCTCTCATTTTTTCAATTTTTAGTTTCAATCATCATCTTTATCATCATGATCTTCCGCATCTTTCCGGATGAATGAACCTTTGGAATCAAACAAATAATCAGCGTCACCTACTTCCGCTTCATAACTTACAATTCCGGAAGCGTCGGTGATTCTGGAAGCTTCAGATACTTTTTTACCGCCGAGATTTGTATTGACGTATTCTGTAACTGCAGGAGGTAATTCAGCCACATGTATTTCAGATTCTGTTTGAATAAACTTGCCTCTTTCATCATAAACAGCTGAGGTTTCAATGTAATCCAATTTAAACTCAGCTTCATAATTTGCTCCTTCTTTTTCCCATTTTTCAACCTTTACATTGGGATATTGTTTCGTGAATGCAACTTTAACACGATCCGGAACTTCAGCTTCTTTAACGGTCTGGGCATTGGAAAAACCAATTGCAGATCCAATAATTGCGATTGTTAACAGAGTTTTCATTTATTAAAAGAGTTTTATTTTTGGGTTAGAATATATAAAAGTACTCATTCAATTGATAATTATCAAGCAATTGAAATGAGGAGCTGGTATGAAAATAAAGCGTCCGGAGATCACCTCCCGGCATTTCAGCCAGACCCGGGGCTGTTGTCCAAAACCGGGGATTTGACTCTTTCGATTCAGCCGGGGATCTGACGACTCCCCAAATAAGTTTTAGACTGTGTGTAGTACTTTTCATTTAGCCGGGGATCTGACGATTCCCCAAATAAGTTTTAGGCTGTGTGTAGTACTTTTCATTTAGTCGGGGAGCTGATGATCCCGCTAATAATTTATGCTTTGTGTAGTGCTTTCCGTTCTACCGGCAATCTGATGATACTGCAAATAAGTTTTAGACGGTGTGTTGTGCTTTCAGTTTAGTCCGGGGATCTGGCGATCCCGCCCCAAATAAAGTTAGAAAAAATTAGCCGTTTTTAAAAAAACGTTTAGTTGAATAAACGTTTATAAACGTTTAAGTGTATTTGTGTCTTGCGATTCTAAATTTTATTTTGTATTTTGTCCCTAGGGGAGGGGAGCAAGGGATCCCAATATATATAGTAGGTACTAATTACACCTGCCCGACGTCAGGCGGTGATCCCAAACGCAGCGGAAACAGGAGTACAGCTTACAGATTATTTATTAGGCGAATTCACATGTATTGATAATTTCTGAGTAATCAACCAGTACTATCCTTGTTCGTTTACTGTTTCACGATTTTGTGAATGAACAATTCTTCATCACTATTTAATTCAGGAAAATAATTTCCCTTTCGCAGAAATTCCAAATCGATATTTATTTGACTTGGATGATTTGTTAACTAGCTTGAGCCCCCGAGGTCGTTTGAAAAACTTGTACATCCAATTTTTTTAGCCCAAAGCCAACTGGGAGATTGTGCATATGCTTCACCACTAACCCCTCTCCAAAAGAGAGGGGCTATCAGAAGTGATGTGGTTGTAATAATTAATATAAAACTATTTTTCATTTAAAAGCTATTAAATGAAATGTATGATAACAAAATTCGTTAGTAGGTAATAGTGCCTACACATTCACAATTAAAGGAAAATGTCACAAAATCGACGATCCCATCAATAGTTAAGGTACCAGATGCTCCCTGGAATCTTCCGGTTCCCCCTATTATATTCCATGTGCCGGTTATTGCCCCTGTTAAAACGGGGTTTTGTGTCAGTAAGGCGGCAACGTTAACCACATCGTTGCCTTCATAGTAAATCAAATCACCGTTTGCTGCAGCAAGCTGACCATTAACACTAGTTGTCAGCAGTGAAGTAGTTACGTCGACATCGCACGAAATATGATGAAGACTGCTGGTTTGTGCGTCCATTTGACCAAGGTGAATACCAGATCCGCTGAGAATGAAATCGGGAGCGGCAAAGGGTATTACACCGGAACAGGATGTCGGTGGACTGTTAGGATTCGCAGCAGCATTAATAGTTGCTCTGAAAGTACGGGTTTGAAGAACCTTTTCTGAATTGGGTGTTGCATTCTGTGTAGATGATCCAGGATTTAATTCCGTGTCGTCCTTACTGCAAGCCGCAAGAAATGTTACTACCAGGGTAATGATGGTGATCTTTTTCATGAATGTTATTTTTAATGGTTTAGATTATTATTAATATGATTTGAGTTGATGTTACAAAATTGCTGAAGCCACTAATGCTGTACAATCCACATTTGTGGGTGACAAAAACGGTATTAATCAGGGACTTCCTTGTGGTAGCAACCTTCGCGGATCCTGGAATCCATCACGAAAATTCACGAAAGTGGCGCTCCTATAACCCCGGGTATAGCAAGTAAAGTACAGCATACGTTCAAGGCTGGAACTTCTTATACAAAAGAGGAAGATCACAACCTCACCGACCGTGAAATGGAAATATTAAGATTCCTTATGGATGGAATGAGTTATAGAGCGATTGCTGATAAATGTTTTGTAAGCATTGATATGGGGAGTAATCATGTAAAAAATATTTATAAAAAGCTCCAGGGGCATTCCAAATCGGAAGCAGTGGTGAAGGCTTTAAGAGAAAAATTGTTTGATCAATAGAGCTTGCCTTCTACAACTATCTGAACACCCTTACCGGGAGCAGTAACCAACCGGAAAGCAGATTGAATTTGTTGCGCACGCATTTGCATATTGCGCATTCCGTTGCTAAAGTCATTTTTGGATTTATCATCAATGCCTTTGCCATAATCCCTGATGTTGAGATTAAAATTTTCCTTTTCGTTATTGAAATCAATATCCACTTTATCCGAACCAGAATACTTCACCGCGTTATTAAGCGATTCTTTCAGTATCAGGAAAAGATTCCTGCGTACTTCGGGATGTAAAACAACATCACCAACATCATGGGGAAATGTAATTACGGGGCGAATATCCGTATCGTCAAAAAACCGGTCTATATATTGTCGCATAAATCCCAGCATGCTTTTTAGATTATCGTGAGCGGGATTTGAGGCCCAGATAATTTCACGCATACCATCAATAGCTTCTTTCGATTGTGAGGAAATCTTTTCAAGCAATAGCTTTTCATTTTCCGTAAAAGATTTATTTTTCAGAAGCTGTTCAGAAAACAGGCCCATCTTTGTTAAGCCCGCTCCCATATCATCGTGTACATCGCTTGCAATCTTACTTCGCATGCTTTCAATGGCATTTTGTTTTTCCAGGACAGCTACATATTTTTCAGCTTTACGCTTTTTCTGAACATTTCGGTAAATCAATACGGATGAAGCAAGAATTAAAAGTGTAATGATTGCTAACGAATAATTTACTGTCTTTTGCCTCGCCATCGTCACCCTGCTGATTTCTTTTTCGGCATTAAGCTGGTTAATTTCGTTTTGTTTCTTTTCGTATTGATATTTGGCTTCTAACTCATTTGTGTTATTAAGAATATCTTCATTCATCCGGCTGTATTTTAAAGAGTCAAAGATCAGACGGTATTGGAAAGCACTCTTATAATCACCTAGCAATTTATGTATTTCAGACAACTGCAGATAAGTTTTTTCTTGCTCAAAGCTTGTGCTTTCTTTAGCATAATCATTGGCCTTTTTGAAATAGTCCTTTGCTTTAACCAGAAAAAATTTGTTTCCTGTTTGCTCACCTTTGTATTTATACCGCAAGCCAATGGAATTATGTACTGCTGACATTGATTCTAAATCATTTTCTTCCCATGCGATTTTCAGTGCTTTTTCAGCATAAAACAGTGCCGAATCTTCCGAATCTTTCATCCAATGAACTTCTGACATATTATGATAAATCCTTCCTAATTGCCGAAGATCTCCCATCGCAATAGCCAGGGGCGCTGCTGCATGATAATAATATAGTGAAGAATCATAATCGATATCGAGCATTAAAAAAATGTATCCAAGATTTGTATATGTTTGGTATAAGTTAGCAGGATTGGAGATTTTTTGATACTGAATAGATCTGTACAAATATTCTTTCGCTTTTCCGACATTTTCCATAATTATAAATTGTGCGGCTATATTAATACTGATCGTGGTAATTCTGAAAGTGTCGTTTGCAATTTCAGCAATTTTGAACGCCCGTAGCAGGTATTGCATTCCCTGGCTAAAGTCGCCCAGTTTATTGTAATAACCTCCCAAATTATTTAATGCACCAAGATAACGGATGGGTTCGCTTGCGGAATCGGCAAAGTATAAACAGTATTTTCCGAATTTTAATGCCGTATCATATTTTCCTCTTCCTGCATAATAAAAAGCAAAATTTCGTAACGAATATGAAAACCCTTTCCAGTATTTCTTCTCCCGGCATTTTTGTAAGCTGTTGCATAACGATCGTAAAGCGGCACCATTTTGATCTTGTTGCAATAAAAGCTGGTATTCATTGTTGTATGCCGATTCAAGACCACTTAAAAAATTTAACTTATCAGCAATAATCAAAGCCTGATTATTTATTACCAGGGCGCTATCAATATTATTTGCGGCTGAAAAGACTCTTGATTCGGCAATTAAAGCATTCACTTTATTCGTATCATCTGGCATTGTCCGAATAGAATTAATATTATTTTCCTGTGCCCGGGCACTAAAAACAATCAGCACAAAAGAAGTAATAACGAATACTATGGCTGGTTTCATAATATATTACAGTGTAGCATGCATAGAAAGGCGAAGTAAAGGAATCTTGCAAATTTATTTTTTGGCAGGGACTACCACAATCCACATTTGTGTAGTAGCAGTATTTTATTTCTTGGGAAACACTTTGTTCAGCGCATCGGTTCTGGAATGCACCTGAAGTACATCGTATATATTCCTGCAATAAGTCCGGATAGTGTCGAAAGATAAATCCAGCTTAACCGCTATTTCTTTATAACGAAAACCCTGGTCGAGAAGATTAAGGATTTCCCATTGACGTGGTGTCAGTAAATCTGCTTCATCGGTCTGCACTTTCCGTTGCTGGAACGACTGCACTACTTTGCGTGCAATTTCTGCCGACATGGGTGAACCTCCGTTGAATGCAGTACGAATGGCATCACTCAATTTATCAGAAGTTGTATTTTTAACCAGATATCCTGTGGCGCCCATGCATAGTGATTGAAAAACTTTTTCATCATCATCAAATATTGTACACATGATGAACTGAACGTTCGGCTTGCGTGGTTTCAACTTAGCGACTGCCTGTATGCCACTCTGCCCCGGAAGTCCTATATCCATCAGCACTACATCAACATTTAAATCCATAAATGAATCGATGAACGACTCAGCATTCGGAAATGATTTGACAAGTGCAAAATCATTTTCCATACTGATAAGATCAGCGAGTGACTGGCTGATTTCCAGATCATCTTCTACTATGGCAACCTGGATCATAAATCAAATGTTACACAGATTGAATGTCTGCCCTGTTTATAAGGCTTTAGATGTCAAATCAAGGGCAAGTTAAACAAATTTGAATTACAAAAAAATAACCTGCCTGGGATTGCGAAATTAAGTCATACCAAATGCCTAATTGACTTCAGATTGGATACAATTCATTTTATTAATGAAATGAATTCCTCTTTAATATTTTCATTCCTGAACCGGCCTGAAAAGCTCGTTGTAATAGTGCTGCTATTTGTATCCTTTATGCCGCGCGAAGCCACACAGAGATGCACCGCATCAATTATTATTGCAACATCTTCTGATTGCAATGCTTCCTTAATACCCTCTGCTATTTGATTGGTGAGTCGTTCCTGAACCTGTGGACGTTTCGAATAATATTGCACCAGGCGATTTATTTTTGACAAGCCGATTACACTCCCATTCGATATATAAGCAACATGAACTTTACCTATTATGGGCACAAAATGATGTTCGCAATATGAAAATAATGTTATGTTCTTTTCGATCAACATTTCGTTGTACTGGTATTTGTTTTCGAACAATTTAACTTCAGGTTTGTTTGCAGGGTTCAATCCACTAAAAATTTCGGTAACAAACATCTTTGCAACCCTGTATGGAGTACCTGCTAAACTGTCGTCGTTTAAATCAAGACCCAGGATATGCATTATTTCCCTGAAGTGTTTTTGAATAAGTTCAATTTTAAATTCATCGTCAATTGCAAAGGCATCAGATCGAAGCGGGGTATCTATGGAAGTGGCTATATGCTCTTCACCAATTGTGTCGATAGTTTCTGTAGCAATATTCATATACATTTTTTCTAACTTAATTTAAGTGCTTGTATTCCATTTGAGGAAACGAGGAACGGAAAGGTTACAGGTATTAATTAAAAAATCACCAGAAATACTCAAGATTATTTCCATAGTATGGTGAAGGTCAATAACACAGCTTAAGCACAATTGTAGTAATACAGCCACAAATTGAAAAGCAGTGGGGTTAGGAGCACATAGGTTGAAACTCTATATTTGCCTACATATTAATACAGAGAACTGCCGAAAGAAATTATAGAAAATGTATATCATGATAAAAAACAAAAAATTATTCCTTTTATTAATTCTTATTAGCCAATCCTTATTCCCCGCAAAGGCTCAAAGCCTGATTCCCGACTTATCTTTTGGAAGCAACGGCGTCATACATAATGATTCTACATATGCATACTGCGCTATCAGCGATTCTTTGGGTAATTATTATATCAGTGGCATGACTGCTTATGTTTCATTGGCAGATTATGCAATTGCAAAAGTATTTCCTAACGGACAAGCAGATCCAACATTCGGTGTGAATGGAATTGCCACTTTTGACTTAGGGTTTCCCCAACAGCATATAAATGATCTGGCAGTACAACCTGATGGAAAGATTGTGTTTGTAGGAGGTTTGATGGCTCCATCTAATTGGAACGGGGTTATTGGCCGTGTCACTGCGGACGGTCAACTGGATACTACTTTTAATGGAACAGGTTATTTAATAATCGATGTAAACAGCCAGTATGATGCATGCATGTCAGTGGTTATTCAACCAAATGGTAAATTGGTAGTTGGAGGTACTTCATGCTTTGGCGGAACGTTTGATTATAAATTCGCGGCCTGGCGTTTTAATTCAGATGGAAGCCCGGATGTTACTTTTTCCAATAACGGTTTATTCAGGTATGTTACAAATGGAAGCGCAGCTAAAGTCTTACTGGATGGAAATAAAATAGTTTTGGGAGGGTTGCTTGAAAGCCCCGATTACGATTATTGTATCATGCGTTTGGATGAATGGGGAACACCTGATCCAACATTCGCATCATCCGGAATATTTCTATATCAAAAACCCGGAAATAATTTAATCGAAGATATGATTTTAGATGGGGGAAATTATATTGCAGTAACAACAAATTATGTTGGCAATCCTCAGACTGTTGATATGAAACCAGAAATTTTCGGTGTTTCGAATTATGGTGGATTGTTAACTACATGGTCTGTAGGTGGTTTTTATACCTTTCATCAACCCGGTTATTCCGTAATGCCCAGGGCCATTATTAAATCGGGTAATACGCTTATTGTTGGAGGCATTGGGTTTAATACTGGTAGTTATGGAAATCAGAATGGTTATAACGGTGTATTTTTCCAGGTTGATTTATTTACCGAAACTTTGAATACAGCAAATGGAGTGAACGGACTGGTTAGTTATGGAATTCCGGGAGTCAATGAACAGATACATTATGTGAATGAAGAGCCTAATGGAAAAATTGTGGTTATAGGTGGTGAAGGTGTTGCCGGCATTTTCATTTCAAAATATATTTATGGTTGGGCTGGATATGAGGAATTGGAATCCCAGAATTTGAAAATATACCCCAATCCAGCAAGTGAATTTGTAACAGTTTATATTGATGACGAAAATTGCGAAACACTTGAGATCAGAGATCTGCTTGGAAGGCTTTATCAATGTACTTCTGTCAGGCAAGGTAAGAATGAAGTAATGTTGGAAGATTTATATCCGGGCAGTTATATTTTGAATGTTTTAGACAATTCCAGAATAAATCGTATTTCAGGAAAGTTGATAGTTGAGTAAAGTATTAAGTGTTTTTAATTTTGTGATGATTGTTGTTAGCACTATGACGTTCATCGGATCAGAGATCCTCTGATTTTTTCGCCCGGGATTGAAAATCCCGGACGGCGGGAAATACGAATCTACGAATTACGAATATTTGTTTATTCGTAATTCGTAGATTCATAGGGCGAAGCCCATTCCATCCTTCGGCTGGCAGGCGTATATTCGTTACATTTTCATTCAACGGGGATCTGGCGATCCCGCCCCAAATAAAGTTACAAAGAATTAGCCGTTTTAAAAAAACGTTTAAGTGAATAAACGTTTATAAACGTTTATAAACACTTAAGTGCAGTTGTGCCTTGCGACTTTAAATTTTTTTGCGTATTTTGTCCCTAGGGGAGGGGAGCAAGGGATCCCAATATAATATAAAGAAAGTAACTCCCTTAACAGGAGCTGCCATCTTTTGATCATATTTATCCTTTCTAAAGTAGGGATCAACTAATTTTTTCGTCAGGAAGCGTATCCTCCGTTGTGGACCGGGCGGCAACGGCTTGCGAAGCGGATGGGTGTGATGGATGTTCCACCGATTTTTCAGGTCTGGATTAAAAATTCGGGAAGGTGTGAAGGGAGGCGTATTTTTAAATATTTTTGGAACTGAGGCACCATAATCTTTTATTAATAGTGAAGCAACTATTCTCGATATTTCTGATTGTACATGGTATTGTAGCGATTACATCCGGACAATCCTCCATGTTGGTTGATTCCCTGCAAAAGGAACTTAAAAAACACCAGGATACTTCACGGGAGTTAAACAGAACCACACCCTCATTATCGGATACTACTGCTGCCAATTTATTGTATGAATTATCGAGGGCTACCTGGGGAAGTAACCCGGAAATGTCGTTGGATTATGCAAATCAAAGCAAGGAATTGTCGGAACAGATCGGGTTTAAAAAAGGAATTGGCAATGCCATTTACAGCATTGGTGCCAATAACTGGTTTAAGGGAGATTACCTGGCAGCACTTGATTTATTTAAACAATCATTAAAAATTCATACAGTAATTGGTGAAAAAAAAGGTATAGCCACATCCAATAATGGAATTGGAAATATTTACTTACAACTTGGCAATTATCCGGAAGCTTTGAAATACCATTTGGCGAGTCTTCGTATGCGTGAAGAAATTGGAGATAAAAAGGAAATTGCTTCCAGCTATAATAACATTGGTGTTATATATGATAAACAGGTCAATTATCCTGAAGCATTAAAAAATCATTTTGCATCTTTAAAAATCAGGGAGGAATTGGGTGATCTGAAAGGAAAATCTGCTTCCTACAACAATATCGGAAATATTTACAATTACCAGGGTAAGCACTCCGAAGCATTGAAGTACCACTCGGAAGCGCTTAAAATAAACCTTGAGTTAAACGATATTAAAGGTGTAGCCGATGCTTACAATAATATTGGGAACATTTATGAAAACCAGGGCGAATATCAAAAAGCGCTGGATAACCAGTTCGCAGCTCTTAAATTAAGGGAGAAAATGGGTGATAAATATGGGATAGCCATAGCCTGTATTAATCTCGGAAATGTTTATACACGGCAAAATAAATATGAAGATGCAAGGACATACCTGGAAAGGTCGGTGACGCTTTCAAAAGAAATAGGAAGCCTGGAAGGATTGAAGTTAAGTTATGAAAACCTGGCTGCTATTGATAATGTGCAAGGCAAACTCCGGCTAGAGCTGGAACACTACAAGCTGTTTATTATGTATCGCGATAGCCTGTTGAATAATGAAAATACTCAGAAGACCGTACAGATGCAGATGCAATACGATTTCGATAAAAAGGAATCGCTGACCAGGGCGGAACAGGAAAAGAAAGATGTAATTGCACAGAAGAAAGCACAGAAACAACAATTGGTGCGGAATGCATTTATGGGCGGTACGGTGTTGTTCCTGTTGCTGGCCGGAGCAATTTTTATGGGATTGAGAAGGACTGCTGCTGCTAAAAAGAAATCCGAGGAATTGTTGCTGAACATCCTCCCGGGTGAAGTCGCGGAAGAAATAAAAACTACCGGTACGGCCAAAGCGAAATCCTATACTATGGTAACCGTAATGTTTACCGATTTCAAGGATTTTACCAATATCAGTGAAAAGGTGAGTGCTGAGCTGTTAGTTGATGAAATACATGCCTGCTTCAGCGGTTTCGACAGCATCATTCAGAAATATAAGATCGAAAAAATCAAAACTATTGGCGACGCCTACCTGTGTGCCAGCGGACTCCCCGTCAGTAATTATACGCATGCCGTTGACATGATCAATGCCGCTTTTGAAATTCATGAGTTCATGATCAACCGGAAAAAGGAAAAAGAAGCCAGGGGTGAAATTCCATTTGAGCTGCGCATCGGAATTCATACCGGCCCTGTAGTCGCCGGCATTGTGGGTGTTAAAAAGTATGCCTATGATATCTGGGGCGATACCGTGAATGTCGCCGCCCGCATGGAACAAAATTCAGAAGCCGGAAAAATAAATATCAGCGGTAGTACTTATGAGTTGGTAAAAGATAAATTCAGCTGCACACATCGTGGAAAGATCAAGGCTAAGAATAAGGGTGAAATAGATATGTACTTTGTTATGTAACGAATTTACGAATGGGCTTCGCCCTACGAATCTACGAATATTACGAATGGTTTATCCATCAAATTCGTATCATTCGTAGATTCGTATTCATTCGTACATTCGTTACATTTCGTAATTCGTAGATTCGTATTCATTCGTACATTCGTTACATTTCGTAATTCGTAGATTCGCATTCATTCATACATTCGTTACATTTCGTAATTCGTAGATTCGCATTCATTCATACATTCGTTACATTAAAAATATATGAGACGCTTTATTTTTCTTACCTGCACAATTATTCTATTTAGTAATAGTATTTTTTCACAGACCACTTCTTCAAAACCGGATGCGAAAAATATTGTTGAATATGTTGCCGGACAAATTGAGGAATTCAACAAACGCGAATATCCTCCCGACTCTGTTTTTTCGGAAACACCTTTTGGTTCGTATACAGAAGCAGATCTTCAACGAAGGAACCGGTTTTATATTGACCAGTGGGATACACTTCAAACCATTGATATGCGGAGCATACCAATGGCGGATCTCATCAACCTGGAACTCTTAAAGTATCTGATCAGGGACCAACTGAATTATTATGAGTTTAAGGAATACCTGAATCCCATTTTATCGGATGGCGGCTTTCATACAGGTCTTCCATTCCAGGCTTCTGTTCAATATTCAACAGCAAGGGATTTCCGGCTCTATATACACCGACTGAACAAATTTCCAGATTATGCAAAACAGCAGATGGACCTTATCCGTAAAGGAATTGCCATGGGGATTTCACAACCTGTTGTAGCACTGAAAAATTATGAATCCACTTACAATAGTCATATTACCGATACGGTAGAGAACTCTGTTTTTTTCCAGCCATTTAAATCAAAGCCGGCGACATTACCGCAACAAACGTGGGATAGTATTCAATCGGAAGCCAGGAATACAATTGCTACACGTGTTGTTCCGGCATACAGAGAAATAAAAAAGTTTTTTGAAGAGGAGTATTACCCCAAAGCGCGAAAGACTCTTGGTGCAACGGAATTACCGAATGGCAGAGCATATTATGCGGCACTGGTAAAGCATCACACTACTACCAATCTTTCACCCAATGATGTTTACAATTTGGGAATGTCGGAAGTGTCTAGAATAAGAAAAGAGATGGAAGCTGTTATTGCCGAAGTGAATTTCAAAGGGAATTTTTCGGAATTTTTAGCTTTCCTGAGGACGGATCCGCGGTTTTATGTTACTACACCGGAACAACTCCTGAAGGAAGCATCCTTTATTGCAAAGAAAATCGATGGTAAGCTTCCTTCGCTGTTTAAAAAATTACCCAGGCAACCTTATGGTGTGGCACCTGTTCCCGATCATATTGCTCCCTCATATACACCAGGACGTTATAGCGGCGCTCCGATTAATAGTAGAAATGCCGGTGAGTATTGGGTGAATACTTACAATCTTCCTTCACGACCGCTCTACACATTGGAAGCACTTACTCTGCATGAGGCTGTTCCGGGACATCATTTGCAGATTGCACTTGCTGCTGAACTGGAAGGCATGCTGAAGTTCCGAACTTCGTTTTATGTAAATGCGTTCGGCGAAGGCTGGGGTTTGTACAGTGAATTCCTGGGAACGGAACTGGGTTTATATAAAGATCCCTATAGCAGGTTTGGCAGACTGACGTATGAAATGTGGCGGGCCTGCAGACTGGTAATCGATGTTGGTATTCACAGTAAAGGATGGACCCGTGAACAGGCTGTGGATTTCCTGGCTTCCAATTCAGCATTGTCGATGCATGAAGTAAATACTGAAATAAACCGGTATATCAGCTGGCCTGGTCAGGCGCTTGCATATAAGATCGGTGAGTTGAAAATTCTGGAACTAAGAAGAAAGGCAGAAAAAGAGTTGGGTGAAAAATTTGACATCAGGGATTTTCATGACCTGGTACTATCGCAAGGGTCGGTTACGCTTGATATTTTGGAGCGGATGGTGGATGACTGGATCGCGAAAAGTAAGGTGAAGTAATTTTGGAGGATATTTGGATGATTTATGATGTAGAGATCTATTATGATGGATTTATTATGATTGGAATATGGTTAATTGGAACTTTTTATTTTGTATCCTGATTTAGTTGGCTGATCATACCTGGATCAACATTAAGGGTTTATTGCGCATTGTCTACCGTTTTGTATTTCTTTGTAAGCAGTCGGAAAGGCATAAATTTCCTTATCACGCCCTGGTAAGTTACCCCTGGGAATTTGTGTTCCGATTTTTTTTACCATTCGTTTTAATTTCTTCCAAAACTTTTCTGTAGATGGATCAGCAACATTTCCTATAATTTTATAATGATTCCCCGTCCATCCAAAACTTGACATCGGTATTTCATCATCATCAGAAACTCTGATTTGTAAATGAATTACTCCAGGATGACCGGCACCAAAATAAGGTATTCGCGGATTTGCTCCCGGCCTGATTTCTGTCCATCCGTTCCATGGGTCGGGAACTTTTCCATCAATTTCCCAGTCTTCTTTTTTGATTTTTAGTTTAGCCCCTGATGAATAACTTTCTAAAAGCGGTAAAGGCCCCGATGGAATATGCCATAAATGGAACTCAGCGAAATCGGGTATAACAAAATCATAATCTTCTATTTTTTGTGTTCCCAATTCGTTAATTATGTTGTGTTGACTTTTTGCTATCCATTTATTTTGTCCATTAGAAACGAGAAATGCTATTTCATCTTCCTGGTTCAGCCAATCATTCAGATATCCTACATCTGATTTCAATAAATACATTGGGGTCCAAGCCATAATGTTTTTTCGTCTTTGGGTGTTGTTACAAACTTAGCAGCATTTGGTGATTGGGATTAGAGTGAGTTTCGGAAATCATGAAGTCGTGAGTGCCAATGATAGTAAATCCTTGTTTCAAATAGAAATTTACAGCACGTTTATTTTCTTTCCAGACATACAGCCACATTCCTGACTGTTTATTCTCCTTGATAAAATTAATATTGAAATTAAAAAGTTCTGAGCCCAGGTTTTGGCCATAAAAATCTTTTAGTAAATAAAAGCGATCCATTTTTGCCAGATTCTCTATTTTACTATTCTCATACGGACAATTTAAAATGATTTTTGAATATCCTGCCGGTTGGTTGTTTTTATAAATAATAATGTATTTGTTTTCCTGGTTGCGTAATTCTGTTGTCAAGGCATCTGCATCATAAGCTTTTGAAATATATGCATCTATTTCAAGTGCTGTTGCACTATGACCGTGCGATTCAATAAAGGTTCGCTTTGCTAATTCGGAAAGTAAGTGTGAGTCATCTTCAGTGGCTCGTACTATTAATTTCATTTTTGGATATTGGGATGATTTATGATGGAGAGATCTATTATGATGGATTTGTTATGATTTGTTTTAATTAAAATTGAATCTTTTTAGTTTGTAATATGTTTTAGTTTGTATGCTCATCCTGGGATCAAAGATCCTCAGATTATTTTGCCCGGGATTGCAAATCATTACTGTTCGAAACCTCATGAATCATTGAATAAATGGGCCATCTTGCTGGGTTTCCCTCCACAAATTAAGACTATATCCTTGATTATTGCAGATTCCAGTTCCCTTGCAAATTTCAGCTT
>JANWID010000142.1 GCA_025450095.1 Bacteroidia bacterium | reverse complement strand
CCCTTACCATCTGTTATACAAACAAAGTAAATTCCCGGATTTAGTGTACATTTTATTGTTTGCTGCCTGCCATTAAAGGATTCTGTATAAACTCCTTCTCCAAAAGTATTGAAGATTTCAATTGATGCATTGTTCAGGTCTTTCTGAAATGAGATTGAGAAGCATTCAGTCGTGGGGTTGGGATTAATTGTAAATGTGCCCGGCAGATATTCTTCTACATTAGAAAAAATAAAATTGCAATAATCATAATCCGCGGCTCCAACAGTAACAGTAACAGATAATGGTGTTGAATTTTCACCAGCACCGGACGTGGATACAGCCAGAACATCCTGCATTGTCGTGCTCCATTCATTCGGATAAATAACTATTTCGCGACAACCGCTTGTTCCTGTACTATCGGTTTTAATTAAATAGAAGTACTTGTCTGTACCCATCGCTCCAAAAGGTATTAAATGACCTCCAAGAATATAACCTCCATCTGTGGTTTGTTGTATTGATTTTAAAAAATGAACACCTCCGGGTGCTTCTCCATAAGCTTTCGACCATAATAAATTTCCTGTCGTATCGGTTTTTATAAGTATGGCAGCACACTGAAAACCTGAAAAACTTGTAGAAAGTCCGGTTGCAACATAACCATCATTGGTCTGCTGAACGCCATAAAAGGCGCTTCCACCAAGTTGATTGCCTGCATATGCATTTTGCCAGGTAATGTTTCCCAATGAATCGGTTTTCATTAAAAAGAAATCTGCACCAAATATCGATTGCGGGATCCGCACACTGCCCGATATAATAAACCCGCCTTCTGTTGTTTGCTGAATATCGGTAAAACTAAATTCTTCAATGTACGTATCGCAATAATCTTTTGTCCATAATAAATTACCAATACTATCGGTTTTTACAAGGCTGCCATTATATGACTGACAGCCACCAAACGTTGTTCCGGCAATAATAAAACCTCCATCAGATGTTTGTTTAACCCGGCTATCAGTTTGCCCTCTAAAAAGTTTTGACCACAATTGATTTCCTGTTCCGTCGAGTTTAACCAGGTAAAGATGCTCAATGCTGAGAGAATCCTTTGCTTCACCGGCCAGTATATAACCGCCATCCATTGTTTCTTCAACACTATATAATTCTTCATACAGCGGTCCTCCGACAGTATTTGCCCAAAGCACATTTCCCAATGAATCTGTTTTCAGCACGAATCCATCATAAAAATTTACTGTTGAATAAGTATATCCTGCCATTATGTAGCCTCCATCGGAAGTCTGGTGAGCACATTTCAGGAATCCTGTGCTGAATTGTTTAGACCAAAGCAGGAAACCGTTAGCATCGGTTTTAACAAGAGAATTTCTTCCAGCTATAAAATATCCGCCATCTGTGACCTGCCCTGCAAAAAAACCCTCGTATTCTCCCGTGCCTTTGTATATCCTCTGGAAAACGATCTGCGCAGAAATATTTTCTAAAACAAATAAAATAAAGATAACCCAAGTAATAATTTTAGTTTTCATTGGTTTATAAATATTTGAATACGTGCCCGACAATAAATACTTTCATTCTTTTTTAAGTTCCCCTTGAATAATTTGACCTTAGGCATTCGTATTTTTTAAAAAGTAATTTAATACAATATCTAATTGAAAATAAATTTTCCTCAAGTATTCGTTAGCTGGTTGTATGGAGTAAGTAGGAATAATTTTTCTAGCTAATATATACTGTTAATCGGATCTCAGATCCTCACTTTTCTTCGCCCGGGATTTTTAATCCCGGGCGGCAATAAATTTTCCTCATGAATTCGTCAGTTGGTTATGTGGAGTATGTGGTAATGTTTTTTTAAAACTAATCTTTACCGTCAATCGGATCACACCTACCGGTAGACTATCAGGTGTGGCTATCTACGGTTCTTGTGTTGCATATAAATTACAAAACAAGTTTCTCCGATAAAGCTTTCGCAACCGATTCCTATTTTGAATGTTCTTGCAGCTATTGGCCATTCCTTACTATATACTATATATTGGGATCCCTTGCTCCCCTCCCCTAGGGACAAAATACAAAAATAAATTTAGAATCGCAAGGCACAAATGTACTTAAGTGTTTATAAACGTTTATAAACGTTTATTTGCTTAAACGTTTTTTTTAAAACGGTTAATTCTTTCTAACTTTATTTGGGGCGGGATCGCCAGATCCCCGGTTTAACTACAAAGTTTCTAAAATTAAATCGGGGGCGTCATCTGAAAAGGGGTGTCCTCTGAAAAATGGTCTGTGTAGAAATATTTTCAATAGCATAAATAAATCAGCTAACTAAAGGAATAATTTTAGTTTTCATTAGTTAATAAATATTTGAAAAGGTAAGCAGCGATAAATACTTTCATTCTTTTTTAGGCTCTCCCTCTATAATTTGACCTGAGTCATTCATGAAGTATGTTGTAGTTGTAATTGAATCAACAAGAAGCTCTTTTCCGTTTACTTTTAATTCTAAACCATTCCAATGTCTTACAATAAACGTGGATTCATTTAAATAATATGCGCTGGTTGAATCTGCCAATCGGGCTATTCCCTCATTCCCTCATTCTCCCATTCCCCCATTCTCCCATTCTGTCACAGAGCAAAGAACGAGAACGAGAACGAGAAACAGAGAGAGAAACAGAATGAGAGCGAAGAGTATTTGAAAAATAATATAACAAAATCCATGTTCCTGTGATGTGTGATGTTTCTATACATGCGCCCCCCGCTGGGGTCAGTAATTGAAGCATCATTTTTTTGCAACCTCCATTAAACCTCATTCTCGTTCTGATTCTCACTCTCGCACTCCCTCTCACTCTGTCACAGAGCAAAGAACGAGAACGAGAAACAGAGAGATAAACAGAATGAGAGCGAAGAGTTATTCTCCCATTCCCCCCTCCTACGCAATGATAATTACAATTGTAATCTCTAAATTTTATAATTGCTTCGGAGGGCGCAGCTCATTCCCCTATTCTCCCATTCTCCCATTCCCTCATTCTCCCATTCCCTCATTTATCCTGGTCTTAACAGTATGTCCTAAATACCGTGTCGTCCCGTCCGGGCCATATTCAATTACATTCTCAAACCATACCGAGTCACCCGGTTTCAATCGTTTCAATGCGGATTTCATTTCATCAGTAAATGCATTGGTTGAACTCACAAATGTTTTAGTGTTTGGTGATTTGATTGTTAAATCAAATGATCTCACAATAAAGGCAGTTTTTAATGTTACAATATCAATATCCAAAAATCCTTCGAGCGTATTTACATTTTCAAACATTTGCCTGCTGGTTTCAGATGTGATTTCGACTCCACGTATTGCAATTGAGGGATCAGGTACTTTTTTGATGACTATTTTTTGAGAATAAACAAGCACGGTATCTTTAGTGCTAATGTTATAAACATAAATTACGGAAGTATCATGTTCTGATGCATAGAATAAATATGAATCGCCCTTCTCTTCGATTCGCCCTTTCTGACAAGAAAAAATTACTTTCTTTTTGTCCGGGTTATTATATGTGAATGTGTTTGCAAACCCTTTATAGGCGTAATTACCAGGGCTCAGTGTAAATATTATCCGATCCTGTGCCGTTACTGAATTAACAAGCATAATCAGGAAAATTATCAGGCAATGTGTTATTCGATTCATAAATTTAAATCTGGTTCTAGCCGTTAATTATCCGATAGCAGGCTCTTAGTTTCCCTATTGCCGTAAAATCTTCTCCATTGCCCTTCCTTTTGCCAATTCATCAATCAACTTATCCATATAACGAATCTTCTGCATGAGTTTGTCTTCGATTTCTTCGACGCGGTATCCGCAAATAACCCCTGTAATTTTTGAAACATTCGGATTAATTTGTGGTGCCTGGGCGAAAAAGGTCTCTAAATCACTCTTCTTTTCAATTTGCTTTTGCAATGTTTGTTTATTATAGCCAGTTAGCCAAAAAATAACAGCATCCACCTCTGCTTTTGTGCGCCCCTTTTTCTCCGCTTTTTGAATATAGAGCGGGTAGATACTTGCAAAGGACATTTTAAATACCCTGGCATTATTTGCAATATTCATTTTATTTTAAATCTTAAGAATCTTCTTATTGATCTGTTTTCCATTCATGAAAATTTCCAGAAAATACATTCCTGGCGTAAGGTTTCCCAGGTTTATAGTGTATTCTGAATTGGATGAAATACTATGTTGAGCATCATAAACTGATTGCCCCAACTTATTTTGTACTCTTATTGTGACTTTACTGCTGTTTTGGTTTTGCAGGCTTATTGTAATTTCATTTGTAAATGGATTCGGAGAAACTAAAATTTGTGAATCCGAATTTTGCGCTAAGTTTATACCTGAAGGTTGTATTGAATCACAAAACTTAATGATCCAAAAATCAAGTCCCGGAAATATGTTAATCGTATCCCAATTCGGTTGTGATTTATGTCCGCCTATCCCCGCTCTCGTAAAACTTGCAATGGTATAGCAGCCGGGCTCTTCTTCAATTGCAATGGCTTGCTGATCATAATTAGATAAGGTAAGAAGTGTTTTATCCCATTGTTTTACTCCGGAAGAATCGGTCTTAACCATCCAGGTTTGTTGCGGGCCAAGATTATCTTCAGTTTTATCACCACTTATATTTGAATATGAAGAACCGGAAAGTAAATATCCTCCATCATCCGTCAGGCTGATATTTTTAAAGGTGTATTCTCTTGCTACCCCGCCAAAATCCGCGTCCCACAACATATTTCCAATGGAATCAACTCTAACGATCCAGTAATCCCCTCTTTCGATTCCAACCATAGAGGTATCCTGGGTATCCTGTGTTTTATTTCCGCTGGCAACTGATGTTGAAAGTCCGGCTAAAATATATCCCCCATCACCAACCTGCCTGAGAGAGTAAAGGAAGTCATAACTCCAGCCACCATAACGTTTATCCCACTGCTTTGTACCCAGGGCGTCAATCTTTACAATCCAATAATCAGAACATCCTGACCAATTGTCCTCGGTTTTATCGCCACTTATATCTGAATAGGCAAAACCTGCTAAAATATAACCACCATCCAAAGTTTGATGAATATCCTGAAAAGTTTCATTTGCAATTCCACCGAATCGTTTATCCCATTCTTTGTTTCCTGAGGCATCAATTTTTACGATCCAATAATCGGAAGTAAAGTTGGTGCTATCCCAGTTGGGTTGTGACTTGTCACCGCCTAAACCAGAATAAGAATATCCACCCAAAATATAACCCCCATCTGTAGTTTGATGTAAAGCCATTAACTTCTCTTCTTTGAATCCGCCATATCGTTTATCCCACATGAAATTGCCCGAGGCATCGGTTTTTACAATCCAATAATCAGCAGTGTTCAATGTACTATCCCAATTGGCCTGAGATTTTTCACCACCAATGCCTGAATATGAATAACCACCTAAAATATATCCTCCATCGGTAGTCTGACAAACACTGCTTAGCCAATCAAATGAAGATCCACCAAATCTGTTATCCCATAACCCATTTGCTAATGAGTCAATTTTTATTATCCAGAAATCATTACTCTGGTTCGTCATATCTCTATTAGGAAGGGTTATATCTCCACTGATTCCCGAATACGAACTGCCTCCCAGGATATAGCCGCCATCACTGACTTTTTGAAATGAATGAAAATATTCATCGGCTGTCCCACCAAAACGTTTATCCCACATTTTTGTCAGTGTCCCTTGCGCAAATGCATGAATCTTTATACTACAAATTAGTAACACCAGGATGATAGTTTTCATGATTGTAACTGTTGTTAAGTTTTTCCAATTTTATTTAATAATTAATTTCCTGCAATAACTCTTTTCACTATCAAACACTTTTACAAAATAAATTCCTGATGAAATCAAATTGAGATTAATTGCTTTTTCTGATTCATTGAAAATATTTTCGGTAAAAACCTTTTCTCCAATAGTATTTGATATTTCAACATTACCCTTTTTAATCACTTCATTAAATGAAATAATAAAATTACCATCTGATGGGTTAGGAGAAATAAGAAAGGTATTTTCCGTTGTTATTTCGTTTATACCAACAGCAGCGCAAAGCGTATTAATTATACTTCCGTTGCCAACAATTGCAGGTGTGTTATATACAATTGTAACGGGAGAAGTTATCATAGTTTCAGTATTTAACTCTATAGTAACAGGGGTAGTAACAATGGTGCCTGGATTTCCTTCGTTACATCCGCTGTTTCCTAAACTATCCGTTTTAATTAAATAAACATCATTCGTGCCTGCACCAAAACTACGTGTCGATCCGGTAATAATATATCCGCCATCTATTGCTTGCTGAACGGTGTAGCCCCTGTCATCATTTAATCCGCCGTATGTTTTTGACCAAAGAGAATCTCCATTGGCATCGGTCCTGATTAAATACACGTCATTATTCCCTGCACCGAAACTGTTTGTATATCCGGTAATAATATATCCTCCGTCGGTAGTTTGCTGAGCAAAATATCCATAATCATCATTTGCTCCGCCAAAAGTTTTCGCCCACAGCGAGTTTCCATCAACATCGGTTCTTAATAAATAGACATCCCAATCACCGGCACCGAAACTCTGGGTTTCCCCGGCAATAATATATCCTCCATCGGTTGTTTGTTGAACGGAAAAGCACCATTCAACACCTGTTCCACCATATGTTTTTGTCCAAAGTGAATCACCATCAGCATCGGTCTTAATTAAATAAATATCAAAACCTACTTGACCGGAAAAACTCCTTGTATAACCAGCAACAATGTATCCTCCATCGCTGGTTTGCTGAACAGCATTACCCATATCAGGAGTATAACCGCCAAAGGTTTTTGACCACATTGTATTCCCATTGCCATCGGTCTTGATTACGTAAACATCATAAAGAGCGGCGCCGAAACTCGTTGTCCATCCTGAAATAATATATCCTCCATCGGTAGTTTGCTGAACACAGTTCCCATATTCCACATTATTTCCACCCAGGGATTTTGTCCATAGGGAATCTCCATTGACATCCGTCTTGATTAAATAAATATCATTGATAGTTCCAGGGAAATTATTGGTACGTCCCAATACGATGTATCCTCCATCGGTAGTCTGTTGAACGGAAGTACCCGTATTATTACCTGGTCCGCCAAATGTTTTTGTCCAAACAGTATCTCCGTTGACATCCGTCTTAATTAAATAAACATCATCAGACCCTGCCCCGAAACTTGTAGTATAGCCAGCAATAATAAATCCTCCATCAGTAGTTTGCTGAACGGAATTTCCCCAATCATCGCCTGTTCCTCCAAATGTTTTTTGGAAAGCGACTTGTGCTGACGAGTAGTTAAAAGAACTTAAAAATATTATACTTAAAATAAAAGCTAGTTTGTTCATTATGTTCAGTTTTCAGTTGTTAAATTCTTTCTGCTTACTGCATTTCACTCTTTTACAATTTTCTTTACAGTTCGTTCTCCATCAATAATTACATTGAGTAAATAAATTCCGCTTGTAAGAAAACTTAAATCTATTGTCTTGGTATATGGGGTGCTCAAATTATTTTCTTCTTTTATAAATACTGTTTGCAATAAAGTGTTTTTAATGATAAAAGATGATTGTTTTAAATTTTGTTTTTGAATTGTAATTGAAACTTCAGATGAAAAAGGGTTAGGATAAATGTTACATAATGCAATTTTGGGGTCAGATTCTTCAATTCCTGTCGATGTTGTATCGCAGAATTTTACGATCCAGAAATCAAAAGTCATTTCTGTAATATCCCAGTTATTTTGGGATTTATACCCTCCGATTCCGGATGTTGTTGAACTGCAAAATGCGTAACATCCATCACTGGTTTGTATACCAGAGCCAACAACATCACGTATAGTTGTAAAAATTGTTTTATCCCATTGCTTATTCCCCAATGAATCTGTTTTAACTATCCATGTTTGTTCCGTTCCAAGATTGTTTTCTGTTTTATCGCCGCTTGCATTCGATTCAGAAGAACCACTTAACAGAAATCCGCCATCTGAGGTTTGAAAAATGTTTGTCAGATATTCAACATAGGATGCACCAAAATCCTTATCCCATTGTTTATTGCCAAGCGAGTCCAGTTTTAAAATCCAATAATCCCAATTTCCCTGAGTAGGCTGTGTTTTATCTCCGCTAACAGGTGATTGAGATCTCCCTCCTAAAATAAACCCATGGTCGTTTGTTAATGATATACAAGGAAATTGATCCTGACTTGAACCACCAAAATTTTTATCCCATTCTTTATTGCCAAGTGAATCCGTTTTAACAATCCAATAATCATCTACTCCAACTACAGGTTGTGATTTATCACCGCTAATCCCTGACCAGGATGATCCGCATACGATATATCCGCCATCAAAAGTTTGCCAGGCTGTACCAAAATCTTCCTGCTGTGATCCACCAAATTTTTTATCCCATTGTTTATTTCCAAGAGAATCGATTTTTACAATCCAATAATCAGAATCACCCTGGCCTCCGGTAAGCGGCTGTGTCTTATCACATGTACTATCTGAGGAAGAATATCCCCCTAAAATATAACCACTATCTTCTGTTTGATTAATTGAACAAAGAAAATCATAAGAATTTCCTCCATAATCCCCATCCCATTGCTTGTTGCCCAGCGAATCAATCTTTATGATCCAATAATCATAGTCACCCATTCCTGCACATGGTGTTTGCGTTTTATCTCCTCCTATTCCGGAAACTGAATATCCTCCTAAAATATACCCTCCATCATTAGTTTGTTGTAAAGAATAAATCCGATCAAGAAGTTTCCCTCCATATCGCTTTTCCCATTGTATATTTCCAATAGAATTAATTTTTATCACCCAAAAATCGCCTTTCCAAATCGAAGTATCCCAACTTGACTGTGTTAAATTTCCACTAATATCTGAATAAGTAAATCCTCCAAAAATAAACCCTCCGTCAGCTGTCTGTTGAAATGACATAACATAATCGTCATCGATTCCACCAAATCTCATATCCCATTGCTTTACTAAGGGGTTTTGAGCGTAGATTAAATTTACGAATAATATCATAAATATGATACTAATAATTTTCTTCATTGCAGTTCAAGTTACCACTGCTACGCGCGAAATATTTTCCATGATTCAATTTTCCATCAATTAATTTTTCACCACCTTCTTAACCACAACTCCTTTATCAGTTATTATTTCGATTAAATAAATTCCTTTTTGCCAGGAAGCAGAAATTTTCAACGGATAGGAATTTGTCAGCATTTGTGTGAAAACCAGCCTTCCATAAATATCATATATTTTTATTTCACCTGGCTCCTTACTACTGACTGTTAATTCTTCAGTGAATGGATTGGGAGAAATAGAAACCGGAACTTGATCATTTGAAATTGTTTCAATGCCAGTAGCAAAAACGGTATCGAGCCTTGCAATAAAAATATCTCCCGTACCTGTATTCGACAGCGTAATGGTTCCAAATGCAAGTGCGGGACTGGAAAATGTACCTGTGATTGATAAATGTCCGGAAGCATCTATGACTAAAGAGGTGCCATGTTCGCCACTGGTACCTCCAACCTGATTAACCCAATCAAAATTGCCGGCGTTGTCTAACGCTAAAAGGAATATGTCAGCGTATCCATCAACACAAGTTATGTTGTATACACCAATGCCGGGGTCAAAGTCCGCCGTTCCTCCGAAATCACCTATTGTATAAACACTTCCTGAATAATCAACGACTATATCATAACCGTAGTCATGACCTCCGGCCTCGATTCCTTTTGCCCAAACAAAGTTTCCGGAACTATCTAATTTGGATATGAAAATATCATTTCCTGCCAAAGCGCCCAGAATATACGAACTTGCCCCAGGATCAAAGTCAGCCATTACCGCAAAATAACCCGTTGTATAAACATTTCCTGAGATATCTATTGCAATGGAGTTTGCGTAATCGCCAACTGGTCCTCCCATTGCTTTTGCCCAAACGAAATTTCCCGCACTATCTAATTTTGAAATGAAAATATCGTCTAGTCCTG
>JANWID010000141.1 GCA_025450095.1 Bacteroidia bacterium | reverse complement strand
GATACCTCACCAGGAAGACCATCGAATACGAAGATGTAATCTGCAGAAGGCAACGAAGTGCATCCGTTAACATCAGTAACGATTACATAGAATGTTCCATTGGCACCTGGAGAATAAGTCTGTCCGGTAGCACCCGGAATGATTCCACCCGGATTACTGTACCACTGGTTACCTGTCGGAGAACTGGATTGCAATGTATTTACGTTTTGTGTAATTGTTGGAGTCGGAACCGGAGGATAAAAATTAACAGTGATGTCATCCATTCCCTGGCATCCGTTTCCATCGGTAACAGTTACTGTATAGGTACCTGAGGTAGATACAGTGATCGTTTGTGTTACACTTCCATCATTCCACAGGTATGTATTCCCGGGTGATCCCGCATCAAGAGTAACCGGAACGCTGTCGCACACGGATATATCTGTTCCAAGATTCACCACCGGATTACTGAATACGTTGATGTTTACATCGTCCTGTGACGAACATCCGGCAGGGCTGGTAACGGTAACTGTATATGTTCCTGTAGTGGAAGCAATGATTGACTGAGAAACAGATCCGTCATTCCATAGGTAAGTATATGGACCCGATCCGGCATCCAGTGTAGCAAAGTTTCCAGAGCAAAATGCCTGATCCGGACCAAGATCAACAATGGGAAACGATTCAAACGTGACGATAATGCTATCGGTAGTTTCGCAACCATTGCTACCTGTAACTGTAGCGATATAAATATCGGAAGTAATTACATCCAGTGTCTGGTTAGCGGAACCATCCGACCAAAGGTATCCGGAGAATCCAGCACCTGCATCGAGAGTCAGTATTGAACCATCGCACAGTGAGGTATCATTACCGAGTGACATTACAGGGGAAGGAAGAACAGAAATGGTAATGGTATCTGAAGCGTCGCAATTGGGTGCGGAAGAAACCAGAACCCAATATGTTCCTGCTGTTGTTACCTGGAGAACCTGGTTGGAACTACCATCACTCCACAGATACGACATATAACCTGGTCCCGGATCGAGCAGCGCAACCTGGCCGTCGCAGATATCATAATCAGGACCCAGATCAAATACCGGAACTGTATTGAAAGTAACATCGATCTCATCTGAATTAATACATCCGTTGCCATCGGTAACGGTTACTGTATACGTGCCGGTTGTACTTACATCGATAGTCTGTGTTGATGAACCATCGTTCCACAGGTAGGTTACAAATCCTGCACCTGCGTCGAGAGTTGAAATAACACCAACACACCATACCTGATCAGCACCCAGTGAAACCAATGGAGTAGCTGTAAGGGCAATGCTGTCGGTTCCGGTGCAACCGTTATTATCGGTAACGATCACAGAATATATACCACCGGTTGAAACACTTAATGTCTGGTTTTGTGAACCATCATTCCATAGATAACCTGCAAAGCCTGAACCTGCATCCATCAACACCGGTGTACCCCCGCAGAATGAGGAATCTGCACCGAGATCAACTATTGCCGGGCTGAAAACCACAACATCAATTGTATCAACAGCAGTACATCCAAAGCCGTCAGTTACTTCAACAGAATAAGTTCCTGAAACAGTGACATCCAGAGTCGGGTTACCGGAACCATCAGACCAGCTATAGGCTGTAAATCCCTGGCCCGGATCCAAAGTGAGCGTATTTCCGGGGCAGAAGCTCGTATCAGCACCCAGTGCTATAATGATTTCGGAATTGAAATTTACATTAATGGTATCAGTAGTGCTGCAACCAGCGAGGTTGGCAACTTCAACTGCATAAACTCCGGCAGCAGTTACTACAATGGATTCGGTAGTATCACCGGTACTCCACAGATAGCTTGTCAGGCCAGAAGTTGCATTTAAAACCATGGAAGTACCGAAACACAATGTGGTATCAGCTCCCAGGTCAATAACAGGGTAACTAAGAACGTCCACCACAATAGTATCTGATCCGACACATCCCAGTGAGTCTGTTACTTCAACCGAATAAGTTCCGGCAACGTCAACAATAATGGTTTGTGTTGCCTCTGTAGTACTCCATAAATAAGTAGTATAACCTGAACCTGCATCCAGTATCAGGGAGTTACCAACACAAATGCTGGCATCAGCACCCAGGTCAACTGGAACAGAATTATAAACTGTGACATCAATAGAAACTGTATCGGTGCAGGTTCCGTCAGTTGCTATGAGCAATACGGTATAAGTACCTGCAGCAGTATAGGTATGAGTGGCGTTTGTATCCGTCACCGAGGTACTATCACCAAATTCCCAGGTATAGGTATAACCTCCTGAATTTTGAGATGTATTGGTGAAGTTGAAAACGTTACCGGGAAGACATGCAGCGGTGATGTCCGCTGTAAAAGCTAAAGCGCCAGAAGTAGCTTCCAGGCTCGCGAAACCATCGGCAACTGCACTGGCATCCATTACAGAATCAGAAATTTTCAGCAAGGCAATACGTCCCGGACGTGCTTCGCCACCAAACACCAGGTCATCCTGGAAAAAATTCAGAACATTGGAAGTATCCAGAACTGCCAGATCACCGGAATCGATGAATGATCCTACCGAAACTCCATCAACATAAAGTGTTACCAGCTCTGTAGCATCATCCCGGGTAATTACCAGGTGAACATACTGGTTGGCTACGAACGCAAAAGTGTTGATTGTAATCGCGTCATAAAACTGCAGTATGGTATTGGTGCAATAAAGACCTGAGTCAGTAGTCTGATTCTTGAAATCTATGATCCGTTTGAATCCGGTATTATTCAGAAACTGGAAATACATTTCAATGGAATACGACGAACCGAAAAAGTTTCCGGCAGCGTTATTATCGAATTGTACTCCACTATTCTGTGTAAATCCATACACAGGTCGTGCGACACAGGAAAGTTCGCTGAGGCCTTCGTTCACAAATGCACCGGTGCCCAGCACATTTAACGCCGGACCAGTAGCAGATACTTCATCAAGAGTATTCCTGAAATCGTAATAATACGTTTGCTGTGCAGTCGCAGGAATCACCATTGCCAACACCAGGAAACTCAATAACAGACAGGTAATTTTTCTTTTCATCCCTTATAAAGTTTAAATAAATGTAAAGTGGTTTTAAGAGTGCAAAAAACATAAAAATTTTCCGAAAAAATCGTTTTTATTTATAAACAATTTTTCGTTGTTATCAACGAACACGAATACCGATAAAATTTAGTTGTTTACCGGATAAAAGCTCCCGGGTTTTCTATGACTTCCTTCGACTTACGGGTATATTTGATCGCCAGATCATTTTTACCCATCAGTTTGTAAGCGCGTCCCAGGCTGTCGTAAGTTGCGGGAGAGATCGGATTTTTTTCCAATCCCAGTTGAAAAACCATCACGGCTTCATCAAATTTGCGTTTGTACATCAACTCATTACCCAAATTGTGAAGTCTTTCCGATTCATTGATGGCAAGGTTTTCAAACTGCTTCCCATTGCGCTGGTAATACTTCTGCATCTCCTTCCGCACTACCGCAGTTTTGGTTGCAAAATAATCGAACGGAATAGAACCATCTACGAGATCGGATTCATAATCATTCAGGCATGAAGTCAGGTAAGCCAATGTATCCACACATAATTTCGACTTTTCAAAATACTGGCGAATGCTTTTATCTCCCTGTACGAGGAAAACGGTGTCCAGATCCTGGCTGATCAGTCGATCGAAATTGATGATAGAAGCCAGGGCAATCTGGGAATAGTTCTGAGATTCATTTTTAAAACCACGTGCTTCGGTCATCCACATGGATCGTATCAGGCTCATGCCGCCTTCTACCGGACTGATTGCATTGACAACGGCACTTACATTTCCGGCACCGGCATGGTAAATATGCATTACAAACAAACGGAACCACAAATCCTTTTCACTATAAGCAATGCACTTATCATCGAGTATTTTTCTGGCATATGGGAGGCAAACATTATTAATAAGTTTTGCCGCTGCCATAGCTGACTTTTCCAGGCTGGTCCGGTCATCGTGGTATTTGTTTACAGTCAGACCATATTTCCGGGCCACGTAAGGCATAAGTTGGAAAGGTCCCCGGGCACCTACATAGGAACGCGCCTCTGTTTTACCAGGACTTTCTATCAATAAAATAGTCTGAGCATACCATGGATCTACTCCCAATTGTTCAAAAATTGGCAAAGACGTCGAGATCATCGGAAGCACTTTCTTATATTCAAAAAAGAACTTTTTCCCACTGGTTACAAAAAGTGATGCCGACTCATCCAGGTTTTTGTGAATACGAATATTCTTCTTGTATTCATCCTTTTCCATTTCCGTCTGGCAATTCCAGTCCGTACAGGAGATCTTATAAAGTGGCTGGCGAATACTAGCCACATTCATGATCATTGAATCATGGGTCAGAGCAATCACATCCTGCCAGAAACGAGCCTGGGCAAGGGTATCCCAGCCTTCGGAATACAGCTGGTGATTATTCAGGAACCTCTGAGTGGAAGTGCCTTTGTAAGAAATTACGGTTTTTTTAAGGAAATCGGGTTGCGGGGAATAGACAGATTTCCCTGCCAGCGGTGGTTGTGCCACGGTAGCACGATCACAGCCTGCAAGAAATACACCTGCAAGAATCCATACAGAAAGTTTCAAATTCATTAGTAATAATCCGGTTTTTGAATGGTTGTGCATGAAACAATAAAATACGGCAGAATTTTGATTTTGTTGCGTATTTTTCCGGCAAAGGCGCATTTTACCGTGCAGACAAGCCTTTTGGAGCCGCTAAGGTAAGAATCAAGAAAATAAAAGTCCGGATCCTACTACCTTTCTTTTCAGCATAAGGATGTTGATTTCACTGTGAAACCGCTCAAAACATTGTTCATTAACCACATCAGAAAACCATTCTATATCTTTGTTTCAAAGGGAATTTTCCGATTTATATGTCAAGAAACACCTGGAGAGATGTTTACGATTTTAAGGATGGTCACCAGGTAAAATGGATTCGTGCCGGTGCGGATTTTTTTTCAGTATTGATCGCCCTGATCAACAATGCAAAAATCAATATTCACTTACAGGTTTACATTGTTGTTCCCGATGAGACCGGACGACAAGTACTGGATGCACTAAAAATTGCAGCGGGAAGAGGAGTCCAGGTAAACATGGTGATCGATGATTTTGGTGCCGACAAATTCACCGAAGCCGAAGGGGAACACTTAATCGCAGCAGGAATTAATTTCAAACGTTTTGAACCTATTCTTGCTTCCGGAAAAGTATATGTTGGAAGAAGAATGCATCATAAGATCATGCTGGTGGATGAAGCCATCGCCATTGTGGGTGGTATGAATATCGCCAACCGGTATCATGGTTCTGAAAAAGATCCACCCTGGCTGGACTATGCCGTTCGTGTGGAAGGTCCGGTTTGCCAGGAACTGGCATTGGCCTGCAAACGTATTTTCGAACGGCAGTTCAAACCCTCGCGACCCAAATGGCCCCGCATTTTTACCCGTGGTCGTTACCTGGATGTGAATAAAGTTTGGGTCCGTATCCGGAAAAATGATTGGCTGCGCAACCGGGGCGAGATCACTCACAGCTATAATAAATCAGGAAGACTGGCTGATGAATCGATCACTATTGTGGGAGGATATTTCCTGCCGGGAAGGCGTTATCGTCGAATATTATCCAATGCTGCACGACGAGGTGTTGACGTCCGCATCATCATGACGCAATTCTCGGATGTACCTGTTGTGCGTTATGCAACGGCATATCTTTACGGATGGCTGATGCGAAATAAGATCCGCATTTTTGAATCCAACAAAACTATGGTGCATGGAAAAGTGGTGGTTGTGGATAAAACGTTTACAAGCATTGGTTCCTACAATCAAAATCATCTCAGTGCTTACTTAAGTATTGAGTTGAATCTCGATATTGTAAATCGTGAATTTGGCACTGGCTTCAATAATCATTTACTGAAAGTGATCACGGAAGAGTGTACTGAAGTTACCCATGAAAGTTATTATAAGCGATCATCTGTTTTTGCCCGGCTGATGCGATGGAGTTCATATCAGGTGGTGCGTTTTTCATTGCGATTGTTATTCGCGGTGAACCGGATTTTTACGGTGGATGACTGAGAAAATGGTAATTGACTTTTGAATGATTAGGTGAAATTATAATACATTTACCAGGTAAATAAAACTATATGAACAAACTAAATTTATTTATTGCTTTTTTACTGATGTACCTGACTGTATCGGGTCAGGAAATTAAGTGGCAAAATACCATTGGCGGCACTCAAAACGAAAATTTTCGTTCCGTTTATCAAACTACTGATGGGGGATATATTTGCGGAGGAGAATCCCGGTCGGACAGTACAGGTGATAAAACAGAAAACTGCTTAGGGTTGGATGATTACTGGATTGTAAAACTCGATGCAAACGGAAACATCCAATGGCAAAACACTATTGGCGGGAGTGCAGCAGATAATTTGTATTGCGTTATACAAACTTCAGATGGAGGATTCATGTGTGGAGGCTATTCCGCTTCGCCTGTTTCAGGCGATAAAACAGAAGCTCCTGTTGGTGGCTCTGATTTTTGGTTAGTAAAGCTTGATAATTCCGGTAATATTGAATGGCAGAATTCAATTGGCGGCAGTGGGACTGAACAGCTGTTCGGAATTATACAAACTGCTGATGGTGGTTATGCATGCGGGGGATGGTCCAATTCCAATATTTCCGGTGACAAAACAGAAAACAGTATGGGATTGTTCGATTATTGGTTAGTAAAATTAGACAGTGCAGGCAATATTCAATGGCAAAATACCATTGGTGGAATTGCAACGGATTTACTTTTTACACTTAAACAAACTTCAGATGGCGGATTTATCTGTGGCGGAACTTCTGAATCGGGTATTTCAGGCGACAAAACAGAGCCGAATATAGGTTCAAAAGATTATTGGGTAGTGAAAGTGGATGCTTCCGGTAATATACAGTGGCAAAATACAATTGGAGGAACATCTGAAGATCAATTGAAGTGTATTGTTCAAACAGCCGACAATGGATTCATTTGTTCTGGCTATTCATATTCCAACATTTCCAGCGATAAATCTGAAAATAACCATGGTTATGTAGACATTTGGGTTATTAAGCTGGATGATAATGGTAATATCCAATGGGAAAATACGATCGGCGGTGATCAGGAAGATTATTCGCATGGGGTTATACAAACATCTGACGGTGGATTTGTCGTTAGCGGGTATAGTGAATCCAATATTACTTTTGATAAAACTGAAATTAGCGGCAACAATCAACTGGATTACTGGATCATAAAACTCGATGCTTTAGGAAATATTATTTGGCAAAACACAATCGGAGGAAGTGGTTCCGAATATCTTTATTCGTCAATAAGTGAAACTACTGACGGTGGTCTGATTTTCGGCGGAGGTTCGAATTCCGGTATTTCAAAAGACAAAACAGAACCCCTCATTGGTAATTATGATTGGTGGATAATCAAATTGACATTCAAATTTAATTCCATACAAGGGCAGACATTTGTTGACCTGAACAATAATAATTTATTTGATACCGGCGATGTGCCACTTGAAAATTATAAGATTACTGAACTTAACAGCGGCAGGTTTGGGTTTTCAGATAATAGTGGCAACTATAGTCTTTCTGTCCTGGATACAGGTAATTTTACAGTCTCCCCGATAAATGGATTACAATATTTTTTACAGGATCCGCTGACGCACCAGGCCAATTTTTCGGCATTGGATCAGTTCGATTTGCAGAACGATTTTGCGTATGAACCGGTAGGAACCATTAACGACCTGGCGATTACCATTTCACCTGTTTCCCGTTTCAGGGTTGGCTGGCATGCCTATTATTCTTTGGATTTTAAAAACGTGGGAACTACATCATTACCTGGAACAATTATATTTTATCCTGATTCACAAATAACATATTCATCAGCATCTGTAATTCCTTCAATTGTCACTTCCGATTCCGTTGTCTGGCAAACTCCATTGCTGAATCCTTTTGAAGAAGGAAATATCCGGGTGCATGTTCAGGTTGATCCTTCAACTCAGATTGGTGACCTGGTAAATTCGTGTGCCCTTATGGAACCAACAGTTGGTGATTCCACCATAACAAATAACCATAACTGCTGGGAAGAATTGGTAATTGCTGGGTTTGATCCCAATGATATCGTAGTTAACCGGAATGAATTGTTGACAACAGAATTTCCAAATCCTCCATTCCTGGAATATATCATCCGGTTTCAAAATACAGGGAATGACACCGCCTTCAACGTTAAAATTTTAAATCCGATTGACACCTTTAATTTGCAGCTTTCAACTTTAGAATTTGTAAGTTCATCTCACCCTGTTGAAATGAACTGGATCCAGTGGGAGCGAAATCTTGAATTCCGTTTCGATAATATCCAGCTACCCGATTCCAATATCAACGAGGCCATGAGTCATGGTTATGTCCGTTACAGGATAAAACCACAACCGGCACTCACAGCCGGAGATACCATTCTTAATAAAGCATATATATATTTCGACTTTAATCAGCCGGTTGCGACTAATAATGCCCTTACTGAAATTGTATTGCCAACTTTTTTACCCGAAGTAAAAAATGACTTCGATTTTTCGATTCACCCGAATCCGGCAGCAAGTGAAGTTTCAATTTCCTTTACACTGAAGGAAGCATCCGAAGTTGAATTCCAGTTTTATAATGCAATCGGACAACTTATTACAACAGGCAGCAATCATTTCACTTCAGGCAATAACGAAATCCAACTTGCGATAAGTAAATTTCAGGAAGGAGTATATTATCTGAAGCTTTCGGTGGATGGAAATGTGGCTGTGAAAAGGGTAATGAAAATAAGTAAGGAATGAATCATGGAGTAAGCGTTCCATTATTCCTTTTGCGAACCCGAATAGTATTTTAATACCTGACGATCCTTTCGATCTTTTTCTGGTCTCCGGAAATCAATTCAAGGTAATAAACTCCTTTTGCAAGACCTTGGGTGTTCACTGAAATTTTGTGAGTGAAACGCTGTTCCAGGACCGTTCTTCCGGACACATCAATCATTCGCAATTCAACTTCACTGCCATTGCGTGATTCGATATTCAGGTAATCAGAAAAAGGGTTGGGCATAATGTTGAAATCGTTCAGGGGATTAATTTCACTGATTCCGACGGGATCACATCCCACGGAACCGGATAGAGAGGACCTGAGCATGCTCATAGTAACCATCATTCTTGCAGACTGAAAATTATTAAAGAGGTTCATGCAGTTATCGTCAACATACTGCATATAATTCATGAACATATCTCCATTTGGTCCATTATTGCAGGAGATGGATGGAAACGTTGGGCATCCGAAAGGTATACTTTGCTGAACGGGTTGGCAATAATCTGCTAATATAGAATCACAATTAATAGTAAGGTGAGCCAGATTGAGATAATGCCCGGTCATATGAGTAAGGTTACGTCCTAAATGAAAAGGTGGCACTGTTCCCGGGTTAGTTGGCCCGCCTACAGTTTCAAAATCAAGAACAATTCCATCAAGAGCAGCATTTCCACCGGGATAAGAACTATAACCATTTCCTGTTGCCATATTACAAATCCATATATTCATATATTCTGATGTGTTCCAGGCATCGTGCCCTCCCATGCCGGTAAACTTAACGGCATCATTCTGAGTAAATGATGTAACGGTAGTAGGAATGGTTAATATGCCGGTTGTGGATTGCCCGTTGGGATCCTGTACAGCAAGACAAAAATTTATTCCTGTGCTGACAGCACAAACCTGGAAAGGCGCTGGAGTATTTACCGAATCCGGATTCATGCGGTGGAAGTCCTGGTTCAGTACATCCAATTGTTCAAGAATACGTGCTGTGGAAATGTTTTGAGCAGCGGTGCTGTATACTACATGAAACACTACAGGGATATCAACTACCATTTGTGATCTTTCGATAGAGTGATTTCGCAAATAATCATCAACCTGCTGTTGTACGCGAGCAAAAGAAGCAGCATAACCCGGATCATTCAACATTTTATCTGCATGATACGATTCCGTACCACATCCCCGGTTTGATTGAGCCTGGGTGAACGTGACAAATAAAAAAAACAGTGCAGTAATTGTAGTTAATTTCATTGGGAAAATTGCAAAGTGAAAGTGTTTCATGTCTTTTAGATTTTAAAAATAGCTTTTAGAAAAATTAAAATTAAACAAAAAAATCAAACCTTAAAAAATGAGCAATGATTTGACGGGCCCGGACTAATTTCACATAAAATAAAACCAGGATTCATTCCAGGATAACTTACAGCAAATATTCGAATGCCCAATCCACGCCATGGTGATTCTGCAAGTCCCTGCCTGCTGCCAGTTAACCAGTATGTAAATTGATTCTAGTAGCTTTAATTGATACAAAATATAAATATCAAACATGTGGCAGGCAGGGACGTGCAGTAACAAAAAACAGCGCCTAGGTGCTCAACTGCTTTAAATAATACATCAATTCATTACAGAAAATATTTTCTTCAACTACAGGCCGCCCACTGCTGGCTGCTGACTGCCAACTGCTGGCTGCCGATTACTGACTGACGACTGCAAACTGTCGACTGCTGGCTACTGCCCCATCATCCGCTTCCACATACTCTTCAACACCTCCCCTTTCGATCCTTCTATCCTGCCCTTCTGAACCACGAGCGTATTATCGGCATCTTCTGAGAGATCAAAAGCAAATGCAAATGTTGCATTGGGATGATCCCACCCTCCTACCTGTCCGAACCGCAAATCGTTGAACCATCGTTTTCCTTCCGATTCGGTAACACAATAAAAACCTTTTGAAAATAACATCATCGTTTTAATATCGCGATGATACGCCCATGCGCCCAGCAGCTCAAGGTTCTTCGGCACATAATACAGTTCCGGTGTTTCACTCTTATCGAGAATGGAATAATATCCAATCCAAAATCCTGCGGAATCTTCAGCAACAATATTCCAGAGGAAATTATTTAATAATGTAGGCGCAACAAAATGTTCATCCATTTTGACACCCTGTGCTTTTGTTGCATTGTATAACGCCCGTTCCGCTTCATAGTGATTATAAAATGTAAATAGCATATAGGCACTGCTAGTTATAATACCGAAACGAAACCAGGCTCGCCGGAAAGGATGAGGTGCAGGTAATACCAGCAGTGCTATAAAAGTGGCCAGCAGTGGCAAAGTATATAGTGGATCCGCAACAAAAATATTATCCAGTGAATACCTGTACTGGCTGAAAGGTGTGAATAAGCCGGTACCATACACAGTACACGTATCCAGAAGATCATGGATCACTACATTCAATGTGATCAATATCATCCACGAAATCAGCTTCCCCTGCCCTTTATACAATTTCCATAATAAAAATCCCAAAAGTGGTCCTGCCACAAGTGCCAGGTACAGCGAATGCGATAAACCCCGGTGTACTACCAGCGATTCGATATCGGTTAACCATAGGTTTGCAAAGGCATCGGCATCGGGAGCATTTGCAGCCACAGCGCCCCATAGCATGGCTTTTTTTCCAACCTGTTTTCCCATTACCGCCTCACCTATCGAAGCTCCCAGGACTATATGCGTTACCGTATCCATTGCCAGCAAATTTAACCGAATTCCCATTTAAATAAAGTGAATCAATGAGTCGAAGTGGCATTTTAAAAAGGATCAAACTGCCAAATTGTCGGATAAAAAGTGTTAATTTTCCATTGGTAGGATTTTGGATGCCGCAGGGTCACAATCAATGCAATAACTCCAATATGAATCTCAATAATTTCACTCTGAAATCACAGGAAGTTGTGCAACAGGCGCAGAACCTGGCGATGCAGCATAACCAACAATCCGTCGAGACCGGTCACCTGATGACTGCCATTCTCGATGTTGACGAAAACGTGGTGCCTTATATCCTGAAAAAGCTGAATGTAAATGTTCCACTTTTCGACCAAAAGCTGCAGGAGATACTAAATCAATATCCTAAAGTTTCCGGCGGTAACCAATATCTTTCACAGGATGCTGCACATGCATTGCAGAAAGCAACCAATCTGTTAAAAGAATTCAAGGATGATTTTGTTTCCCTCGAACATTTGTTCCTGGGTATCCTTGCCGGGAAGGACAAAGTTGCCCAACTGCTTAAAGAAATGGGCGTTTCAGATAAGGAATCGAAAGCTGCTATCGCGGAATTGCGAAAAGGTTCGCGCGTTACCAGCGCAAGCGCCGAAGAAACTTATAACGCACTCAATAAATACGCTAAGAACCTGAATGAGCTGGCACGCCAGGGAAAACTTGATCCTGTTATCGGTCGTGATGAAGAGATCCGTCGAGTGCTGCAAATCCTTTCTCGCCGTACCAAAAATAATCCGATCCTGATTGGTGAACCTGGTGTAGGAAAAACAGCGATTGCCGAAGGTCTCGCACACCGGATCATCAATGGCGATGTTCCTGAAAATCTGAAATCAAAAAACATATACTCACTCGATATGGGCGCTCTCATCGCCGGCGCCAAATATAAAGGTGAATTCGAAGAACGACTGAAAGCGGTGGTGAAAGAAGTCATCAGTGCAGAAGGAAGCATTGTTTTATTCATTGATGAAATTCATACACTGGTGGGTGCCGGCGGTGGTGAAGGAGCTATGGATGCGGCAAATATTTTAAAGCCGGCACTGGCCCGCGGTGAGCTTCGCGCACTAGGTGCTACTACGCTTGGTGAGTATCAGAAGTACATTGAAAAAGACAAAGCGCTCGAGCGACGTTTTCAAAAAGTTCTCGTGGAAGAACCCGACACGCAGGATGCAATTGCAATCCTGCGCGGTTTAAAGGATCGTTATGAAACGCATCATAAAGTGCGGATTAAAGATGAAGCTATCATTGCTGCTGTGGAATTATCGGAGCGATACATCTCCGACCGTTTTCTTCCCGATAAGGCCATCGACTTAATTGATGAATCAGCATCGAAACTTCGACTCGAAATGGATTCCGTTCCGGAAGAGCTCGACGAGATTCAACGCCGCATCATGCAACTGGAAATCGAACGTGAAGCTATCAAGCGTGAGAATGATAATCGTCGTTTGTCGGAGCTAAACGAAGAGCTTGCTAACCTGGGTGAAAAACGAAATGATATAAAAGCGCACTGGCAGGCGGAGAAAGAGCTTGCCGAGCAGGTTCAGAATCTCAAGGAAGCCATCGAACAATTCAAACTCGAAGCAGAGCAGGCAGAGCGTGCCGGTGATTACGGCAAGGTTGCAGAGATTCGTTATGGTCGCATTAAGGAAGCCGAATCGAAAAAAGATAACCTGATGAAACAGCTTCAGGATATGCAGGAATTGAAAGGCGCCATGATTAAGGAGGAAGTGGACAGTGAGGATATTGCCGAAGTGGTGTCGCGGTGGACTGGCATACCCGTGAAAAAAATGCTGCAAAGCGAACGAGAGAAACTGCTGCACCTGGAAGATGAGCTTCATAAACGAATCATCGGACAGGATGACGCCATAGCTGCTGTCGCGGATGCAGTACGCAGAAGTCGCGCAGGTTTACAGGACATGAAACGGCCAATCGGATCATTCATTTTTCTTGGAACCACCGGCGTTGGTAAAACTGAACTTGCAAGAGCATTGGCAGAATATTTATTCAATGACGAAAATTCCATGACCCGTATTGACATGAGTGAATACCAGGAGCGACATACTGTTTCGCGATTAATCGGTGCGCCTCCCGGATATGTTGGTTATGATGAAGGTGGGCAATTAACTGAGTCGGTACGTCGCCGCCCCTACTCTGTTGTGCTGCTTGATGAAATTGAAAAAGCGCACCCGGATGTGTTTAATATTCTGCTGCAGGTATTGGATGACGGAAGGTTAACTGATAATAAAGGACGTACCGCAAATTTCAAGAATACGATCATCATCATGACGTCAAATATCGGCGCACATCTGATCCAGGAAAAATTTGATACACTGAACGAATACAACCGGGATGAAGTGATAGCATCTACAAGGGTTGCAGTAAATGATTTATTGAAGAAGACCATTCGTCCTGAGTTTTTAAACCGGATTGATGAGATCATCATGTTCAACCCGCTTACACGTAGTGAGATTCGCGAGATAGTTTCAATCCAGCTGAATGGTTTACGAAAAATGCTGGCCAGCCAGGGAGTAATACTGGAGGCTACCGAGGATGCCATCGACTGGCTGGCGCAACTTGGATTCGATCCGCAATTCGGCGCCCGCCCTCTGAAGCGAGTGATGCAAAAGAAGATCCTCAACGAGCTTAGCAAGCAGATCCTTGCTGGCACCGTCAATCGCGATGATCATATCATCATTGACGTTGATAAATCACACAATTTTACCTTCAGTAACCGAAAACCTGAAGCAGTGTCGTAAAAATTAAATAAATAATAAAATACAAGAACCCGGTGAAAGCCGGGATTTTTTGTCGATTTTTTTCACAAATCCAAAGACAAATAAATAATGGAAAATAATAATGCACGCATGGTTAGGATTTACTATTCTGCATAAACTTCCACAACAATGCAGCAATTCCGGCACCTGAAATTGGTGCAAGCATATAAATCCAAAGACTGCTTAGATTTCCAGAAATAAGTGCCGGACTCAGACTTCTGGCTGGATTCATTGAAGCACCTGTTATCGGTCCTGCAAACATTGCTTCCAGCAATACAGTAGCACCAATTGCGATACCAGCCATTATGCCTGCTTCCCTGGAACCCTGAGAAACACTTAAAATTACACTCATTAAAATAAATGTTAGAATTAATTCAAGTATAAAACTTTGCATGTCACTTTCCAATGGTATTGTCGAACCCAGGTTTACATTTGAAGGGAACAAGAAGTGTAATGTTATTGATGCTGCTAAAGCACCAGCAACCTGGGAAAAAATGTAAGGCATTATCTCTTTTGCGGGAAATAGTTTAATAATACTGAATGCAATGGTAACAGCTGGATTGAAATGAGCACCTGAAACTTCACCATAAGTATAAATCATAGCAAGAACTATTAAACCAAAAGTTGCTGCGATGCCAACATTGGAAACTGCTCCGCCGGTTTGTTCATTAATAATAATAGCACCAGTACCGCAGAAAACCAATGCAAAAGTTCCTGTTAGCTCTGCGATATATTTTTTGTTAACCATATATTAACTTTTAGATTTGATTTCACTAATAAAGTCTATAACCGCTTTTTTTATCTGATCACGGACTTTCCTGGTTTGTTTCAATTTTTCTTCATAAGTGCCGGAAAATTTTGACGGGTCTGGAAAATCCCATGAAATTTTTTTATTCTGGCCTGGAAAGATCGGACACTGCTGCGCACTTGCACCATCGCAAACAGTTATTACATAGTGAAAAATTCTTCCTTCCTGATAGTAATCCATTACTCCTTTTGTTAAGTTCCTGGAAATATCAATCCCATCTTCCTTCATAGCTTCAATTGCCAGTGGATTCAGCGTACCGGGTTCCAGACCGGCGCTATCAGGCAGAAAATCAGCTCCACCCAACTTTTTTAAGTATGCCTCAGCCATCTGGCTTCTGGCACTATTATGCACACATAGGAAGAGCACTTTCAATATCATATTGGATATCTTTATCGCAAAATAACGATTTAAATGAACAAGTTTATATGAAAGGTTAATAATTCATTTTTACTTAAGATTAAGCAGATTTTGCAGGTTATACCCCCGTAAAAATACGGGGGTAATCTAACATCAGTGTATCTTACATTTGTGTAAATATCTGTATCATGGCAACTGCAAAATCCAAATCCGTAATCCTGGCCAACAATGATGTTATTTATTTATGGTGGAGTATTCCAAAAAAAATAAAAAACTGCCTGGGATTCACCATTCATCGCGTCATTGATAATGTTGAAGAACCGAAAGGATTGTATGCAACTGTTGGATTTGATAAAATAAACGATCCGCGGAAGTCGCCACAGTCAACTGATGAATGGCCGATTCAAAGTTTCAATTGGAAAGATCTGTACGCTCCACACGATAAGGAAATAAAGTACAGGATATACCCGATGATCGGCACCTGGACCGACTTAAAAAAAGATACTGCCAATCTAATTGAAACGGATCCTACTAAGCGAACCCAGAAATATGGTAAAGTAAGAGTTGTTTTTAACCGGGGTATTTTATCAACCCAGGCGTTTTCAAAATCAGGAGAAAAAGGAAACTCAGTTACGGCTGATGAAGCACGGAAATTGATAACGGACCCTGATAGTACCTGGCGTAAAAGACTTGGCGGGCAAATGTTATATAATGTAAATGAATTTTTCAAAAGAGCATCGACAGACGGAGGGAAATATTATGCGGCATTATATGAACTTACTGATGAGGTGTTGATTAAGGAATTGGTTAAAAATAAAAACACAGAAATAATACTCAGTAACGCGAACCAGTCAAAATCTAAAATGGTTGATGGAAAGTCAAAATCAGTAACCATCAATGATGGAACCAATAAAAAAACCAGGGCTGGACTTCATAAAATAAATAGTATTAAAGTATTTGACCGCATGCTCGGATCTCATAGTGGGCATAACAACTTTGTAATATATGCTGATGAAAACAACAAACCGAAGGCCGTATTAACCGGCAGTACCAACTGGACACCTACAGGTTTATGTGGACAAACAAACAACATGATAGTTATTGATTCTGATAAAATTGCTGCGCATTATAAAAATTATTGGGATCAAATGCTGTCGGAAGACAAAATAAAAACCAAACAGGCAGCACCTTTCAGGACATGGTGTGCCGGTAACCCACAAACCAACAAAATTAACACTAAGGCAGACTGTACCTTATGGTTTTCACCTAATACCAAACAAAAGAGCAAACCTAAGAACGCAGCCACACCGATTGATATGAAAGCTGTTTTTGATTTAATTGAAACAGCAAAAGAATCTGTGCTGTACCTGGTGTTTAACCCGGGTTCTCCCAGCATTATTACAAAAATAAAAGAAGTCGCGGCGAAAAGACCTAAAAACAAACCACTGTTTGTAAGAGGTGCTGTCTCTGATGCAAAGATTGCAAAAAGTGTTACCACAAATATTGTTTCCAGTGATATTCTTAAACGACCTGATACATATCATTTCGACCGGGTGACCGGAGTAGCGGCAATTCCTGGTCCGTTCAGCTATTTTGAAGACGAATTGTTAAAACTGGGCTTTTCCACTATTCATGACAAATTACTCGTCATTGATCCATTCAGCCCCGATTGTGTAGTTATTACCGGCAGTCATAATTTAGGTTATGCCGCTTCGTATAAAAATGATGAGAATATGGTGATCATTCAGGGTGATAAAGAAATTGCCCAGGCATATGCAGCACATGTACTGGATATTGTTAACCATTTTAAATGGAGGTACAGACTCCAGGATAAAATAATAAAATCCGGTGCAAAAACACTTGCACAAAAGAAGGCTGTTTTAGATAAAGAGTGGAATGATCTTGATGAAAGTGATAATTGGATGAATTACTATTTTGATAATAAAGGTTTCATAAACAGAGATAAATTTCTCTTTTAGTTAATTAACATCAATTCGTTAAATCGATAAAAGTTTCATATTCAATCACACCAGGACCAATTGAATTCCATGCCTGATAAATTAAAACCACGAGAGGAAGAGTAAGTGAAACTCTTCCTCTTCTTTTTAAATGCAACACTTTTTCTTTAATTAATTTTTTCTGTGCTCCCTTTCGGGAATTATTTCGAATTTG
>JANWID010000140.1 GCA_025450095.1 Bacteroidia bacterium | reverse complement strand
AGTGTCGGAGGCAAATTTGAAAACCTTCTCGAAATCCGAAATCTTGTTCAGGGGAAAAGAATCGGATATTGCTTTGACACATGCCATGCCTTTGCAGCGGGTTATGATATCCGTTCTGAAACAGGAATAATGAAAACGCTGGAAGAATTCGATCGTATTCTCGGGCTTGATAACCTCAAGGCATTTCATCTTAACGACAGCAAAGGCGACCTGGGAACACATCTCGACCGCCATGAGCATATAGGCAAAGGCCGTTTGGGACTTACACCATTTACTACCATCATGAACCGGTTTCCGGAAAAGCCTAAAGTAATTGAAACACCAAAAGAGGATGATTGGGACCAGGTAAACCTTGGAGTGCTGCGTTCACTGGTGAAAAAAAAATAATTCAGTAACTATCATCTCAAAATTTAAATTATAGAAAAATGTTCGATATGCTAGGTAAGCTCAATGAGCTTCGCAAAACCATGGATGAAATTAAATCCAGGCTCGATACTATTTCCGTCAATGCAGAAGCTGGTGACGGAGCTGTTAAAGTGATCATGAACGGTAACCGGAAACTGACCGGTATTACAATCGATGAAAAATTGTTAACCCCTGCTTCGAGGGAAGAGCTTCAGGATTATATTGAGATTGCAGTGAACCTGGTAACTGAAAAAGCGCAGCAGGTAGCTGACTCCGAGATGAAAGCAGCAGGGAAAGGCCTGCTTCCGGATATTCCTGGATTGTTCTGATCAGAGTTCTAACTCCATTCCATCATATGCACACTCAATACCAGGAGGTAGTTCTGCATTTACATCGCAATGCCTTCCTAGTTGATGTGATATATGAGTAAGAAAAGCCATTTCGGGTTTTGCCTGGCTTAAAATTTCAATTGCTTCCGAGAGATTGAAATGTGAAACATGAGGTTCTCTTCGCAGGGCGTTTATAACCAGGATCCGGGAACCGCGGATTTTCATCATTTCTTTTTCGGAAATAGCATTGGCATCGGTGATATAGGTAAAGTCACCAATCCGAAAACCCAAAACAGGCAACCGGTAATGCAGTACTTCAACGGGTACCAGTTCCAGTTCACGAATGTTGAACGGTGTACCATCCAAAGTATGCATTTCGATTTCAGGAACTCCCGGGTATTTCAGGTCTTCAAATATGTATGGGAATTCACGTCGTAATGCTTCCTGGACCCGCGGAGTAGCATAAACATTTACTTTTTCGCGATGGACATAATTGTAGGCACGGATATCATCCATACCGGCAATATGATCCTTATGTTCATGTGTGAAAACAAGTCCGTCGATATGATCGACTTTTGCCCGTAACATTTGTTGACGAAAATCGGGACCTGAATCTATTACTACTTTAATTCCATTGTGCTCTATCAGCACAGAGCTTCTCAGTCGTTTATCCTTTGGATCGTCAGAAGTACAAACCGGACACCTGCAAGCAATAACAGGTACTCCCTGTGATGTTCCGGTTCCGAGAAAGGTGATTTTCACCCAGCAGTTTCCTCCACGTTGGATTGTTTCGAAAGCTGCCTTAATACCTGGGTTGTTTTTTCACCGGAAATAGCTCCGGTTGCATCCAGGACTTTCACAATTTCAATCAGGGTATTTATACGCGATTCAATAGCTGCGAATTTATTTATCATCACTATTTTGCGATCCTCGATCAGGCAATAACCCGATTTGAAATTTCCTTTTTCATACCTGACCTGGTAGGCATTTTCTTCAAAGACTTCTTCTAGCTTCTTTAAAAACAGCGGCGTGTACTTGATCATAACAGGTTATTTCTGGGATTTTATTTTCCTGCAAAGGTATTGTTATTTCAGCTATTCACGAGCCGCACCGATAGCTACCAAAGCTTGTTTTGCAAATCGCTGTTTAGTAATTAGTTATCTCTGTATTTCAGAGCTATTTAAAGTGCCTGATCCTTTGATGAATCGAATTTTATCTTTTCCTTTGCAATTCTTTGAAACAAACCCTTTAACAGGATCCGGAAACGGCAATTCCTGTTTGTAAATCCAGTCAGATGAAAATCGGAATACCTAAAGAAACCAGGGAACGCGAACTCCGGGTGGCACTATCACCTGATGTTGTAAAAAGTCTTGTGGGAGCAGGTTTTGAAATTGTTATTGAAAAAGATGCAGGAGCAGGTTCTTTTTTCTCAGATGAGCTGTATACTAAGAACGGAGCTGCATCGGAATCGGATGTTCGGAAAATCTACAGCGACAGCGATGTAATCCTGAAACTTAATGCGCCTTCTCCAGAGGAAATTGCGCAGATGAAAAAGGGGGCGGTACTGATATCTTTTATTTGGGCTGCTATAAATCCCCAGGTTGTTGAAGCTTGTGAACGTGCCGGCGTCACGTGCTTTTCAATGGATGCAATTCCCCGGATCTCCCGTGCACAGAAAATGGATGCGTTGAGTTCACAGAGCAACCTGGCGGGTTATAAAACTGTTCTCCTGGGAGCAAATGCTCTGGGTAAAATTTTCCCGATGATGACTACAGCTGCAGGCACCATTCGCCCTTGCAAGGTTGTTATCATGGGCGCAGGAGTTGCAGGTCTCCAGGCTATTGCAACAGCCAAACGGCTCGGCGCAATAGTTATGGTTTCCGATATCCGTCCCGAAACAAAAGAACAGGTGGAGTCCCTTGGCGGGAAGTTCATTGAAGTCGCCGGAGATACCAGTATCAAAACAGAGGGTGGCTATGTGAAATCGGTTTCGGAAGACTTCCTGAAGAAACAACAGGAACTGATCTTTAAACACGTTACTGAATCCGACCTTGTCATTACTACAGCTCTGATCCCGGGTAAAAAAGCACCCGTGCTGATTACCGAAGAAATGGTAAAGAATATGAAACCGGGATCTGTGATTGTTGATATGGCTGTTGAACAGGGTGGCAATTGCCCACTGAGTGAGTTAAATAAAACTGTAATCAAGCATAATGTAATTATCATTGGTGAAGGAAATCTTCCCAGCCTGTTGCCAATGAACGCAAGTGAATTGTACGCAAAAAACATACAGGCATTTCTGTTGCACCTTGCAACAAAAGACGGATTTAAATGGGAGATGGAGGAAGAAATCACGAAAGGTTCCATCATAACACATAATGGAACGATCATGCAATCGTATCTGAAAAATTCAAACGTATCACAAAATGCATAATACAATTTAACAACATTGGATTTTATGGAAGCAATTTTTGACTTTATCGGCAATAACAGGGAGATCATTTACTTTGTAATACTTTCCGTTTTCGTAGGAGTGGAAGTAATCGGGCGTGTACCCACTGTATTGCATACTCCGCTTATGAGTGGAGCAAATGCCATTCATGGAGTTGTAATTGTAGGGGCCATCATTGTGATGCTGGATGTGGATCCGGAAAATTACGGCGCGTTAGCAATCGGTTTCCTGGCGGTAGTTCTTGGAACACTCAACGTTGTCGGAGGTTTTGTAGTCACCGATCGTATGCTGGAAATGTTTAAAAAGAAAAAATAAACCGGAGATGTCGGTAACAGATAAAGATTCAATCCTGATTTTATGATCCAAAATATACTGGAAGTATCGTACCTCATCGCATCGGTGACTTTTATAATAGGCCTGAAAATGATGAGTAATCCCAAATCTGCGCGCATGGGTAACCTTGTTGCTGCGGCAGGTATGACGATCGCTATTGCGGGTACTATTTTTCTTTATGAAAACGGCGACGGACTTACTTCACGTCAGCCGGTAAAAATGATGCTGATTTTTGCAGCCATTGTCACCGGAACTATTATAGGGTGGTTCACTGAGAAAAAAGTGAAGATGACAAAAATGCCCGAACTGGTTTCGATGTTCAACGGCATGGGTGGTGCCTGTGCTGCCCTGATCGGACTCATGGAATTTCATCACAACATTGGCAATACCGGGCCGCTAATTGCCATAATCATGGGCATGATTATCGGCAGCGTTTCCTTTTCGGGAAGCATTATCGCATTCCTGAAACTAAACGGTACCATGAAAAAACCGGTACGACTTCCCTCCTATAATATTTTGAATACGGTAGTTTTGCTGGGTGTTTTGGGTTATGGTGGTTTTATGATTTTCAGTGGAACCGGCAGCCAGTTTTTATTGTATACACTTTTTGCCGCAGCGCTGGTGTACGGAATACTGTTCGTAATTCCCATAGGCGGAGCCGATATGCCGGTTGTTATCTCACTACTAAACTCCTTTACCGGTCTTGCAGCCGCATTCGGAGGATTTTTATACGACAACAAGGTTATGCTTACCGGTGGAATTCTGGTAGGATCAGCAGGTACACTGCTTACCATCGTGATGTGCAGGGCTATGAATCGTCCGCTTTGGAATGTAATCTTTGGTGCATTTGGTGAAGGAGCCGCAACAGCAGGAAGCAGTGAAAGCGCCTCTGGCAGTATTAAAGACATGTCTATTTCTGATGCAGCCGTATTGATGAATTATTCCAAAAAAGTAGTGATTGTTCCCGGATACGGACTTGCAGTTGCACAGGCACAACATGTAATTCATGAGCTTGAAAATATTCTTGAAGCGCGTGGTGTGGAAGTTAAATATGCCATCCATCCTGTAGCTGGCCGCATGCCCGGGCATATGAACGTATTGCTGGCGGAATCCAATGTTGATTATGGTAAGCTGGTAGAGATGGATGAAATAAATCCCGAATTCAGCAGCACGGATGTGGTTATGGTAGTTGGTGCTAATGATGTAGTAAATCCGGCCGCAAAAACCGATCCCTCCTCACCTATCTATGGAATGCCAATCCTTGAAGTTGAAAATGCCGAACATATTCTCGTTAACAAACGCTCTATGAATGCCGGTTATGCCGGTATCGAAAACGAACTTTTCTATAATCCCAAAACAAGCATGCTCTTCGGTGATGCAAAGGATGTTCTTACAAAGCTTGTGGGAGAATTGAAGGCGATGTAATTTTTATCACTAGTCGGCAGTTGACAGTCAGCAGTCGACAGTCAGCAGTTGGCAGTCGACTGTCGACAGTTAGCAGTCGGTAATCACTCATCACTTGTTACTCGTCACTCATCAACTCTTTACTTTTTCCTGGAAAGTTTTTTAACAACATTTTATCATTGAAAATTTTTTTATAAATTAGAGTTTCTTACACACGTACACGGATGGCGGAAATGAATGTGGATAATATCAAAGCAATGATCCGGTTGCTTGACGATCCTGATAATGAAATTTATGCACATATCAGCAGTGAGCTGGTAGCACTAGGACGTGATGCGGTTCCCATCCTGGAAGAAGCCTGGAGTGGCGCATTTGACCCGTTGTTGCAGGAGCGCATCGAGACTATCGTTCACAAAATTCAGTTTGATGGTCTCAAAAATGACCTTAAGCAATGGGCTGCCAGCGGAGCTACCGACCTTCTTTCCGGCACACTCCTCATTGCACGATATCAATATCCTGATCTTGACGAAGAAAAAGTCAGAAGCACATTAAATAAAATCCGGAAAGAAATCTGGCTCGAGCTGAATGAAAGTATGTCTCCCCGTGAACAAGTGCTGGTGATTAACAAAGTGCTGTTTGAACATAATGGATTTGCCGGGAATACTTCAAATTTTCATGCTCCGCAAAACTCTTTTATAAATACAGTTTTGGAGACAAAAAAAGGGAACCCGCTGCTGCTCTCTATTATTTATACTTTGCTATCTCAGCAGCTCGATATTCCGATATTCGGAGTTAACCTTCCGGAACATTTTATTCTTGCCTACCAGGATGTAAGAGGAAACAGCGTAGAAGAATATACTTATCCTGAAGCCGGAATATTATTTTATATCAATGCTTTCAGCAGAGGTAACATTTTTGGAAAACACGATATAGAAACTTTCCTGAAAAAGCTGGATCTTAAATACAACAGGATATTTTATGAACCTTGCTCGCATCTTGATATGATCCGCAGACTCCTTCGCAACCTTGCTTTTTCCTGGCAAAAACTCGGAGAACCCGGGAAAGTTGTCGAAATAAATGAGCTGCTGGATTGTCTGAATGCTAAGTCACTATCCTGACAATCGTTTTCCATAGTATCTTCAGATCTGTAGCAAAGCTTTGTTCATGGATATATTTCAGGTTCAGCTTTAGCTTGGCTGGCATAATGACATTGATGTATTCCTTATCAGGATCAGCAGCCTTTCCCAATATTTCATTTTCATCGGCGTAATCAATGCTTGCAAAGTCGGTAATTCCGGGTTTGACAGATAAAACACGAAGCTGTTCGTTATTGTACATTTCAACATATTTCCGCACCTCCGGACGGGGTCCGACAAGACTCATTTCTCCCTGCAAAACATTTAACAGTTGCGGTAATTCGTCGAGCTTGTATTTTCTCAAAAAATATCCGGTTGTTGTGATCCTGCTGTCTCTTCCTCCTACTGTGATCAATCCCTTTTGATCAGCGCCAGTGTACATAGTTCTGAATTTAAAAATCCGGAAATCAATATTATTTTTTCCTACCCTTACCTGCCTGAAAAAAACCGGTCCGCGGCTGGTAAGAATAATTCTCAAAGAGATTATTAGAAAAACAGGAACGAGTATCAGCAAAAGAAATGTAGAAACTACCACATCAAATGCACGCTTTACCATTATTCAGCTTCTGTAAACCACTGGATTCAGCACCTCAGCAACTGAATCGGAAACAGCCTGACAAACTATTTGTACCTGTTCATCAGTAAGATCATAGAAAACCGGTAAAGATATTTCACGGCAGTAACTGTCGAATGCCACGGGATAATCATTCATCGAATATCCCAGAGCTTTATAAAATGACATCATGGGAAGCGGGATGAAATGCACATTAACGGAAACATCCCTGTCGAATATTTTCTGAAGAACTGTATCACGCTGTTTTTCGGTTATGCCTTTTATCCGTAACGGATATAAATGATAGGATGATTCTGTAGAGCCATCACGCGTAAGCGGTATTTGCGCCCAATCGTGATTGCTGAAAAAATCATCATACATATTACAAATGGTACGTCGACGAACCAGCATATCATCTTCATACCGCGCTAGCTCTACAAGTCCGATGGCTGCTGCAATATCAGTCATGTTGCATTTGTAACCAGCTTCAACAATATCATATCTCCAGTTACCTTTTTGCATTTTCGCAAGCGCATCTTTGTTCTGACCATGAAGCGTAAATATGCAGAGAAAATCATACACTGCAACGTTGTCGAAAGGTGCTGGCAGATTTAAAGCAATAGCACCTCCTTCAGCTGTTGTGAGATTTTTTACTGCATGAAATGAAAATACAGAAACATCAGCCAGGCTTCCGGTTTTTCTTCCTTTGTATCGAGCTCCTATCGAATGAGCAGAATCAGATAAAATAAAAATCCTTTTTAGTTTTTCCTGTTGCTCACCTTCGGGAACAAATAACGATTTTACCTCCGGACTTTCCACCAGCCCGATGAGATCATCATAATCGCATGGATAACCTCCGAAATCCACAGGGATGATCACTTTCGTATTCTTGTTGATTGCCTTGCGGATATTTTCAATACTTACGTTAAAATGTTCTCCGATATCAACCAATACTGGTTTTGCACCGCAATGCATTACAATATTGGCAGTCGCTGCATATGTATAAGAAGGAATAATTACCTCATCGCCGGGTTTTACACCAAACCAGCGTAACATGATTTCCATTCCTGCTGTTGCAGAACTAAGGCAAAGGGTGGCTTTGTTTCCGCAGTAGTCTGTCAACCGCCGTTCAAATAATTTAGTTCTTGGACCGGTTGTAATCCACCCCGATTTCAAAGCGTTAACCACCTCATCAATAATGACCTGGTCTATTCTGGGAGGACTAAATGGAATCATGGGTAAATTTTGGGCGCAAAGATACTAAAATCAATTTTGCTATTAAACACTTATTTTTCAAGCTCTTAACGAATATTTTTAAAATAAATCGGAGCTAATGCTGTTTCTGTGTTTGTTGTATTTGTTGACTTGTGGCCGAATTCAGAACTCCATAAAAGAACGTAAAAAAGATAACTCCTGCCTGGACTTCCAGGAAGGATTCGACCATTGCATTGACAATAACGATAATTAGGAAGCACATGACTACCAGATCTCGGTTACGGTATAATTTGGCCATCAATGCCATGATGATTCCGGCGAATAAAATCAAACCTGGTATACCGAGCGTTGCAGTTGTCTGAAGAAACTGATTGTGCGCATTGACCCGTTGCTGGTATAATAATTCATATTTACCAGCTAAATACTCTTTCATCAATTCATCCTTAACATCGCCGGTGCCGGTGCCTGATATCGGGTTGCTGGCAATTACATTCAGTGCTGCCTTCCATGCCATTAAACGAACCGCAGATGATTCGGCCATTTTCGCTGTTCCGGCTTCAGTCATACTCTTTCCCATTTCCAACAATCTTCCATAAATGGATTTGGAAAAGATGAGTGAAGTGCTGATGATCAGGAACACTGAAGCAATAAGAAGATTTAATCGCAACACCGGTTTGGTTCGAAGCATATACATAACCAGCAGAATTACTATAAACAAGAGCACAAAAATGCCGGCTTTGGAAGAAAGGAGCATAATGGTGAATGTTAATATCAATACCTGGAAGGTATCCGTTATCGTAATTTTTGCAGTTCGCTGAGTAATAAAACGGGTGAGTATAAACGAAAGTGATAATCCGAGGTACATTGAAAAATAAGCGGGATGCAGGAACCATGAAAGATCTTTGTAAAAAAACGCTTCAGGACCCAACTCGTTTACCCGTGTTATAGCCCTGATGAGTACAATAATCACCGCTGTTACACATCCGGAATTAAAAAACCGCACAATGGTTGCAAAGCCTGCGTTTTGAGGAAAGCTTCCCGTAAGCAACATCAATGGAAATACAACGAGTGAAAGTTTGATCTGCAGATCGAAAATTCCATATTCGAGGTTGGAGGACCATAATAATCCAATAACATGCAACAGGTAAAATCCGAAAAAGAGATATGCACTTTTTTGAAAATGCAACCTGGGTCGGTTATCACTAATAAAGATTTCGATGATCCAGCAGATAAAAGTAATCCCGATTATTGCCGGAAGTATTTTAGGCATGAAGGGCATCAGAAAGGCGATGACACAATACAGCCATCCTCTGAGCTTCGAAACAGATATGAGTTGCAATACTTCCAAAACTGTTGGTTCAGGAGTACAAATAACGATGAAAATTTCCGAATAGTCCCATGTCATCGATTCGGATTATCTGTAAACGGTTACCAGTCAGAATGAGTTTAAGTTTTGAAATAGCATTAAAGACAACTATTCTATAATGAAGATTTAAACCTTTTTCTGATATTTGACCACTGCAAAAAATTGCATCTATGTTCAAAACCCTTTTTTCGAAGTCTTCCGGTTCAGGGTTTGCAAAAAATGCTTTTTTGCTGACTGGAGGTACGGTAATTGCCCAGCTCATTCCCATCCTGCTGCAGCCATTTCTACGGCGTCTCTTTACAACTGCTGATTACGGAACTTACAGTATTTACCTGAGCATTGTGGGAATACTCACTATCGGTGCAACATTCCGGTATGATAACGCAATCGTGCTTCCCCGGTCAGATAAAAAAGCGGCTAACATCCTCGGGCTTTCTGTAATGATCAATATTATAGTGTGCATGTTATTGTTGCTGATCTCCTTCATAGGTCGGGAATCCCTGGGAAATTTTTTGAAAATTCCACCGGAATCAAGATATGTTTTACACCTGATACCTGCTGGAGTATTTCTATTTTGTTTGCAGCAAACAATCAACTTTTGGTTAATCAGGAAAAGCGCGTTTACAGATTCCGCCGTTAATAAAATTACCAGGCGTGGTGCTGAAGGAGTCATTCATGTTGCTACCGGGTTGCAAAAAATTCCTTCAGGCCTTATGCTGGGTGATATCCTGGGCGGAGTGGCGAGCAGTGTTTCGGGTTTGAGCCGGATGTTCCGGAAAGATTTTCATCATCGGCTAATCAACCTCCCATTAATGAAATTCGTCGCAAAACGCTATTCTGAATTTCCCAGATATAACCTCCTACCAACTATCCTTAGTGCCATCGCATTTCAAATGCCCCTGTTGCTCATCAACCGGTATTTTGATAAACATAATGTTGCCGAATTCGATTTAGCGCGACAAATGCTGAACGTTCCACTGGCATTTGTGGCAGTTACGTTTTCACAAGTGCTGTTGCAAAACCTTACGGAAAAAAAACAAAATTCCCAATCAGTCCGGAAACTTTTATTGAATATTCTGTACGTGTTATTAGTGATCGTGATATTCGAGATTTTTATAATTCGCCAGTGGGGACCTGAATTATTTGGATTTATTTTCGGTCCCAACTGGGCTGCATCCGGCCAGATCAGTAAGATACTGGTTTACAATTTTGCGTTGAATTTTATCATGTCTTCTTTTACAGCTATTTTCATTTCATTCAACAAGATTAAATTATACAGCATCTGGCAAATTGCATATTTTTTCAGCATGCTGTCGCTCATGCTTTTTGAACCACTGCCTTATCGGCTATTTGTACTATCGTATGTTATTATCGATTCCATAATGATCATGGCGGGACTTCTATTGATTGCCAAAGTAGTGCGTGATTATGAGTGGAAACTGATTCATGAAAAGACTGCCTACTGACGTCATCAATTACATTATTAAATAATTGTTTTTCAGATTGTTAACATTAATTCCATAAAACTCTTACCTTCGCGGTCCGAAAAGGTAAATCAGGTTACTCTTGCCTTCCGGTTGAATTAAGGTTTGAGTCATCAGGAGTAATACGCGAAATTGTCATTTAAATGTCGAGCATTATTCCTCTTTTTGAAAAATTTAAAATCCATCTTATATCACTTTTAACGGTGATATACTTTTCACGGATGTCGCTTCCGTTTGTGAAGTATGTTTTTTTTCCCCTGCTGATCATTATCACCATGTATGCCACCTATTCAACGCTGAAGGATAAGGTGTTGTGGCATGTGATCGTAGCATTCCTGTCAGCTTTCATCCTGCTGGTCATAAACCTGATCATTCATTCACTGGGAATGCTGAAAACGGAGTTGCTTCATATATTCATTGTGAAGGAATATTTTAACTCTGTTACTGTTGTCATCATGGCTTTTGTATTGTACAGCCTGATTGACGATAAAGAGATGGTGAAGGAATATTTCCGGAAAACATCCAGGCTAACGATTATCGCAGGATTTATCATTGCACTGTTTAGCTTCTTAAAGTTTTTCCTCGACTTGAAAGGATTCCAGTTTGATTTATTGAATCCTGATGATTATCCATTGGGAACTTCACTGACAAATGACCGGAATTTCTTCTCGTTATTTGGTTTGTTCAGTCTGATCCTGCTCATACCTGTTGTGATCCGGCAAAATTCCAGCAGGAAGTCACTGGCAGTTCAATTTATTTTGTTGGTTCTTTCCACCAGTATTATTCTAACTACTTCACGCAGGGCGATTTTAATTCTGACTGTTCTGCTTGTGACGCTTATTGTTATTTATTGCATTAGCTTGTTCCGTAAAAACAATCCGGTATTGCGGAATATCGTAACGAATACCCGGTATTTTTTCATTTCTTTTTGGATAGTAATCGGTACAGTAACGTTCCTGGTATCGACGGTGGGGTTATACCGGATTAATAATACCCTGGTAAAAAAAGGGTTTGATCCTGACAGATTTAAATTATATACAACGATTCTTACGTTTCAGCTCAAATCACTGGTTGTAGCAAATATTGATGTAACCCAGGTACATGCATCATTGTGGATGCGGGATGATGTGAATGTAATCCCTTTTTCAGGTGATGGAAATATGGTTCTGTCTAAAATGAGACAGCTGCCACAGGATAAATACAAGAAAACCACACCGGTTACAAACGGAATAAAAATAAATGGTGACGCGGATTACCGGGTAACCAACAACACCGCCTACAGCTATACCAGGTTAATTAATTATAAAACGGATTCTAATTCATTTTATGAAATTACTGCATGGTGTTTTGTTTCCGGTGACTTCAATGGTGATTGTGTTATCATGAGTCCGGGTAAAAACAAGCTGGGTATTCAACAATATAATTATGATCTCAGGTTGAAAAATACCTGGCAAAAGTTAAAAGTAGCTTTCGCAACAGATACCGTAACTACTCAATCCGTGTATATGGGATTTTCAAAATTCCATGCATTGGATTTCGATGATTTCACCGGCTACGTGATATTTTCATTTGATACTATTCATGTTATTAATGATAGTATCGCTACAGAAATATTTGTATCTAATAAAAAGTGGGAAAAGACTTTCATTTACGATCCTGCACTTCACGAGGATGCATTGCTGGCATCGGCTGATGGACTTATGAACTCTTCGCTTGCCGTGCCCCGGATTGAGCGGTGGAAATATGCCTGGTCAATTTACACCACCCGGTATTCTGTTTGGAATAAATTGTTCGGAAATGGATTTACATACATGTCAATGTTCGGGAACAGGTTTCTAAAAGGAAAGAGTGATCTGGACTGGCCGCACAATCCTGTATTATCAACACTGCTTTATTCAGGAATTGCAGGAGTCATGTTTTATGTTTATTTTCTTGGGGTAACTATTTTTCTTTACTGGAAATATTTCCGTCAGTTCTGGCCCATTGCACTCTGTTTTGCAATCTCACTGTTCTTTGCGATTTTCAGCGGTAACAACTCCCTGGATCCGCCTATTATGGGAATCTTTATGATGTTTCCATACCTGATCAATCATATTTACAGAAAGGAATCCGGCCTGGAATGACCGGCATAGAATTCTTAAATGCAGTTAGTCGATCATAAAAAAATAGTATTACAGGAACCAGTGCTGGCGCATTATAAGCTGGATGTTTTCAATTTGCTTTCTGCCGGCCCTGATTTACACTTCATCATTGTGGGCGGAAAAAATTTTGAAGGCATCCGGGGAATTGATGACGACCGTTTTAAAACATTTTCATTCCTGGGTTTTCGAATTGCAGGTCATCGCTTTTACTTCCTAAAGGGTTCGGTTCGGTATATACTTTCGGAAAAACCGGATGCAATTATATGTACCGGTGTTGATTTTCACCAGATTCATCAATTACTGTTATTTTTCATTCACCGGATATTGCTCCGGAAAAAATTTTTCTGGTGGTCACATGCCACTGCCGGTAAACAGGGTGTTGCTGGCCGGATGGCACGAAAGTTCTTTTATAAAAATGCAACCGGAATTCTGGCGTATAGCCACAAAGGTAAAAGCACGCTCGAAAAAATGGGCATACAACAGGGAAATATTTGCGTAGTGAACAACTCGCTGAATTCCCCGGATTACGGATTTCTTAACACTGACATCAGTAAACCTCCATTCAAAGATCCGGTCAGGATTATTTTCTGCGGAAGAATTATTCCTTCAAAACGTCTCGATCTGCTTATTGCTGCACTCGATCATATACACAGGCATGAAGGGATGAATTTTGAATGTGTAATTGTCGGTGGAGGTGATGCAAACAGCATGATCAGCGAAGTGGCAAGACTGGGATTAAATGATAAAATCAGATTTACAGGTGCGCTGTATGGTGAGCCGCTCCGGGAATATTTGCTTCATTCTGATTTGATGGTTTATCCCGGGGGAATCGGCTTATCGATTGTCCAGGCATTTTCGTATGGAATACCCGTGATTACAACCGGTAATGAAAATTTACAAATGCCCGAAATAGAATTACTGGAGCCTGGTATTAACGGAGATTTTTATGAAGACGGATCAGTTTTGGATCTCGCATCAAAAATTGTGTTGTGGAAACGAAAGCTCGAAGTATCACGAAATGCTATCGTGGAGGCTTGTGTCCGCAGCATTCGTGAAAAAGGCTATCTTCCCGAAATAGTTGCCGGGAATACCCTCCGGTTCTTACGGGAAAAAATGAATACCTGATCAACCTTGTCCGATTCAGAAAATGAAACTTAATTATTGTACTTTATTTGATTCGCATTACCTCACCAGGGGGCTGATCATGTACGAATCGCTGAAACGGAATCACAAGGATTTTCATCTTTATATTTTTGCATTCGATGCATTGAGTGAAACTATTTTGAAAGATTTAAATTATAGTGAGATTACTGTGATCTCTCTTTCAGAATTTGAAGACCCGGAATTACTTCGTATTAAGCCTGACAGAAGCCGTGCGGAATATTGCTGGACGGCAACTCCATCCACAATTCTTTATTGCATTCAAAAGTTCAATCTGTCGCATTGTACTTACATAGATGCGGATTTATACTTTTATTCTGATCCAGAAGTTCTCATAACAGAAATGGGTGATAAATCTGTATTGATCACTGAACACCGCTCCACACCTGCTTATGACCGGTCCAAAATAGCAGGTAAATATTGTGTTCAGTTTATTACATTCCGGAATGATTCAAAAGGTATGACTGTTTTGAACTGGTGGCGGAATGCTTGTCTTGAATGGTGTTACGACCGGTATGAAGATGGTAAATTCGGTGATCAGAAATATCTTGATGACTGGACTACACGATTCGAAGGCGTTCATGTTTTACAACATGAAGGTGGTGGACTTGCACCCTGGAATATCCAGCAATATTCTATAAAGAACCGAAACCGGAAACTGGGATATTATAACAAACGCAGGAAAGCCAGTGGCGATATTGTATTTTATCATTTTCATTATGTTAAATTTATGAAACATGATGTTGCCGATATTGGGTGGATTCCTTTACAGCAGGATGTTAAAGCGCAAATATATCAGCCGTATCTGGTAGAGATGGCACGTCTTTCAGAGGTTCTTTCCGGAAAATACCCTGCCTTCAGACCTTCATATTTTAATCCGGGATATGGTTTAAAAGGAGGGCCAAAAGAAATGCTTAAGATGGTCATGAAAAATATACTTAAGTTTAACATCATGAAGCTGAAGAAATAATGGCATACCTGATCGATCTGACTACATTCACCGACAAGCGGGGAAACCTTACAGTTATTGAAAAAGTGCTGCCTTTTCCGGTGAAGCGGGTGTTTTATATTTATGGAGTCGATAATTCCGAACGCGGTGGCCATCGCCATAAAATCACCTACCAGGCTGCGGTATGCCTACAGGGAAGTTGTACAATAGTAAACCAGAATGGAAATAAAGATGAAGCTTTTGAACTCAATAAACCTTCGAAGTGCCTGATCCTGGAACCACGCGATTGGCATAAAATGATAAATTTCTCTAAAGATTGCATCCTCATGGTGCTTGCATCTGATTATTTTGACGCGAATGACTACATCTACGAAAAATACCATGATTGAGTATGAAAACCTTGCCCGGCTGAATGAGCCTTTTTTCAGGGAAATGAAGGAATCCTTCGGGCATACAATGGAAAAAGGTTGGTACATACTGGGAGAAAATGTAAAAAATTTCGAAAGCGAATTTGCTGCTTACACAGGATCCCGATATTGTGTTGGAGTGGCATCAGGTCTCGATGCACTGATACTTGCGCTTCGCAATTATGAACTTGAACCGGGTAGTGAAGTTCTTGTTCCTTCCAATACGTATATCGCAACCATCCTTGCAATTTTACAGAACAACCTGGTGCCGGTGCTGGTCGAGCCTGATATCAGGACCTATAATATGGATTCCTCCCGCATTGAAGAAAAAATCACATCAAAAACCAAGGCTGTGATTGTAGTACACCTTTACGGGAAATCATGTGAAATGGATCCTGTTACTGCGATTTGCAAAAAACATAACCTGGTTCTGATCGAAGATTGCGCTCAATCACATGGTGCTAAATATAAAAACCGGATGACCGGCACATTTGGTGATTTTGGCGCATTCAGCTTTTATCCCACTAAAAATCTTGGAGCACTCGGTGATGCCGGGGCAATTACCACAGACGACAACATACTGGCTGAGAAAATTAAAAAACTTCGTAATTATGGTTCGGGAATTAAATATGTGAATGAATACATCGGAGTTAATTCACGACTTGATGAAGTCCAGGCTGGTTTTCTTTCGGTAAAACTCAGAAGCCTGGATGCCATTAATGATCACAAACGATTATTAGCAAAGATTTATTCTGAAAATCTCAGTACGGACTTCATAAAACCATTCGATCAACCCGATTTTTTCGATGTATTTCACATATACGCAATCCGTCATGCAGAACGTGACCGGTTACGCGAATATTTATTGCAAAACGGAATTAAAACCGAAATACATTACCCTATTCCACCATACAGGCAGGAAGCTACACAAAACCTTTTCAAGGGCCGGGAGTTTCCGGTATCTGATGAAATACATAAAACCATTCTGAGTCTCCCGGTTTCTTATTACCACACACCCGAAGATATTCACCGGGTGGTGGAAGTGATGAATAAATTCTGATCTTCCTTCACCTGAAGCAATGAGTGGCAAAAAGTACATTTTCGTTGTCCAGGTCGCACGGCAACTGTGCGTGGATATCATTAACCAGTTTGCGAAAAATGGTGAAAAAGTGGTTCTGCTTACCGGTGAGATCAGCAACACGAGAATAGCCCTGGACCCATCCGTCGAAGTAAAATATTATTGCCGGTATAATAAATCAACAACTTTTTCCAGGCTTGCAACCTGGATGTGGTTTACTATCCGCGTTTTCTTTTACGTCTTGTTCTCATCTTCAAAAAACCATTTAGTATTTATCACAACACCGCCTTTCACTCCATTCATAGGACCTGTTATGAAATTTGTATCCGGCCGAAAATATAGCCTGGTAGTATGGGATCTTTTCCCCGACGCATTGATTGGGTTCGGAAGTGTTTCCAAAAACAGCATATTGTTCCGTCTGTGGGGGCGGATGAATTCGGGATTGTTCAAAAATGCGGAAGTCATTATTACATTAGGTAAACAAATGGCAGCAGCAATTATAAAGTATGGACAAAATAAGGTGCATCCGTTTGTCATTCATAACTGGGCGGATATTGCAGCCATTAAACCAGGTGAAAAATCGCAGAACCTGTTTGCTATCCGGTACAATCAACAAAATAAACTTACCGTATTGTATTCTGGAAATATGGGTGGCACACATGATTTCGACTCCGTGCTTAACGCGGCTGCAATTCTTAATGAAAACGAAGCAATTGGATTTTTGCTTGTCGGTGAAGGATCAAGAAAGCGTGAAATTGAAAACAAAGCAGCAGAACTGCAATTGAAGAATACCCGGATACTACCCTACCAGGATGCAGTAGTTTTTCCCGAGGTAATTACTACGGGTGATATTAATGTTGTTACCCTGGAAAAAGGAATGGAAGCCGTTTCTGTTCCAAGTAAAACTTATTCTGCATTAGCAGCGGGAAGTGTTTTACTCGCTATCGCACCTCGCAATTCGGAACTTGAATCTATTATTGAAACCTATAAGTGCGGAAAGCTTTTTGTTCCGGGTGATGTACAGGGCATTGTAAATTTTATACTTTCACTGCAAAGTGACCGCCGGCATTTGGAAAATCTTAAAGAGAATTCAAGGAAGGCAGCAGCAGACTTCACACCGGAGAATGCTGCATTATACTATAAATACATTCATAAAACGGGCTGATCATGCTACGTAAATTGTATCTCTCACCTGCCGGTATTCTGATTTCAGTTGTGATGCATTTCTTTGCTTTTTTCAGAAAGCCATTCATGGTGTATGGTTATTTCAATAAACCCGATGGTGCTTTCCGGAAAAAAACCCGTGTCAGTTCGTCGGCAGCGCTTATCGGTAGAAAAAATATCAACATTGCCAACGATGTATGGATTGGACATTTCTGCCTCGTGGATGGTATTGGTGGGGTATCTATCGGTCAGGGCGTACATGTAGCTTCACATAGCTGCATATACAGTCATAGCAGCCAGAATGCCATTCGTCTTCTCGGTGAAAAATATATTGAAACTCCGGCAACGGAACGAATTGGTTATGTTCTTGAAAAAGTTACTATCGGCGAATATACTTTTATCGGTACCGCTTCTGTCATTCTGCCTGGAAGTTCAATAGGCAGAGGTTGTATCATCGGGGCGGGAAGTATTGTAAAGGGAAATTTTCCGGATTATTCGGTGATAGTAGGAAATCCCGCACGCGTTGTTGATGATTCACGCAATGTTGACAGCAAGCTGTTATCAGAAGGATTGAATTTCAAAGATTATTACGATCAGGTACTTTTGAAATCACTTAATAAAAAATTCTGAAAAGTACTTTTAGACTTTTGCTTTCAGTTCCCCGTGCCTGGACGCAATTTTTAAAAAATAAAGAATTACCACGGTAAGAAATATTACCTGTGTTCCGGCAACGAGCATCAAACCTGTTTTAACATCTTTAAAAATCAATGATCCCGCAAGGAGGCTTAGCACTACCAGCGAATTTCCCATAAGACTTAGCATGAAAAATTGCCGTTGCTTGTTTAGTATTACCGGAAGGTGAGAAACGGGTGAGCTTATGAAATTCACAAACAACCAGGGACTGAGAATTCTTGCATACACTCCTGCTTCACGCCACTCTTCCCCAAATACAAAAGCAAACAACGCGGGACCAAAAATCATAATGGTCAGGAAAATTGGAAATGATATCAGGGCGAGTGTCCTGATAGTAGTACGTAAGAGTTTGTCTATTTTCTCATTCCTGGACACTTTTTCTGATACCTCCTTATAAAACACAATTGAAAAAGAGCTTCCGATCAGGTTTAACGGCGCCTGCAGTATCCGTAATGTAAGGCCATACAGACCGGTCGTGATGCTTCCGAAAAGAAATGAAATAATTAATACGACTCCTGTTGATTGCAGCATATCCGTTAATGCATGTATCCCGTTAACCTTGGGCAATTCAGAATATTTCAGCGCAAGCGATTGTAATTCGGGTTTGCTGATCTCTGATTTACTGAATGTAATTCGCGACTTCTGAAGTGTCCTGGTGAATGTATAAGCAAGGGCAGTGAACTGTCCCAGGATATTCCCAATTACAAGCCCGTTAAAACTGAATGATGATGATCCAAAAGCAAGGCTTGATCCTGAATTGACAAGGCTCTGACTTACTCTTGAGGAGGACATCAGGGCGTAATTCCTTTTACGTATGTTCCAATACGTGAGGGCCTGGTTTATACCATATACCAATGCTGATACAGGTACAAGTAACAAGTATGGAGCAGCGGCTTCGTTATTCAGAAGGCGTGCTATCGGATGATTGAAGAAAAACATAAACACCATCGCAACAGAGGATGTTATCAACGCTACTGCGATTGCCAGGTAAACAAGCTTCCGGGCTTCCTGGTCATCTGCAGGTAATCCCACCGCAATTTCATAACGACCACATACAATGACTCCAAGTAAAGAGATGAGCGTGGTAACAACAGTTAATGTTGCGAAATCATCTACCGGGAAAATCCTGGTGAGGATGGGAGAAATAATAACAGGACTTGCCTGGGCGATGGTAGAGCCGGTGAAAAGCGTAAGGACATTGCGTACTAATCCTGAACGGAGTGAAAGCTTGCTGATCATCGGCAACTGTTTGCGTTCCGGCGCCTCCCGCAAAGGAGAATTGCCGGTTACTTAGCGTAATTCACCGAACGTGTTTCCCTGATAACGGTAACCTTTACTTGTCCGGGATAAGTCATTTCAGTCTGGATGCGTTGTGCAATTTCAAACGACATTGACTCAGCTGTCTTGTCATCGATCTTTTCACTTTCCACAACTACACGAAGTTCACGTCCTGCCTGAATCGCATAGGATTTTTCAACACCCTTGTATGACAATGCCAATGCTTCCAGGTCTTTCAATCGCTTGATATATTGTTCCACTACTTCACGGCGTGCACCGGGTCGTGCTCCTGAAATTGCGTCACAAACCTGGATGATGGGTGAAATCATACTGGTCATCTCGATCTCGTCATGGTGTGCCCCGATTGCATTACAAACCTCTGGATTCTCTTTATGCTTTTCGGCAAGTTTCATTCCCAGTATTGCATGCGGTAATTCCGGTTCATCATCCGGAACTTTGCCGATATCGTGCAACAGTCCGGCACGCTTTGCCAGCTTAACATTCAAACCGAGCTCTGTTGCCATGATAGCACAAAGGTTGGCAACCTCCCGTGAATGCTGTAAAAGATTTTGCCCGTATGAAGAACGGTATTTCATTCTTCCCACCATCCGGATTAATTCTGGTGCAAGACCATGAATTCCAAGATCGATCGTGGTTCGTTTTCCAACTTCAATAATTTCTTCCTCGAGTTGTTTGCGAACTTTAACAACCACCTCTTCGATACGTGCGGGATGTATCCTTCCATCTGTTACCAGCTGATGCAATGCAAGTCGCGCAAGCTCACGCCGGATAGGATCAAATCCGGAAAGGATGATCGCTTCAGGAGTATCATCTACTATTATTTCGATTCCGGTGGCAGCTTCAAGTGCCCGGATGTTTCTCCCTTCCCGTCCTATTACGCGGCCTTTAACATCATCATTATCGATATTGAAAACTGTAACTGAGTTTTCAATAGCTTGTTCCGTTGCAACGCGCTGGATGGTTTGAATAACGATGCGCTTAGCTTCCTTATTCGCTGTCAGTTTTGCTTCATCAATAATTTCTTTAATGAAGGAATGAGCTTCTGTCTTGGCTTCTGCTTTGAGAGCTTCCACAAGCTGTGACTTAGCTTCCTGGACCGACAGCCCTGAAATTTTTTCAAGGGCGACTACCTGTTTGTGATGCATTTTGTCCAACTCTTCTTTACGGAGTTCAAGACTTTCAAGCTGGTTTTTAAGATTGCTCTGTTGATTTTCGACCTCCGTTTGTTTCCGTTGCACCTGTTCCATTTTCTGGGATACGGAATTTTCCTTCTGTTTGATCCGGTTTTCTGCTGACAGAATATTCCGGTCTTTTTCTCCTATGGTTTTTTCGTGCTCGGTCTTTAGCTGGTAGAACTTCTCTTTCGCTTCCATCATCTTATCTTTCTTGACAAGCTCTGCTTTTGCTTCTGCCTCTTTCAGTATAGCGTTGGCTTTTTCCTGTGCAGCTTTTTCAAGATTGATATTCTGATTGCGCATCATCAGCCAGGTAAGCAGTCCTCCCACAGTTAGTGCTCCCACAGTTGATACTATTAACAATACGTAATCTTCCATTTCTGTAATTCTGTTAAAAAATTGATTAAATCTGTTGTGTAATTGTTATATAATTAAAAACCCGCATTAAATCCTGAGTTATTTTAAACCCCATTCGACATGGGTGGGGATGCCTGTTATTTCTTGCTTCCAATGTTCCCCGGGGGGGAAATCCGTTTATCAGGGATAAACGGTCAAGGCCTGCAATAGGGTAACAGAGCTTTAATCCCCAATTGATTAATGTTGAGTTTAAAACAATGATCAGAATTTAAGCGGGTAATGGTTTACTTCCGGCAAGCCGTAAGTAAATGTCCCTTGAATTCAATGAACGCTATTGAGTCTGATTCTTTCTGCAACCATCCGGTCAATTTCAGAAATGGCACCAGATGCCTGTGTCGCTGAAAGTTTCGAGTCTTCCGTAAAATTAACCAATTCTGTAACATATTGCAGTGCGCACATAGTCAGAATATCCAGTTTATCACTTGCGGAATATTGTTTTTCATATTCAGTGATCCGCTCATTTAGCATCTGCTCCGCTTTCCGGACCCTTTCTTCGTCAGAACGCTGGATTTTCAGCGGGTATTGCCGCTTTGCTATGGTAACCTTTATTGAAATCTCGTCCATGCCTGTTTCAGCGGTTAATCAGGCCAATGCACCTGTCTATTTCACGGATATATTCGTTGATTTTCAGCTTTATATCCCGGGTATTCTGATCTGACCCGGAAATTCGCTGCGCCATGCGGATAACCCTGTTGGTTTCCGTTAATTCAGCGATTTGATTTTCTTGTTTTTCGAGTTTCTGAGTTAATTGATTATTAGTTATTTGTAATTGATCATGTTGCTTTGAAAGCTGTTCATGCAAATTTATTAATTTTTCGACCTTAAATTTCAGTTCCTTTAACTGCCGGAGATTGTCATCCATATCCGCATGCATTAGTGCAACAAAGTTAGTTAATCCCTAAACTTAACATAAATAATTCAAAAGGTTGCTTAAATCACCGGGAGTTATTCACAGCACTTTGAAAATTCCGTGCACTGGTTTATTCAGTCTTGCACTTATGTTATGGTTATTCATGACTATTTTTTCAAATGAATGTTGTTCACAATCCGTTAACCAATCAAAATCTGCAATACAATTTTCTGGTATTGATCCGCTCTGGAACACGCAAAATTTATCCGGGAATTTTGGTGAACCACGGGGGAATCATTTTCATTCAGGAATAGATTATAAAACCAGGGAACTGGAGGGATTACCGGTTCTGGCAGTTGATGACGGTTATGTATCGAGAATAAAAATCAGCTCCGGTGGTTATGGGAAAGCTATTTATCTCACACATCCCGGAGGTGTGGTGACTGTATATGGTCATCTGCGAAAGTTTTTTCATACCCTGGAAGATACGATCCGGAAAATACAGGAATCAAAGCAACAATATGAGATCGAAATTTTCCCGGATCCAAAACTATTTCCGGTTACAAAAGGAGAACTCATAGGATTTTCCGGAAATACCGGATCTTCATCCGGCCCGCATCTGCATTTTGAAACCCGTCATACCGGATCTGAATTACCGTTTAATCCGGTAATAGCAGGCTACCGACTTAACGATACCATTCCACCCATAATTTCTTCATTGATTATTTATGAGCCGGGACCTTTAGGGGGACTAACCGGAAGTTCAAAACATATCCTGGAACAGGGTACCGGCAGCAAGACCAGAATAAGTGACACCATTTCCGTTGCAGGTCCTTATTTTGTAGGAGTAGAAGCATTCGACCTGGCAGGAAACGATCCGAATCATATAGGAATTAATTCAGGACGTTTATACGTAGATGATTCACTGGCATTCACATTTGCAATCGATAGCTTTTCTTTTTCACAGACACGGACAGTGCAGGTATTTCTCGATTATGAATTTTATTCTGAAACCGGTCGTGAAGTGACTTTGTTTTATGTTATGGCGGGGAATAAGCTGCCTTTTTACAGGAATTCAAAAGGGCTGATAGAAATTAAGACTAACAATGTTTTCCGGTTGCGCCTGGAAATTAAAGATGCTTCCGGTAATACATCAGAAGCCCGCTGTTTCATCCGGAAAATACAAAATACTCGGGAAGTAAAATTGAGTGAAAAAGAACACTTCACTTTCGGAGAACCAAAAAAGATAAAGCTCAAGCATTGCACTATTGATATTCCGCCGGCAGCATTTTATGAATCTGTTTATTTAAATATTACCGAACAGTCTGATCCGGAAACACGCAAGAAATCATTTTCACCTGTTTTAACGCTGACCCCCGATAACATTCCTGTAAATGAATCAATTTCTGTTAGTATGAAATGTACGTTAAAAGGAGTCAGGGATAAGTCGAAGCTGGTTGTAGCGCGTAATTATAAACACGGATATCAAAGTGTTATTCCCGGAACACTCCGGAAAAAAGTTATGTATTTCAACGTCCGGAATATGGGCAGTTATGTTATTATGCAGGATACTTCTCCTCCAAGAGCTCAAAAACCACAATGGGAACCAGATAATTTTACAGGCAGAAAGAAAATCTTTATTCCCCTGGAAAATGAATTTTCCGGTTTAAAAAGTTATTCCTGCCTGATTAACAGAAAATGGGTTCCGGCAGCATATAATTCATCCCGAAATGGTCTTGTTATTTATCCGGAGGATATTCCCCAGGGAGCAATCCCGGGCCAAATCCGGATCCGGCTTGAAGATGAAGTTTCTAACACCGGAACGTATGAATATTCTTTAAATCCGGAATAATTAGCCGGCTTGGACGTCTTTCGAGGGTTAACCTGTGAAAATCAGCTTCGTTTCATTGTTTCTTCATCATGTCAATCGTTAATTTTGCCACCTGTTTATAAAAACAAACTTATTATGCGATTAAAAAAACTGCTGCCTGTCCTGGCAGGAATTCTCCTGGTTTCATTTCCTGCTTTTTCACAGGAAGGATACAACGTAAAAGTAAAAATCTCGGGCCTGCGTGATTCACTTTGTTATCTGGCTAACTATTTTGGGGAAAAACAATACCTGAAGGATTCCTGTAATGCAGATGCCCAGGGAAATTTAACTTGTAAAGGGTCTGAAAAATTACCCGGAGGTATATACCTGGTAGTTCTTCCGGGAAAAAAATATTTTGAAATCATCATTGACAAGCAACAACAATTCAGTGTTGAAACTACTTCGGAAGAATATGTGAAGGATATGAAAATTAAGGGTTCTACCGATAATGAGCTCTTTTATGATTATCTCCGTTTCATAAATGGAAAATCTAAGGAAATTGAACCACTTCGTGCAGAATATGAGCAGGTTAAAAACGATAAAGAAAAAGCTGAACCCATTCGGGCTAAAATGGCAGCGATTGACTCTGCTGTTTTCAATTATAAAAACAACCTGGAAACCAAAAATCCGGATTTTCTTCTCACCAAGGTTTTCAAGGCTACCACCGAAGTTCCGCTTCCTGACGCACCTTTGAATCCAGACGGCACTAAAGATTCCATTTTCCTGTATAATTATTACAAGCAACATTATTTCGACAACATCGACCTTCAGGATGATCGTTTATTATACACTCCTGTACTTCATCCTAAGCTGGAACAATACTTCAAGAAAATGACCCTGCAAATGCCCGACTCTATTAATAAGGAAGCGGATAGTCTTATTGCCAGGCTTAAACCGGGATCAGAAATGTTTAAGTATGTTGTATGGTGGATTACCAATACATATGAAACATCCAATATTATGGGAATGGATGCTGTGTTTGTGCATATGGCGGAAACATATTATACAAAGGAAAAAGCGTATTGGGTAGATGAAGCACAGCTTTTTAAGATTCAGGACCGGGCCAAAATTTTAAAACCGATCCTCATCGGTAAAAAAGTAAAAAATCTGGTGCTGAACGATAGTTCAAATGTGCCTCATGCTTTGTATGACATCAAGACTAAATATACCGTATTGTATTTCTGGGATCCTGACTGTGGTCATTGTCAGAAAATCACTCCAAAACTCAGTGATCTTTACAATGAAATGAAAGGAAAAGGTCTGGAAGTCTATGCCGTTTGTACAGAAGTTGAAATGGATAAATGGAAAAAGTTCATTAAGGAGAAAGAGCTAAAATTCATAAACGTAGCAGATCCTCAGCTACATAATAATTTCCGTCATGAATTTGATATCACCACAACTCCGCAGATTTTTTTACTGGATGAGCAGAAGGTGATTATCGCCAAACGCATCGAGGTTGAAACGCTGAGGGAAATACTTGATAAGAAATTTAAAGAAACGGCTGGCAAATAAACCTGGAATTATTTCGCGGCTAAGCAATAAAAAAGGGCTGTCTGAACAGACAGCCCTTTTTTATTTGAAAATTTATTATCAGAAGTAAAATGTCATACGAAGTGAACCGGAGCCTGGGCTGAATGGATTACCAGAATCGTTATCAAGTCCGAAAGTGGAAGATTTTCCTGTTTTAGACGTGTTTGAACGAACACTGTCATCAAACGCGTTAACCAAATCAGTTCCCTGGTCAAACGATTCAGTTTTTTCTTCGCCTTCACCAGTTGAAGCAAGGCCAAGTCCCCAGCCAAATTCACCAGCGATTGAAATTTTAGGGGCGAAGAAGTACTCAATACCAATGAAACCACGGAGTCCCAGGTAGAACGTATTGCCACTTTTTGATTCTGTTGTGCGGGAACTGGCAGTCATTTGATTACCTGCTCCGCTCGACCAATCAGTAATAGTAGTTTGACCATAAGGCGCTCCAACCGGGTTACCAATTGTTGTAGAATCCAAATTAAACGGATTACCATAATCATACTCAGTTTTACCACCATTTCCGGAACCAATCAGGATTTCAGCGCCATAAATTCCATGAAGCCGATGCTTTCCGCGGGTTTTTTGAAGACCAGCACCAATGATAATATTGGTCGAACTTGATTTTCTTTCATCTTCAACAGTTGCAGGAGGATTCGCTGTGCTGCCATCACGGTCAATTACGCTGACCTGTGTTTGAGAGCCTGTTCCTATTCTGACACGAGCACGGTAGGCAGTTGTTGCATCCTTAATCATCAATCCTGTGATGGTCATAGGAATTGGCTGATCGGTTGTGTAATTCCAGCCCGGAGCACTGTTATCCGAAGTACCGTTGAACATATTACCGAAGTACTCAAAGAATGGGTTTACATCAATTCCTAATCCCCATTCACCAGGTTCTGGAGTAATCTGGTGGCCGTTCTTAGATAAATTCTGAGCAACCGCGATGTTTGATGTTATCGCTAACAGAATAAATAGCAGGTTTTTTTTCATAGTGTCTTTTTTTTTGTTTTCAGCCATCAAAGTTAAGCACCTAAAAATCCGGAAGACATTTGCCTAAAAGACTTGTTAACAGAATTATGCACATACTAATCCTTCATGGCGCCTTATTTTCCAACATCGGTACAAACCGAAAACGCTCCAAAGATATTATTTCAGTATTCTGATCATCCTTTTTAATGACTGTTGTCATAACTTGTTCATTTTCCGGACCTAATGGCAGAACCATAATTCCACCCTGTTTTAGTTGGCGAACCAGTTCTGTAGGAATTTCCTTAACGCCACAGGTTATCAATATACGATCAAATGGCGCATAAGCGGGTAACCCTTTAAATCCATCCCCATAAAAAAGCCGGATATTATAATTTAACTCATTCATCAATTTCTGAGTATTGCTATAAAGTACCTTATGCCGTTCAATCGAAAAAACTTTAAGTCCCAACAGAAACAAGATACTTGTCTGGTAACCTGAACCGGTACCGATTTCGAGAACTTTCATCCCCTTTTCCGGAAGCAGGAGCTGACTTTGGTAGGCTACCGTATATGGCTGGGAAATAGTCTGACCGGCTTCTATGGGAAAAGCCTTATCCTGGTATGCGAATTCAAGAAAGGCATTATCCAGAAAAAGATGACGTGGAACAGACCCGATGGCCTGTAATACCATCTCATTTGAAATACCTTTTTTGCGAATTTCTTCCACCAGCTTTCTGCGCATACCCTGGTGCCTCAAACTATCGTCTATCATGTGGGAAAGAACCTGTTATCTCTGTTCACGAAACCGTTTGTAAAAGCGATATCCTTCACAAAAATAATCATTTCAGATTCGTCAAAAAGGGTTACTTTTGCTGAAAATTTCAAAATGCTGAAAATCGGGGTTTTAGGGGCCGGACACCTGGGCAAAATACATATCAGGCTGATTAGGGAAATTCCGGATTTTGAACTTGTTGGGTTTTATGATCAGGATGAGGAAACAAGCCGGAAGGTTTCCTCTGAACTTGGAGTATATTCGTTTGGAACACTGGATGAACTGATCGACCGCTGCGATGTTGTGGATATAGTTACTCCTACCCTGTCGCATTATGATTGTGCTGTTAGCGCTCTCCAAAAGTCAAAGCACATTTTTATTGAAAAACCACTTGCCAATACAGTGGATGAAGCACGTAAAATGATGGCCCTTGCGGGAGAAGCCGGAGTGAAAGTCCAGGTCGGACATGTAGAGCGGTTTAATCCTGCATTCCAGGCAGCCCGTGAATATATCTCTTCTCCCATGTTCATTGAAACACACCGATTGGCTCAGTTTAATCCGCGTGGAACAGATGTTTCCGTGGTGCTTGATCTCATGATCCATGATATAGATATTATCCTGAGTGTGGTAAAATCTCCTATCAGGAAAATCAGTACCAGTGGTGTTGCCGTGGTTAGCGATACCCCGGACATTGCAAACGCACGTATTGAGTTCGATAATGGTTGTGTTGCTAATCTGACATCCAGCAGGATCTCATTGAAGAACATGCGCAAATCAAGATTTTTCCAGCGGGATGCTTACATAGCAGTTGATTTCCTCAAGAAATCGGCTGAAGTTGTTCGCTTGAAAAATATAACCGGTGAACCTGACCCGCTGGCCGTGATT
>JANWID010000139.1 GCA_025450095.1 Bacteroidia bacterium | reverse complement strand
GAAAGCAATGGAATCAAATCCGGTTCGTCATCTGATATTCCTGAAATTCCGTAAATCCGGTGGGTATTGCCGTTATCGAACATGTAGTAATGGATTGAGGTCAAAATGGCAGGTAGGCTTCATTTTGACGTTATTTTAATAGTTCCCAAATTCCGGTCAATAGATATGCCAATAAGGGGAACTGTTGATAAAGTACCTATTGTAATCTTAATTATTTGATTTTTAAACAATAAGAAGTAATTTTTTTGAAAGTTGCTGACACCTATTTTAGCGACTTTCTGTCATATCAAAAACCGATTTCAGGATGGCTTCTTCAACCTGGTCGAATTCTATTTCACGTCGTTTGAATACCTGGCGGGCGAGTTCCGCTGCCTTATCAAACTGAAACGCGGGAGCACCATCAAAGCCTCCCCATGAGAATGAAGGGATGTATTTCGGTGGAAAACCAGCACCAAAAATATTAGCACATACTCCGACAACAGTTCCGGTGTTAAACATCGTATTGATTCCACATTTTGAATGATCACCCATAAACAATCCACAGAAAGTTAAGCCCGAGGAAATCATCTTTTGGTTTTCTATATCATAAACCTGAACAGTTGAATAATTATTCTTCAGATTACTATTATTTGTATCAGCCCCCAGGTTGCACCATTCTCCAATCACAGAATTACCCAGGAATCCATCATGAGCTTTATTGGAATATCCGAATAATACTGAATTGGTGATCTCACCGCCAACTTTGCAATTCGGACCTATGGTTGTGGCTCCGTAAATTTTAGCGCCCATTTTCACTGTGGCACCATCACCCAATGAAAATGGACCACGGATCAAAGCACCTTCCATGATTTCTGAATTTTTTCCGAGATAAACAGGACCAGCAGAAGCATTGATCACTGCGCATTCCATCTTAACACCTGGTTCAGCAAAAATATTTTGAGGAGCTATCAATTTATTTGAATTACTCAGCGGAGCCGATTTTCTTCCATGGGTAATCATCCGGAATTGCTGCTGCATTACAGTTTCATTTAGCATGAAAATATCCCAGCAGTTAGTAATGAGTGTAATGTTTCCACCGAATTCAATATCACGAAACCTTCCATAAGGTGATGCGGGATCAGGCCATCCTTCGGCAAAAGCAGCCAGGGGAATACCATTTTGTACCAGTCGTTGTCCCAGAGTCAGTTTCCGTGCAGCTTCAGTGAGTTCCTGGGTTGGGATAACAGCACCATTTATGAACAGGTTTTCGCCTTCTTTCCATACGGGATATTTTTTACTCAGATAGTTTTCCGTCATATAAGAAGTCTGCTCTTCCAGAAACAGTTCCCAGAATTCCTTCAGAGTAAGAATCCCGATGCGGATGTCAGCTACAGGTCTTGTAAACGTAAATGGTAAAAGCGATTTCCGGTTAAAATCAAAGAGGACTGTGTTCGTCATGGGATGTTCGGATCACTGGAGTTCAAAATTCACAAATAAAGACTAAAAAAAAAGTCCCGGAAGGGACTTTATGCTATCAGATAAAATACCTGAAATTACTGTTGTTCTGACTTTTCCCCACGGTTTTTATAGCGGTTGCGGAATTTATCCACGCGACCTGCTGTATCTACCAGCTTCATTTTACCTGTATAAAACGGATGTGACATGTGTGAAATTTCAAGCTTCACCAGTGGGTATTCTTTTCCATCTTCCCAAACCACTGTATCCTTGGTATCAACAGTGGAACGGCTTAAGAATGAATAATCACAGGAAATATCTTTAAATACAACCAGTCGATAATTTTTTGGATGAAGGTCCTTTTTCATGTTACTTTTTCAAATGGAGTGCAAAGATACATCAAACCAGCAAAATCGCAAAGTAAACTGGTTGAAATTCCAGTCTTTGCATGTAATTTATTTATAATATTGAAAATCAAATACTAAAATACAATATTCCAATTATGCTTGGAGTTTATGCAAGTGCGTATATTTGGCCGCTGGTTCTATGAAATTCAATTCCCTGCCTTTCTTAATGTTACTGCTGCTCATAGCAGTTATTTCCTGTAAAAAAGAGGATATCCTGACCGATTCTTCAGCGAAGCTGGAATTTTCGGATGATACGGTAATGTTTGATACCGTTTTCGCAAGTCTGGGTTCCACCACTCGCCAGCTAAAAATCTATAATCGGAACAACCGGCCACTTAAAATTTCTTCCATTATACTTGCCGGTGGCAGTGCGTCCACTTACCGGTTAAATCTTGATGGTGTCCCTGGAAAAAATTTTTACAATATTGAAATTCCGGGAGATGACAGCCTGTATATTTTTGTTGAAGTTACTGTGAATCCAGCTGATCAGGCTACTCCGTACATCATTCAGGATTCCATATTATTTGAAACAAATGGGAACCTACAGGATGTGGACCTGGTGGCTTTCGGACAAAAAGCCCGTTTCATTGTTGCTGACCAGGTTCTCGGTGTATCAGGAGGTTATCTCAAATATGCTTTGCTGGATACCGCTGAAAATGCAATAATAACATGGACAAAGGATACACCATATGTAGTTTGGGGAGGTTATGCTGTAGTGGATGAAACTCAAAAGCTGATCATTGAGCCAGGTACTAAAATTTATTTTGCCAATAATTGCGGTCTGTGGATTTACAAGGGAGGAACCCTTGAGGTAAACGGCAACCAGTCAGAACCTGTTTTATTTCAGGGAATCCGGAGGGAATCATATTACCAGGATATTCCGGGACAATGGGATCGGATCTGGATTAATGAGGGAAGTGCGAATAATATTATCAATTATGCCGAGATCAGAAATTCATTTATTGGCATCCAGGCGGAATCATTACTGGATACTGTTGGACCCAAAAACCTGGAGGTTAACAATACAATTATTTATAATGCCAGCGGTTTTGGAATGTTCACCCGTTATTACAATGTACAGGTAAGAAATACCGTGATTTCCCGGTGCGGCCAATATGCAGTAGCGTTAACCCGTGGAGGAGGATACGAATTCACACACTGTACCATTGCCAATTACTGGAATAACAGTCAACGCAGTACGCCTTCGGTATATATGAATGATTATGGAGTTGATGATGCGGAGAATTTTGTGGAGTTTCCTTTATCTAAAGCCGATTTTAATAATTGTATTATCTGGGGGAATAACGAGGAAGAACTTGAAATCGATTACCAGTTCAATTCCAACAGCCATCATTTTAATAATGTATTGTTGAGATCAGAAATTGATACCACACCTTCAAACTTTACAAACATTTTACTCAATATGGATCCGCTTTTTGTAAATCCGGCCGAGGATGATTATCAGCTGCAGTCGGCATCACCTGCAAAAGATTATGGTGATGTGAATTTTGTGAACGGTAGTATACTGATAAATGATATCAGGGGGATAAACAGGACCGCAACTCCCGACCTGGGGGCTTATGAGGTAGAATAAATCATAAAAAATCAATCATAAGAGATCTTTCGAATCATAAAAAATCCTCTTATAATGATTGCAAAAATTCCATTGTATCAACGCCATCGGCGTAATCATCCACCGCGGGTAGTTGTGAATTGCCCGGGAGTATGGGTCCTTTTTTACTGACAACACATTGTAATTCTGGTTCCAGGTCGATGAGCCTTTGCTGAAGCTCTTTTTCATCATTGTAAAATTCATAATGAAGAACGCTAACCGGGGAAGCCAGCATTAAATTTTCTGTCAGTATCAAGAAATTATTAGTCAGAAAAGGTTGCCTGTTCATCAGGAAAAGTGCCTGGTGGTAATCGAAATTATTCATGTATTTGTTGTGCTGCATTACATCATCAAAGCCAGTCATATTGTGAAAAAATTCACCAAAATCATAGCCAGCGGGAACAAATAATTTAGAAACATTCCTGCACCCCAGGCCATAGTAGGTAAAAATATCCCGACCCAGGAGAAGAAAATCATATTCATTTTCACTTCCTGAAATCACAGCAGCTGAATTCCTGTTTCTTCGGAAAACATGGGGTATTTTTCCGAAATAATACTCAAAATAGCGGGATGTATTATTGCTGCCGGTGGCAATCACGGCATCTATTTCTCGAAGATGACTTACAAAAGCAACACGGGTTTTCGCTTCCGGCATAAATGAAAAATAAATCTTCGAAATAAATGGCAAAAGAACCGGATCAGATGAGGATAATTTAGCGTGAATGTTGTAGCCCGATAACAGAACGCATAAAAAATCATGAAATCCTGCAAGGGGAATATTGCCTGCCATAATGACGCCGACCTTCCTGGAATCCTGTATTTTTTCAGGGTAGCGTGCTGACCATTTTTCCAGGATCATTGAATCCAACAGCCTGCTTATTCCCTCCATGGCCGTGATAACCTGCTTAGATGTAAACCAAGGGTTGGCCATTTCAGCCTCCCGCATAACGGATTCAAATTCACCACTCCATTTTTCAGGAGCTGATCCGTCAAGTAACTGCTTTATAATTTCGCCAGTACTTTTCCAGGCCGCCAGATATTCCTTACGATGCATGAATTTTTATATGAATCCTTGAAACGGAAACAATTGTATTTATATTTGTGGTTCAAAAATATAACTAAAAGAATTATTATGGCAATCAAGATTACCGATGAATGCATCAACTGCGGTGCATGTGAACCAGAATGTCCCAATAATGCAATTTACGAGGGTGGTGCAGAATGGCGTTTTTCTGATGGAACCACTGTTAAAGGAATGTTCGCCAGAATGGATGGTTCTGAAGTGGATGCCAGTGCTCCGCAACCTCCTGTTTCCATGGATGTATATTACATTGTTTCAGATAAATGCACCGAGTGCGTAGGCTTTCATGATGAACCGCAGTGTGCTGCTGTTTGTCCTGTAGACTGTTGCGTTGACGATGAAAATGTTCGTGAAAGCAAAGATGAATTATTGGCAAAGAAAAGCCGCATGCATGTGTGATTCCCGATACCAAAAAATATTTAAAACCGTTCCATCAGAGGCAGGAGCGGTTTTTTTTTAACCTGAGTTACAACTGAATCCGAGCAGCTATTTTCTGAAGATGAAAACTGGATCCGCGATATTATGGTTGGTATTGGTTCCTTTATTTACAGCAGCACAATCTACCGGGTTATCGAATGAAAAAATCAGGGAAACCGAGCTACAACTGAAGCAACTTGCCGACAGCATATCGAGAGGAAGTACTGACCCGGTGCGTGAAGCTGCTCTGGCGGCGTTCAATCCTGTTTTTTTCGATCTTCTGAGTGATGAGGCAACTTTCAAATACCCTTTTGATTCCCTGAAATCAATCTCTGTTAAAAATTCACCGGACGGGAAATTACGTATTTATACCTGGCTCATCGCATCCCGTAAGGATGGCACATTCCGGCATTTTGGAATACTTCAGTTTCACAATTCTGTTTCCGGTAAGCTTAAAACCACAGGATTGATTGAAACTGATACCACATCATCAGAAGCTGAGAAAGCAGAACTTAGACCTGATACCTGGTATGGGGCAATTTACTATGATATTTTTGAAAAGAAGATTCAAAAGAAAACATATTATTTTGTCGTTGGATGGAAAGGAAACAACCGCATGAGCACACGCAAAGTCATCGATGTAATTGCATTCGATGAATTTAATGATGTTACATTCGGGTTACCTGTCTTCACTGATGGTAAAACCAAAAAGCACCGGGTAATTTTTGAATTCAACGCCCAGGCTGTAATGTTACTTCGGTATGAAAAGAAAAAGAAAATGATCGTATTTGATCATTTGTCTCCTTCATCACCTTCCTTAAAGGGACAATACCAGCATTACGGACCCGATTTTACTTATGATGGTTACCAGTTCAAGAAAGGTCTTTGGCACTATAAATCAAACCTGGATATGCGTAATCCTGGTGAAAGGAAATGAATTTGATTTCCCAAAATGTAAGGCACATTTCAATTTTGTTAATTTGCATTGTATAAAACTGATTCTATGAAAAAGCACAATTTTGGAGCCGGACCTGGCATCCTTCCTGAAAGCGCACTTAAAAAAGCGGCGGAAGCCGTTATAGATCTTAACGGTTCCGGTTTATCACTTCTGGAGATATCTCATCGTAGTAAAGATTTCGAAGCAATCCTGCAAAATGCCAAATCACTGGTTAAGGAATTACTGCAGGTTCCGGATAATTATTCCATCCTGTTTCTACAGGGAGGTGCCAGCACTCAATTTGCGATGGTTCCTATGAATCTTTTACCAACAGGAGGGAAAGCCGCATATGTGGAATCGGGAGTGTGGGCAAGTAAAGCCATAAAAGAAGCGAAGATCCAGGGGACTACAGAAATTATTGCGTCTTCAAAGGATAAAAATTTTTCATATATCCCAGGGGAGTATAACATTCCTGCTGATGCGGCTTACCTGCACATCACATCTAACAATACCATTTACGGTACACAGATGAAATCATTCCCCAAATCACCGGTACCCGTGGTTTGTGATATGTCGAGTGATATTTTCAGCAGACCTGTTGATGTTTCTGCCTTTGACCTGATCTACGCCGGGGCACAAAAAAATATGGGACCGGCAGGAGTTACTCTCGTTATCATTAAAAACGGTATCTGTGGTAAATCGGGAAGAACACTTCCTACCATGATGGATTACCAGACCCATATCGAAGCAGATTCACTTTACAACACACCCCCGGTTTTCCCGATTTATGTTTGCATGCTTACACTCGAATGGCTGAAATCAATCGGTGGTGTTCCCGCAATTGAAAAGATCAACAGGGAGAAATCGGATTTATTATATGCCGAAATAGACTCCAATCCTTTGTTTAGAGGAACGGCAGCTAAAGAAGTCCGTTCGGATATGAATGCCTGCTTTCTGCTCGAAAAACCAGAATTGGAGGACGAATTCAGCAGTATACTGAAAGCTGCAGGAGTTATCGGACTTAAGGGTCACCGTTCCGTGGGAGGTTACCGTGCCTCACTTTATAATGCACTGCCTGTTGAAAGTGTTAAGGCATTGACCGGGCTGATGAAAGAATTTGCAATGAAAACAGTATGATCAGTTTTCGAATGCTGTATTTAAAAAAATAATCATGATTCGTATTTTAGCCAATGATGGCATTGATGCTGCAGGAAAAAAAATTTTTACTGATGCAGGATTTGAAATAAGCACAGAGAAAATTCCACAGGAAAATCTTGTTCAGGGATTAAAGAATTTTGATGGAATCCTGGTGCGGAGCGCCACACAAGTTAGAAAAGAACACATCGATGCTTGCAATAATCTGAAACTAATCGGAAGGGCAGGAGTGGGGATGGACAATATCGACGTGGCATATGCGAAGGATAAGGGAGTTCATGTTGTGAATACTCCCGAAGCAAGTTCACAATCGGTTGCAGAACTTGTATTTGCGAGCCTGTTTTCAATGAGTCGACATCTATATGATGCGCACCGTTCTATGCCAGGGTGCGATACGCGCGAACAATTTGAAACTCTTAAAAAAAGATATTCTTCCGGCACGGAACTCCGGGGTAAAACTCTTGGAATTATAGGCTTCGGGAAAATCGGGCAGGCTGTTGCACGCATGGCGCTAGGACTCGGCATGAAAGTGTTGCCATTTAAACTGCACGCTATGGACATCCGGATTGAGATGGATTTTTTCAGAACCCCGGATAATACTCCATTAACCATCCTTGTGAAGTGTGTTCCATTTGAAGATCTGCTCAGGCAAAGCGAATACATCACCTTACATGTGCCATTTCCGAAAGGATCTGAACCTATTATCGGCGCTAAAGAACTTGCTATGATGAAACCAGGCGTTGGTTTGGTAAATACCGCAAGGGGAGGAGCGCTTTCCGAAACCGCTTTACTGGAAGCGCTGAACAGGAATCATATTTCAAACGTTGCTCTCGATGTTTTTGAAGGAGAGCCGTTGATACGTAAAGAACTCAGAGAGCATCCCAGGGTTTTACTGACTCCTCATATCGGCGGCTCCACAAAAGAAGCACAGGAAAGAATCGGAATTGAACTTGCAACTAAAGTGGTGCAGCTTTTTAAGAATTGATCAATAATATATTGTAAAAGCCTCCTCTTCTTACTAGTTTTCTGTTTAAAATACAATCCATGTTTTTTCAGTACCATTTTCTTAATTTATATAAACAGCAAAACCCGGCTATCAAATAACCGGGTCGCCAATTCAGGTTGCGTTAATTTACCGGATCATGAATGATACAGATGATTTATTACCTGAATCATCAATCACGGCAATATAATTACCCGGGTTAAGTCCGGATGTATTTAGTGTGATCTCTGAAGAAAATCCAGGATCAGCTATTGTCGATAAAACTAATCTGCCCTCTACAGAATAAACAAAAATGCTTGCCTTCTCTGAACTGAAATTACCAGAGAAATTTATATACGATGAAGCGGGATTCGGGTAAGCCTGCACTTTAATTTTATTTTCCTGGTATGAAAGTCCGGTAGATAGATTTTTGGTAAACGATACCATAAAGAAATCATTGCCTCCGTTTGACTGGTATAACAAGTTCCCGAGATTTATCACTGAAGCGGAATTGCCTGAATAATTTCCTGCAACAATAAATTCCTCTTCACGGACTACAATAGTTAGTGCATTATCATTTCCTATGCTTTGTAATGTCTCCAGGCCTGCAATTGATCCATTCTCATACAGCATGAAAAATCCATCACTGCCTCCCATATTGGATAAATTTACAGATCCGTTGTTAAAATTATCTACATACAATCCGGTAATTCCGACTGAACCAAAATCGTTCAATGCAATTTTGTTGGGTTGCTGATATCCCGGCGCAATAATAACTGATGACCAGAGTGGTGAACCGGTTGCATCAAGCTCAAATAACATAACATCACAATCAGCCGATAGATAACTGTTGCTTCCTATTGTTATTGCACCGGTGGTATAACCAGCTACGATAGGGTGTGAATCATTGTTTAAGGCAATCGCGCGGCCGCCATTCATATTGGAAGCGTTCATTACTGGTACGCTTACGTAGTTCGCAGATCCTTCTGACGTATAACTTCCTACCCAGAGCGTATTTACATTTGACTGCAATGAAATTGCACCATTATCTCCGGCATCAACATTTCCGAAAAAACTTCCTGTTACAAATACAGTTCCTGACGGATCAATCGCAATATCATCAATGCTGATATTACCAGTTGCATCACCGGATTCACAATTGCTCCAGAGTAAAATTCCGGCAGCTGTAAGTTTAGCTACGTTTGCAGAGATACCAGTTGAAACCTGGTCTGCAACAGGGAAAGTATTATTAGTGAGTGTAGCGGCAAGTATTACAGTTCCATCAGGTGATGCTTTAATTGCAGTTCCTGCGTCAGTTCCGGTACTTCCATAGGATTGTAGCCAGTTCAGATTACCGTCCGCATTTAGTGAAGTAATAAATAAATCTTCTGACCCTGCCGACATCACTGTAGTATTATCGATAGACAATGAATTATAAAATGAACCGGTGAGATAGATGTTTCCTGCAGCATCTGATGTGATCCCAGCCAGTTGTTCATTACAGGCGTTACCAAAAGTTTTAACCCAGGAAATCGTATTTGAAGAGTTGTATTTAATAATGAAAATATCACTTCCCCCGGCAACACTGTTATAAGTTGTCCCTTCCAGATCCATTGATCCGGAAAATGTTCCTGCAACAAGGAGCTCATTTGCATTGGTGAGGCAGATTTCCTTTACGAGTTCATTACCGGATCCTCCGCCGGCAACTGACCAGTTGGCCTGCATTGTTTGAGCATACGCCGATATTATCAGGATTTTACTGGCTACGATAAGGAAGATTGTCTTTTTCATTTTGTTTGGTGGTTTAATGAGGGCAAAGATGTTTTGAATGGTTTGAACTTAGTGTTAGAATTGAGTGACTAAACGGTTATTTTAGTGGTTAGCAGTTTTTATTATTTTAACATTTTCATAATGCTGATAATAATGCTGCTTTCAATTTCGATTCAAAATTATGGCTACCATCAGGGCAATTTTTACAATACTTAGCAAATGGTTAGGTTACTGATCAAGCGGTAATAAATTTGAGCCGTTAACCAGGCTGCCCTATTCAATTATTATAGCGGAGTCCTTGTAATAATGTCTTAAAAGCTATTTCTTTGCCGTCCCAATAATGGTTTCAGTATGGCAATCTTAAAAGCATTCAGGGGCATACGCCCGACAGCAGAAAAAGTGGCACAGGTGGCTTCTAAGCCTTATGATGTGCTTAATGAAAAGGAGGCAAGGGCTGAATGTTCCGGAAACCCTGATTCATTTTATCATATTATAAAGCCGGAAATAGATTTCCCGGATGATTTCGATCATTATGCCCCCGAGATATATAAGAAAGGAAAGGAAAATTTTGACCGAATGATTCGGGATGGTATTTTCTTCTCCGAAAATAAGGAATGCCTTTACATTTATCAGCAGACCATGAATGGAAGGAAACAAAACGGCATTGTAGGATGCGCATCAATTGATGATTATTTTAATGATGTAATAAAGAAACACGAATTAACCAGGCCCGACAAAGAAGAAGACCGCAAAAATCACGTGAGATACAGTCACCTTAATTACGAACCGGTGTTCTTTGCATATCCCAAAGTTTCATCACTGGATGAATTAGTAAACCAGGTTATAATGGGACAACCCGAATATAACTTTACAGCAGATGATGGAATCAGCCACACTTTTTGGGTAATAAAAGATGATGCCATCATCCGGCAGATCATTTTTGAATTTTCTAAAATCAAATCTACTTATGTTGCCGACGGACATCATCGTACTGCTGCTGCTGCCTTAGTTGGAAGGGAAATGCGGGAACGTAATCCGGGCCACACCGGAAATGAAGAGTACAACTATTTCCTTGCAGTACATTTTCCGGATGATCAGCTTGCAATCATGGACTACAATCGCGTTGTTAAAGATCTGAACGGATTTTCGGCTGCGTCATTTGTTGAAGAGTTGAAGAAAAAATTTGAAATAGAAGAAAAAGGAAACTCTGTATACCGGCCTTCAGGCTTGCATAATTTCGGAATGTATCTCGATGGAAAATGGTATTCACTTACTGCAAAGCCCGGAACATATAATGATATGGATCCTATTGGTGTGCTGGATGTGACCATTCTTTCAGAAAGCATACTGGATCCTTTATTGAATATCCGTGACCTTCGCACCGATAAGAGAATTGAATTTGTAGGAGGTCTCAGAGGATTGGATGAACTGGAACGCCGCGTTAATTCGGGTGAAATGAAAATTGCTTTTGCATTATATCCGGTTACCATGAAGCAGCTCATCGATATTGCCGATACCGGAAAAATTATGCCTCCAAAAACAACCTGGTTCGAGCCCAAACTACGCAGTGGGCTTATAGTACATAATCTCGACTGATCATGCAGTTCCTGGATTTCCTGCTGGTACGAAAGGCACAGGTTAAAAGAGAAATCCGGGCAATGGGTTTATTATACTCATTTTTTCTGCTGCTCTTTCTTCTGCTTGCAATCGGGTTTTATTCCAAGGCTCAACAATTGCGGGAAAGCTCTTTATATGCATTGGCAATTATTTCTTTGTTGATTACTTCCGTTCATTATACACGCCGTGATCATGGATTTATTAATGCTGTTGCAGAAAACCCGGTGTCTGTTTATTTAGCTGAGTATTTTGTTCTCACACTTCCCCTGTTTATAGTTTCATTATTTTTTGGAAACCTCCTGATACTGTTATCTCTTCCAGTCATCCTTCTTTGTATTTCATGCTGGAAGATCACTGCTAAAAAAAGCAATCATCTTATTTTTTTTCAACTACTGGTTAAGGATCCGAATTTTGAATGGAAATCGGGGCTTCGTAAAATGGGGATTGTACTGGCTTTTCTTTGGATTTTAGCTATAGCTTTAGTTTGGGTACCGTTTGCTCCACTTGTTGTACTTTGGTTTTTCCTGTTAACATTATCCTCTTTTTATGAAGAAGGAGAATCAAGGGAAATGCTAGAGAGTTATCAAATGGGAGCAAAAGTTTTTGTCAGGAATAAAATTTACAACCAGGTTCGCATTTATCTGCTAACGATACTTCCGGTGATTACAGCAGCAGGTATTTTTTTCCCGGAAAGGTGGTGGGTTCTGATTCTGTTTATGGTATTCGGTTCATTGAATCTTGCTGTTTTTGTTGTTTCAAAATATGCTGTCTGGCAACCGGGGGAGATAAACCGATCGGGTAGTGTACTAAATTCTGTTTGCATGTTGGGATTATTTCTTCCTTTTTTATTGCCGCTTCCGGTACTGGTATTCTTCCGAAATTATAGGAAGGCAATTCACAATTTAAATCCGGTGTTGCATGATTTTGGTTCATAATCTTCAGAAAAATTACGGTGATAAGCAGGTATTGAAAAACCTGTCGTGGAATATTGAAGCAGGAATGATACATGGATTAGTAGGATTGAATGGATCCGGTAAGACTACTTTATTGAAAATAATATCAAGGATAATCAAACCTGATAATGGTACGATAACATGGAACGGATTACCAGTGACAAAAAAAATGTTGATGTTACTGGAAACAGAACCATTTTTTTATCATGGCATTAACGGTATTGAATATTTGTCATTGTTTCGGAACGAAGGGAAAACACTTTTTAATGCAGGAGGATGGGCTGAACTTTTTAACCTGCCTTTAGATGACCTGATTGAAAATTATTCAACTGGAATGAAAAAAAAGCTGGCACTCATGGCGATTTTAAAGTCAGGTAAACCGGTTTTATTACTCGACGAACCATTTAACGGTCTCGACCTTGAAGCATCACGAATCTTATCACGCGTACTGGAGAAATTGCGCAGCCCGGAACGAATCATCATAATTACCTCTCATATGCTGGAGACTTTGGGAAAGCTTTGTGACCGCATACATTATCTTAGTGACGGAATAATAAAGAAAACTTATCAGCAACAGGAAACAACTTTAATGACCAGCGATATCTTTCATGAATTCGATGTACGGACTGAAGCCCGGATAAATGAACTGATAGCTTAGCAATAATTCCAAACACTATGACATCACTTTCGGGGTCGAAACCACATTTGTTGTTATTGCATGGTGCATTGGGAAGCAGTGCACAAATGAATCAACTTCAAGTAGCTGTTCAGGATGATTTTAAAATACACTTGTTAAATTTTAGTGGACATGGGGGCAGGGATATCCCTGAATCCGGATATTCTTTGGATATATTTGAACAGGATATTGATAATTACCTGAAATCAAATAGCATCCCGAATGCATATATTTTCGGCTATAGTATGGGTGGTTATGTTGCTCTTTCGTACGCGCGAAAAAATCCACACCAAGTAAATTCGGTTTTTACGCTTGCAACTAAATTTAACTGGGCACCGGAATCAGCCGCAAAGGAAGCCGCGATGCTGGATCCTGTTGTAATGCGGCAAAAGATTCCTCAGTATACAGAAAATTTAAGGAAACTGCACTATCCGGCGGATTGGAAGAAAATAGTTTCAGAAACAGCAACGTTTATGATTAATCTTGGAAATCATCCGATGACAGAAAATGATTTTAATTCTGTTTCGTGCCCGGTTATTTGCACAGTAGGAGATAGAGATAAGATGGTCAGTCCGGAAGAAACCGAAAGAGTAGCACAATGGATTCCGGAAGGCAGAAGTTGTATCCTGGCAGATACTCCTCATCCGTTAGAAGCATGTGATTTGCAGATTCTGCGCAAAATGCTCATTGAATTTTTTAAGAAAGAAAAAGTTTAATCAATATTGTTTCAGATTTAAAAGCACGAAATTCTTCCAGGGAACTCCGTTATAAAAAATATCCTTTTCATAAAACATATTCATTTTTTCCGCCACCTTAATAGACCGTATGTTTTGAGGATGGACGCGTGCAACGATTCTTTTCAATCCTTTAGTTTTAAATCCCCATGCGCAGCAGGCAAGGCCGGTTTCCGGGGCATATCCTTTTCCCCAGAATTCGGGCAACAGCCTGTAACCAACATCCACTTCATTTTCATCAGCATGAAATTTAAGGCCACACCAACCAATAAATTCTCCGGTTGATTTAAGCTCAACTGCCCACCGGCCCATACCGTTTTTTGAATAGGCATCATACTGCATTATAAAATCACGTGCTGCGTTTACGGATTCAAACGGCGGGTCGGTGGTAAAGGGAAAAATATCGGGATGCAGATTCAGCTCATAAATTTTTGCAGCATCACCTGCATTCATTTCGCGGAGCCTGCATCGTTCCGATTCAATAATATATTCCATAGGTTTTACTATAATTCAATTATTTCAAGCTCCCCGGTAAGCCAGTTCATGATCACACAGGTTGGATTCACTTTCTCCGCTGCAGCACCCGGGATAAAACCCATTACGGATCCGGGATTCACAAGCAGGGTCAGGTTTATTTTTTCAATGGAAGCCCGATGAGAATGACCATAAAAAACAACATTAAATTTTCCGGTTGCCGCAACCATGGCTGCCATCTCCGGGTAATGATACACCGCTATTGACACTACGGGAGGGATACCTGAAAGCTTATGCTCTGATTGTGCCAGGAGGAATTCACCATGAAGATGCAGTAATTTTCCGGGATGACGATCCTTATTTATCAATGCAGCTTTTTGTGCCATGTTAAACCGGTCGCCGTCATTATTGCCAAACACAACATGAAATGGCAAATCACAATTACGATTGTAACAATCAAGCATGAACGGAGCGCATAGATCTCCGCAACATATAACAGAATCACACTGGGCATTTACAGCTACTGCCAGAGCAGATTCGAAATTATTTACATGATCGTGAAGATCAGAACAAACAAGCGATTTCATTGGATGAAACTTTTTCGGCTTTTCAATTCCTCAAGCCGGTCAATTTGTAACTTTGAATACCAAAGTTAATCTTTCAGCACTTCAACCGGAAATGTTAGCAAACCTCGAAAAGCTGGATACTATTTTGGACGAATTAAAGCCCTACAACGCCGTGTTGGTGGCTGTTTCCAAAAAAAAGCCCGCTGCAGCCATTACAATAGCCTATAATCACGGACAGCGTGATTTTGGAGAAAATTATGTTCAGGAATTGCTGAATAAACGCACAGGGCTTCCCGGAGATATCCGATGGCATTTTATAGGTCATCTTCAGTCCAATAAAGTAAAACAGATTGCACCTTTTGTAAATCTCATTCACGGAATCGACAGCCCTGAACTTGCCAGTGAAGTTAACCGGCATTCCACTACCAATAACAGGACTATCGAAGTGCTCTTGCAGGTTCACATTTCCGGCGAGGAAACGAAGTTTGGGTTTTCTCCTCATGAAGTGATGAAATTAATGGACGACCTGATTTCTATTCCATATACGGGAATAACAATCAGGGGACTTATGGGTATGGCATCTTTTACGGATGATTTGAACCAGGTCAGGAATGAATTCAAAAGCCTCAAAAAATTGTACGATTCCATACGTGGTGAATCGGTATCCGGAATAACCGCAGATTTTAATATCCTTAGCATGGGCATGACCAATGATTATAAAATTGCGCTGGAAGAAGGAAGCAATATGGTTCGGATAGGAAGTGCTATTTTCGGAGACCGCGGGAAATAATTGAATCCCCGTTGTTCATTTGTAATACAATGAAATATATCTTTGAAATAACGTAAATTCGTATTACTAATAATCCTGGAATTATATCATTAAGCTATGAGAATATTTTTATTCACCCTGATTACTTTATTGTTTACTAACGTATTGCCGGCACAGCATTACCGGATTCCGGCATCATTAAATCCTTCTGACTATAACCAGGGAAAGGTGATTTTCAAGGTTCGTCCTGAATTTTCCGGTGCGTGTCGTCAGTCAGCGATAGAGATTGAATCCTTCAAATCGGCTTTGAATTTAATACCCAATGCATCGGTAAACAAAAAGTTTCCACGCCATACAACTCCGGCATCTGAACGAAACAGTCGTGGTGAAAAGCTGGTGGATATTTCCACTATTTATGAGATGCATTTTGCTCCCGCGTTTCCTGTTGCAAAAGCTATTAATATCCTGCTTGCAACCGGTACTCTTATTTATGCCGAACCGTCATTCACTGTAGATCCATTGTTTAATCCAAATGACCCTGATACAGCTTCACAATATTACCTGGCTTTGATCAGGGCTTATGATGCATGGGATATAAACCAGGGCGATACAAATTTTGTAGTAGGTGTAACTGATACCGGCACCGACCCTGATCATCCGGACCTGGCTGGCGGAATAAAATATAATTATGCCGATCCCATTAACGGTATTGATGATGATGGAGATGGATATATAGATAATTATATGGGTTGGGACCTGGGTGAAGATGATAACAGCCCCGGTGTGGACATCGTTCACGGTTCATTTGTGTGTGGTCTTGCAGGAGCAGTTACTAATAACGGAATTGGTATAGCGGCACCTGGTTTCAAAGTGAAATATCTTCCGGTCAAAATTTCACAAAATGGAATTCTTACTTCTGCATACGAAGGAATCGTATATGCTGCTGATCATTTCTGCCAGGTCATAAATTGTTCATGGGGTGGATTCGGTGGTGGTCAGTTCGGACAGGATATTGTTGATTATGCTACCATAAATAAAAATGCGCTCGTAGTCGGTGCAAGCGGAAATTCCAATAATGAAAATCCGTTTTATCCTGCTTCTTATAAAAATGTCCTCTCGGTTACAGGAACCAATGCCACCGATACCAAGTGGGTAAATTCCAGCTTTGGTGCTTTTGTCGACATCAGTGCTCCGGGTGAAGCGGTTTATTCAACCATCTTCGATGATACGTACTCCTTTTCTTCAGGAACTTCCTTTGCCGCACCCATAGTTTCGGCTGCAGCGGCGTTACTTCGAACACAGTTTGCCTTTTACACACCGATGCAGATTGCAGAGCAACTACGCGCAACCAGTGACGATATTTATAGTGTTCCAGGTAATGCATCCTATATTAACAAGCTTGGAAAAGGAAGATTGAATATGTATCGTGCATTGACAGAAAGTCCAAAATCTGTCAGAATGGAAGATCTGCTCATTACCGATAACAATGATGATGCTTTCGTTGGGGATGATACACTGGATATTACGGTTTACCTTAAAAATTATCTACAGCCGCTTTCCAATCTCAATGTTACATTAACCTGTAACGATCCGAATATAAATATTATCAATGGTTCCATTAATCCCGGTGCAATGAGTACGCTTGCCACTTACGATAATACTAGCTCACCGTTCCGGGCTGTGATAGGACAGAGCGTGCCGTTCAATACTAATGTGACATTCACTTTGAATTTTTCAGACGGCAGTTATTCCGACTGGCAGATTTTTGACCTGGTAGTGAATGTGGATTATATTAACCTGCTAGTAAATGACATCGGTACATCGATCACAAGCAAAGGCAGAATAGGATATAACGTTCCACAGGGGCAAGGTATCGGTTTTACTTATAATGACGGATCTTCGCTGTGGTATGAAGGTGGATTCATGATAGGTACGGATACATCCAAAGTATCTGATCATATTTTCGGTGCACCGGTAAGTGTTTTGGAAGATGATTTTGTTTCGATGATCAATGTGCGGAGAATAATTCCGACGGTTCATTCCGATTTCGATCTCGATAGCCGTTTTAACGATGATGGTGCAGGAGGAAATCAAATTGATGTTGAAATCAATCAGAAAACATATGCCTGGAGCAATCCTGCCGACAGCAAATATATTATTGTGGAATATACTATTCTGAATACAGGTGGCAATCCTTTAAGTAATCTGTTTGCGGGAATTTATGGTGACTGGGATATTGGAGCTGTAACCGACAACAAGGGAGAATATGATGCGGGATTGAAAATGGGTTACGTTTACAATACGGGTACGCCAACATTTTATGCCGCTATTAAGCAATTAACATCAGCCGGCAACAACTGTTATTCTATCGATAATAATGGGGCAGGAGGTACCATTAATATTTACGACGGATTCCCTACTGCTGAAAAATATATTTCATTAAGCTCACCCAAGGCGTCTTCCGGCACAGCCGGTGCAGGCAATGATGTTTCGATGACACTTGCTTCAGGACCTCACAGCATTGCTTCGGGAGATTCGGTAACAGTTGCATTTGCCATGATAGCCGGAACTGATCTGGCGTCAATACAGGCTTCAGCAGCAGCAGCCCAGGTAAAATATAATACGTTGAATATATTTATGCCTGTTGATCCCGCTTTGTTCACACAGCTATACCAGAATTTCCCGAACCCGTTTATGGATGCGACTACAATCGGTTTTGCGGTTTCCGGTCATGAAAAAACCACCCTCGAAGTTTTTAATGTTTTGGGCGCAAGAGTCAGAACGTTGGTTGATGAAATATTGCCGGGAGGCTATTATACAGTTCCCTTTTCAATAAATGGATTGGGCGATGGTATTTATTATTGCCGTATGCAAACCGGGAATTATCAAAAAGTGATTAAGATGGCGGCGATGCATTGAAAGCCTGCATTTTTCGCACAGGCTGTACTGTTATAGTGTTACCTTGATATAATCACCCTGTTGGTCCGCAGTGTCCGGCCATCTACTTCAAGTGTATAAAAATAGAGACCGTTTTTCAGCTGCGAACCTTTATCATTATCACCGGTCCAGTTGATTCTATAAATGCCTGCTTTTAGAGCATCCTGGTTAAAAGTGCGGACATTTTGCCCAATTACATCATAAACCCTGATTACTACTTTTCCGGCCGTGGATTTCAGGTTATACGTAATGATGGTATTGCTTTTTAGCGGGTTGGGAAAATTATTCATTATAAAATCCTTCAAAGGCACTTCCTGAACTCCTACTGCACAAGTGGTTGCTACCACACCAGGGAAGCTGGATGAAGGAGGATTGGTGGTCATATCAAGAATAATGTATGTGCCGTTGAAATTGTAACCAGTTGCTGTTCCATTTTCATTTCTGAAAAACATATCAATAGCAAGAATTGATGTACCAGCAGGAATCACTCCGGCCGGACCTGAACTGTAAAAACTCATTGGATCAATACAAATGTTCCAAAGATTATTACCCAGTGGGGTCATCTGCCCGACACCATCATCCTGGTTAGTGCTCCCCACAATCCATTCCCAGGAAGCACTTGGACTGGAAGTAACGGCCCCCGAATACATGTAAACTTTATTGGCTCCTGCCAGTCCGGATACCCCCTGGTTGGCATCATAGGTTATGCTTAAATCGTTTTGCGCGGAAGCTATTCCGGCACACATAATAGAAAGCACATTTATTATGGAGAGTAGTTTTTTATTCATGTCATGTAATTTAGTAAAAACCAGACTGTCTACAAAGTTAGTTAACAGCTGTTTGAAAAGTATTCAAAAGGATTGAAAATCTTGCAGATCAGCTCATAAAAAGATATTCTGACGGGAATAGCTTACTTTATGAAAAAGCCCCGGACTCCGGGGCTTTGTAGCGAGAGGGGGAATTGAACCCCCGATCCGCCGCGGCGGATTATGATCCTTACAATATTTTTCAGTTTTATTAAAAAGAAAAAGTCGCCAATTTTGACGACTTTCCTTAGTAGCGAGAGGGGGAATTGAACCCCCGACCTTAGGGTTATGAATCCTACGCTCTAACCACCTGAGCTATCTCGCCAAAAGATAAAAAGTTATAATCCATTGAATTTGGGAGCGCAAAAATAGGCAAATCATTATAAAATTCAAACCTCACAATAATTTGGTTTCCAGTAAATTGATATTTATGTTATTTATACTGGGAGGTTTTGAAATGGCTGTGTATTTCAAGTTGTCAAATCCAGATACTTGCACCTTTTTGTAATATCCTTATATTTTACTGTACACTCAAAGTTGTGTTTATTGGTCCTGATCCAGGACTAACTATCAAAAAGTTTCATTTATATAACATAAAGGCTTGCGTCTGCTTGAATTCCTCCTTAACTTTGGATTGATTTAATTTGATTAAGACACTGACCCATCATTATTAAGCTAAGATTCCGGTGATCTGACACTTTCCGGAAAAAATTAGTGATTACTGCATCATTTCGGACCAAAGTTTATACGGTTGCTTTTTAGCGACTGCTGATTCCTGTGTTTTAAAAAATTATTATGAGTGCATTTGAAATGTTGATTTCAATCAATGGCAATGCTTTATACTAAATTAACCCCCATATCAACCACATGAAAAAATCTATTACACACAATTCTCATGGATCAAAGTTGAGAATTTCAGCTATGCTGATTTTAAGTCTGGCTTTGTTTGTATTTATTTCAAATCGAACTACAGCACAGGTTACTGTTAACCCCGGAGCTGGTTCTTATGCAACAGTTAACGCAGCGTTTACGGCTATAAACGCCGGAACACATACGGGCGCCGTTACAATTGCAATAGGCAGCAACACCACCGAACCAGCTGCTCCTGTGGTATTGGCGGCAAGTGGAGTAGGTAGCGCCAACTATACTTCCATTGCAATTTTCCCGACTGCGGCCAACGTTGTGGTTTCAGGTGCGAGTAATGCAAGCACCGGCATCCTGGTATTTAATGGTGCTGATAATATCACAATCAACGGAAACATTAATAATGGTGCTGGTACAACACGTAACCTGACTATACAAAATACTACGGCAACTGCCAATGCACATACTGTACTTTGGTTCCAGGGATCTACCACTGCACCCCAGTTAGGAGCTACAAATGTTACTATTAAGAATACTTTATTAATCGGGAATGGTAACCCTGCT
>JANWID010000138.1 GCA_025450095.1 Bacteroidia bacterium | reverse complement strand
TAAGGAAAATTTGTTAACCTAACTTTTGATTGGTTAAAAAATTACTGCACTACAATTTTCCCTGTAGAAATAATTCCTTCGCTGTTAAGGAACCTGTACGAATAGATTCCACGGCTCCATGTCCGGACATCAACTGTTGTACGATCATTCACTACCGCGAATTCCGAAACAAAACGACCGGTAATATCAAACACCTGGAATCGGTTTTCATGTTGTTTCAATACAGCAGGATTATTTACGATTACTTCAAAGGAATTCTGAACAGGGTTCGGGCCGATAAAAATTCCATTGGAACCATTCAGTTCACCAATACCTACTGTTCCGATTTCAAAATTCTTGTCATTGATATCAAAGAAAATATTACCGTCGCCTTCTACCATTACGCGGGCCGTGATCGTTAACGAAATCGGAACATTTACTATATACGAACCATTGTTAGGAACAGATTGCGCAAGCACTGTAGGGAAAGTCTGACCGCCATCGGTAGAAAGTAAAATATTTACATTGGGTGTACTGACTGGTGCAACATCACTGCCTCCCACATCCCATGTTACGGTTGCTACACCACCTGCCTGCCAGATGATACCGGTAACATTCGGTGATGTAACTGCAAATGCCTGACCTGTATTAATTACTGTCACTTTCACCGTTGAATCGGTATTGGTAACTCCACCTCCATTCAACTTATTATCGCGAACGGTGAGTTTAAAAGCAAGTACTCTCGCATAAGCAGGCTTCACTTCCCCGATTGTAACATTATTATTCAGGATATTCGAAAGCTTTGGAAACAACCTGGTAGTACTTACTGAAGGATCAAATGAACGGAAAATTGGTGCGTTACCTGAAGGAGCATTCCACGCTCCTGCCGGTCCGAGATTATGTTGTTCCCAACAATAAGTGATCGGATCACCGTCAGGATCTGAAGCGTCACCAATTAACCTGAACGGTGTCAGATAAGGAATAGTATAATTCGCTGTCGGATTGATCACAGGCGGAGTATTCCCGGTAGGAGTTGTAACAGGGCAAAATCCACCGATCCCGGTGGTGGTGTAAATCGTGATCTCGTCAAAACTTTTTGTGTGAAAATAATCGTCGCTGTTGCTTTGCAGATTATTGTTTCCACAGATGCCTGCATATGCCATAATCGTACTTCCACTTCCTGGTTCATACGCAGCATTAAAGGCACGGTTGTTATCACAAGATCCGATTTCACAATTGAAAGTATGATTGCCACCGAACTGATGTCCCATTTCGTGCGCTACATAATCGATATCAAACGGATCTCCGACCGGAGCATATAATCCTGTAACACCCCGAGCTTTTGAAGTTCCATTACAAACAACGCCGAGGCCTGCTATTCCACCTCCACCCGTGCTGAAAACATGGCCGATATCATAATTTGCTGAACCAATCCTGGCTGTAACCGTTGTTTGATTTTGTCCTAACATGGCACTGCCGTCATTATTGGTGTATGGATCTGTAGCTGCATTTGTAAAAATTAAAGTATCGGTGTTTGGCACTAGTGTCATACGAATGGCAAATTCTCTCTCATATACACCTGTAACCCGGTTCACGGAGGTAACCATAGCAGCTAATGCACCGGCAACTGTTCCTCCATGAAATGTTGCGTATTCACCTGTGGTAGCCAATGCCAGCCGGTAAGTTTTAAGCTGAGAACCTACGGATTTGGCAGCGCCCGGAGCGATGAATCCTGCCCGCTCCAAATCATTTGCAATAACATCTTCGCTATGGGTCAGGCATGTATATTCTTTAGTCGTAACAAAATCTCTTTTATAATAAACCATGTAATTTTCATTATCCTGTAAGGTAAAAGGGTCGATGTAAACTGTACCCGAAGCTGAAAGTATCATTCCATGAAAACCAGCAGGAGTTATATCAAGCTTTGCAGTGGCAGATCTGTCAGTAATTCCTTCCGCATCATAAGCACGGATCTCAGGATATTTCTCAGCAAGTTCCCCGGGCATCAATTCCGATTTAAAAACACGGAATTCCTGGAAAGTACCATCGGGCATAGGGATATCGATTAAAATACCCGCCGTTTTATTTGCAGCTGCGAATATCGGAGCATCCAGCAACAGCTGTGACCAGGAAGGCAGGTCCAGCCGGTAACTCTTATAATGGCTGGCTTCAATAATACGGGTACCCTGGTAGGTAACCCGGTTGTTGTCAAGCTGCGTCCACGATTGTTTACCGGTCCCGGCTACAATTGTTTGTGAAATAAACAGGAGTAAAATTGCAATTCCACTGAGTATCCGTGTATTCATGATTTTTTTTATTGAGATTATAGTTCAAAGTTGGGAATTTCCTTCTAATTCCGGAAATAGATACACAAATTGGGGAGGCACCTTTGTGTAGTCCAATGATTTCATTTTCTTTCAAAGTTCTCCTTGGAACCTTCGGGCATGTTTTTCTTGTAAAAGCTCATCATCCGGGAATGATCATCGTTACAAAATGGTTCAAGCATAATGGTACCTCTTGTTGAAAGAATCATGATCCTTACTGTACTGGAGTTAACTTCAAGGCGCACCTGGTCACCAGGATATATCAGGCTGTTTCCCGCATATGTTTTAATATACGGATACTTTGCAGCCAGCACAGGGGCCATAACCTGCACCTGGCTGATCCGGAATCTTTCCCAGGTACCATCGGGAAGCGGGATTTCGATAACTATGGTGTCTTTGCTGACCACACCCGGAAAATCACCTTCAGTGAGCAGCTTATTTTTGACCTGACCTGAATCAGCCAAAAGCAGCCGATACGATAGTGGTAAAGTTTTTCCCGGGCAGGAAGATGTGATATTAAGCGTGTCAATATCTTTCCAGATTCGCGGCGGGTTAGCTTGTACCTCTCCCTTTTCCTCCTTCGGCGAATGCGTTGTTTCAGGGACCTTGCGACTGCAGGATGAAAGCAGGAGGATTGATCCCAAAAGCAGAATGAACCGTATTGTGTTCATGATCTCTTAAGCATAAAGTTAAGAATTTATTTTTATTAAAAAACTTTCTCTTAAAAGTGAGATTGAAATTACGATTTTCCTCACTACAGTTTTAAAATCTGTATTGCTGAAGAAACTCCATCTCCTGAAATCTGGACAATATAAATTCCTTTGGTCCAACCCGTCGTTTCTACATTTAAGCTTCCGGAATTATTCAGCGTGGTTGTAAATATCAATTGTCCCTGTTGATTGCGGATCTTCAGAGATTCAGAACTGCATTCCGAATTCCAGGTAATACTAAGTTCTTCTCGGAACGGGTTCGGGAAAGCCACAAGGTTGGGATTACATTCCGGATTAAATTGCATTGTCGTAGCCTGACAAAATACTTCCCGTATGGCATCGCATAAAGGAGTTTCTGCAATTTCTCCAGAACCTGTGCTTGTTTCAATATAATCACCAGAGATATCCCATATTACAACTCCGGCAAGATGTTTTTCTGCGGCGTATGCTGCTTTTAACCGGATCGACGATGGATCATCATACGAAACAAAAGACCGGAGACCGTTTTTTCCTGTAAGATAAGGAGTCATGGCACCAGGATCGGAATGAGTTTCATAGAGTGCCAGTTTTGAAACGATGCTGTAATATGACGGTGTACCTTTTTCTTCAGAAAACGTCCTTATATCCGGAATACCGGAAGATGCTGCATATAACGAAGGATCACCATTAGTTTCTACAGAACGGCCGTAAAAGGCAAGACCCAGGGTAATTTTAGAAGCAGGCACACGGTGCGTTTGCAGCAGTGTTGAAATTGTAAAATCAATATTGTATTTGCTGCTGCCATATGTTGCAAACAGTGGAGCATTATGGTTGGTGACTTTTTCCCATGCCCCATGGTAGTTATAGGTCATTATATGAATCCTGTCGAGCAGTGGTGCTACCTGCTCCCACTCTATCATGTTCATATGATCCTGCGCCGGACCAATGGCGGCGGTTAGCAGAAAATTTTTTTTCTGTGTACTACCACATGCGTCAAGTTCAGAACGGATTTCCTGAAGAAGTAAGGTGAAATTATGCAAGTCGGCATAGCTTCCATTTTGTTTCCGGTTGCCCGGGAACTCCCAATCAATGTCGATACCGTCGAGGTTGTATTTAATGATAAGTTCCGAACATGATTTTGCAAACCTCCGCCGTTTTGTTGCATCTGCAGCAATTCCGGGAAAATTTGCTGACCAGGTGTAACCACCAATGGAAGCTATTACTTTAACTCCATGCAAGTGTGCATTATAAACCAGTGAAGTAGTTTCATCACGTCGGGACATACAGCCATTATAATTTTCCTTGCCCAATAACAACGTCGCATCCGCGAAAAAGTCGCCACTGATGATGTTACCGTCAGGCAGTGGTTTGAAAAAAGCATAATTAATAATTGTATAATTTGAATACCGTATGGTTTCCGGATTGACCAGCTTGTTCCGTTTATACCATTTCCAGGAGGCAAAATAACCAACTACTTCCCGGCAAGGTTGTGAAAATGCATTCCCGCTGAAAATAATCAGCACCAAAAAAATAAGGATTTTAAAAATCACCTTCTTAACCATGGTGGTAAAAATAAAAATTAAAGTGAAGGCTGAAACCGGGCTAAAATTGTATTTTCAACAAAATTTTAAACGATAACAGTCCATTCGCCCAAATGGAAAATTTCCGGTAATGAGAACATTTATTGATGAAGTAGTTAAAACCGTAAATACAAAATACGGTAATTCACTTCGTAATACCTGCATTGTTTTCCCTACCCGTCGTGCATGCTTGATTTTCCGGCAGCGACTTGCGGAATCTTTCAGTAAGCCGGAGTGGGCCCCGGGAATATTAAGCATTGGTGATTTTATTAACCGACATTCTGCTTTCCCGGTAACGGAAGAAATTCCACTCCTGGTCAGCCTGTTCGATGTTTACAAAAAATACTGGCCGGAACAGGATTTTGGAAAATATTACGCCTGGGGACAAATGCTGCTGAATGATTTTGATGAAATCGACAAACAGCTTTCCGATCCTTCCAGGGTTCTGGCTTCAATCAGTGAGATTAAAAAGATTGACGCTTCTTTTCTCCCGGATTCTGAATCACTGCAGTGGATACGTGAATTCATTAAATCATTCGATGAAAAAAAAATCACAGAACTCCAGACTTCATTTACCAAAACATGGAATCGTCTGCAATCGATTTACCATGAATACAATTTAATGCTCGATCAAAAGGAGATGGCTTATGAGGGAAAAGCATATCGATTGATTAATCATAAACTGAGAACCGGAAAATTAAAAAGCGATTGGAATCAATATCTTTTTGCAGGTTTTTATGGCTTTTCACGTGCTGAAGAAGCGATGATCCGTAATCTGTCTTCACTGGCGGAAGTTGAACTGATTTGGGACGATGATCCATATTATGTTCAAAACAAAAACCACGAAGCAGGATATTATTTCAGAAAATCACAGTTATATTCTGCAGAATCTGCTACATCACATTTTTCAGATGAAACACGGGAAATTGAAATTACTGGAATCCCCTTGCGTGTTGGTCAGGCAAAATACGCGGGACAACTAATTGCAAACCTGGTAACCACTCCGGGGTTCAACATTCACACCACCGCAATCGTTCTTCCCGACGAAAACATGCTATTCCCGGTTTTGTATTCCATACCAGCATCAGTAGAAGCTGTAAATGTTACCATGGGTTATCCACTCCGGAATAGCCAGTATGATGAATTGCTGCGGGTGTTGTATGAATTGCACCGGACTCCGTTATTCAATGAAAATGGTGAACGTGAATTCCTGCATCGTCATGTGATCCGGTTGTTACGTCTTCCAATTTTCAGGGACACGGTCAGGGAAGTGCGGGATACCACTATCACGGGTTCGGCTAAACTGACAACAACCGAAATACAAAACATGCATGGTATCAAATCTGCAGAAATTGTTTTTGCCAATGCAGGAAACCCGGCGTCCATTTTCAGTTACCTGGAAGATCTATTAATTTATTTGAAAAATTCACTGGCTTCCAAAAACGGAATTACTGCACCACTTGATTTCAAAATTCTTGATTATATCATTACCGAGCTGCATAAATTAAAACAACAGTTGGAGTCGCATTTTTCTGTGCTGACACCGGAAATTTCGTGGCAGATGATTCGTGAGTGTATCACCGGTCTTAAAGTCCCGTTTTCCGGTGAACCGGTAAAAGGCATCCAGGTAATGGGATTCCTTGAAACCCGGGCGCTTGATTTTGAAACCATCATTCTCCTGGATGTCAATGAAGGAATTTTGCCTCCGGCTGGTTCCGGAAAGTCATTCATTCCTTTTTCACTCCGGAAGGCCTACGGATTGAGTACATACGAAGATCAGGAAGCTTCGGCAGGATATCATTTTTACAGGTTGCTGCACCGGTCACAAAGGGTTTTCCTTTTGTATAATTCCGAAGTGAATAAAACCAACGGCGGAGAAGCCGGCAGGTATCTGTTACAGTTGAAACAGGAACTCGGAAAAACATTTCCTGAAACAGTAATAATCAGAGAAAACCTGGTGCAAACTCCTGTAATTCCCGAAGTATTGCCTGGAATATGGATCGAAAAAGATGCTGATGTGCGAGAGAAGCTTGCCGCATATCTTGAACCTGGAAACACCGGAACGGCCCGTTATTTTTCCAGCTCCGCAATTACATCCTATATCGAATGCAGTCTGCGATTTTATTACCGGTATGTAGCGGACTTGCGAATCCCGGATGAAAAGGAAACTTCTATTGAGGCAAATGTCTTCGGCTCAATTCTTCACCGTACGTTGCAGCTTTTATATTCCGGTGTGGTTAACCCCGTAACAACAGATCAAATCGATTCGATAATTGATAAAATTGATGAACAAACCGGAATTGCGATTGCGGAAATATTTGGTACACCTGCTCACCGGCTGGAAGGTGAAGATATTTTACTGGCTGGTGTGATCAGGGAGCTCGTGAAAAGAATTCTGATTGCCGACCGAAAAGATACACCTTTCAGCATAAAAGGTATGGAGGAAAAACTAACTGGTACAATAGAAACAACAACCGGTGATGTAAACCTGATGGGAATTATAGACCGGTTTGACGAGAAGGATGCCGTTGATCGCATTATCGATTATAAAACAGGAAATGTTGAAATAAAAAAAACAGACATTGAAAAATTGTTTACAGATCCGAAAAGAAAACCAATTTTCCAGCTCTACTTTTATGCTCTTCTTCACAATTTGAATTTCGGAAATAAACCGGTTCGCACGGGATTTTATATTGCACGCAGTCTTGGAAAAGGAGTTTCATGGATTGAAAACGGCGCACCCGTATCTGAAGAAAATATTTTGAATTTCCGGACTTTACTCAAGGGCATACTGGATGAAATTATGAACCCGGAAATTCCATTTTCTCAAACATCGGATATCAAACGATGTGAGTTTTGTGATTATAAAATAATCTGCAACAGATAGCAATTTTAGCTGGCAGTCGGCAGCCGGCAGTCATCAGTCACTCCGTAGGGACAGCCTGCCTGCCGTTTAGATTTTTGAAAGTTATTGGTATAATATAGTATGTTGGTAATAAAAAATAACCTTGGTAATCAGACGGCAGGCAGGCATGCTGCTGTCCGAACATGATGCCTGCTGCGGATTGGAGACTGCAGACTGCAGACTGCAGGCTTCATTGATCATTTCCCGAAGCTGCCATCTGAATTGATTCCAGGATAGAAACAACGAGAGAAAGAATAAAGCTGAATAATACTGCCCACCAGAAACCATCCACAGAAAAACCGGGGACCAATTCGTCGGCAAGTAAAATTATTAGAGCATTAACCACTATTAAAAACAACCCGAGTGTTACCACTGTAATGGGAAGTGTAAGTACAACCAGCAATGGTTTGATGAAAACATTCAGAATAGCCAGCACGATTGCCAGTCCTATTGCACTCAGAGCACTATCCACTGTAACACCTGGAAGAAGATAGGCAACAATCAGCACTGAAAGTGAAGTGGTGACCAGCTTTGCCAGGAATGTAAATAATGGTGAGGTTCTGCTCATGCGTTAAATTTTATTTATTCCGGGAAGATCCGAAATTTTCACTCAGCCACAAGCTGGCAACAGCATATTTCAAATATAACGCATATGCGAGTGCTTTTGCAGTACCTTCTTTTTTCTTATAGAACAGAACATCCTTTGCGAACAAATCCCAGTTGTGGCGGGTTAAAAGATCCTGGGCGATTGAAATGGTAGGTTCTAACGAACGCGCTGTGTGCCACCAGCCTTTTGGAACGAATATAGTCTCTCCGGGTTGCACCACATCTTTCACAGGAACGGCATTTTTGAATAAAGGGTATTTTTCATAATCCGGATGATGATAATTTTTTATACCGGATTTCCATGGATGCTCCTTTTCAGGATACATATACTCCGCCTGGGCGGGATCATAAACAATAAATTCTTTCCGGCCATAAACCTGTGTTACGATTGCATACAAACCATACAGGTCATAATGTATATAGGGAAACCATCCCGATTTTCCGCCAAAAAATATTTCCAGTGTGGATGCACTTGGTATAAGCCGTTTTGTAACAACCGGACTTTTCAACCGGTTTTTTTCCAGGACACTGAAAGCTGGTGAAATATAAGGAAGGATTTCAGTGAAGTTTTTTTCAATATCAATTTTAAAAGGATAAGGTGCTGGTTTTTCCTCTGTGCAGGTCAGCATAAGTTCCACATAATCGGCAAGCCGGTAACGCTTATCTCCGATACCTGCAGTTTTATCCGGAAAATTTTCTCTGAAAAATTCAGGAGAAAAAATCTGGTGTGCCGTCCATTGCGAAGCAACATCGGTTAAGATAACCGGTTTGTTGGTTGCAACATATTCGATAATGAAATCATTCCAACCAAGGCCGGAACGCCTTTCAATATTACCGGTACCGGAATCCCGGGAAACCGGATGTGAAATTGTCATGCTTTACAGGGAATGTTTGTGTCATACAATAATATACATATAACATCCTGAAGTCAAGCACAAAAAGCGCTTTACATTACGAGGTGCTAACCGGTGATTGTGGAAAGGGTATTATTTGATCGGATCAACGAAGCTGTAACCAATGCCTCTTACCGATTGAAAATATTGCGGATTACCGGCATCCTTTTCAAAATATTTCCGGAATGAAACCATAAAATTATCAATTGTACGCGTAGAAGGATAAATATCATATCCCCATACAGTTTCCAGGATATGTTCGCGTGAAACAACTTCATTTCTTCGTTCAATCAAAAGTTTCAGTAACAATAATTCTTTCCTGGTAAGCCGGATTGTTTCTTTTCCTTTATAAATTTCCTGGTTAGAGAAGTTAATTTTTGCCTCCCCGATCTGGTATTCGCTGAATCCGGCCGATTCGGTGGTCCGTGTGGAACGACGAAGCAGGTTTTGAACTCTTAAAAGCAGTTCTTCAAGATTAAAAGGTTTGGTAAGGTAATCGTCGGCACCAATTTTTAACCCATACACTCTGTCGGAACTGGAATTTTTTGCAGTTAGAAATAAAACCGGAATTGTAGGATTCTCCAGACGTATTGCTTCGCATACGGTAAAACCGTCGATTTCGGGAAGCATTACGTCCAGGATAACCAGGTTAAAACGTTCTCCCTTGAAGGATTTTAGTGCATTTTTACCATCCCTGGCAATCTGTACCGCATAACCTTCGAGCTCCAAATTCAACTTGATGGTTTCGCTTAAAGCAGGCTCATCTTCAACCAGTAATATGCGGTATTTCATGACATAAATATACAGTTTTTCATTTTTCTTTTCCCGTTGTAAACAACTTCGGGGGAAAATTTGACCTGAATTTGACACTCTTTCATAGTCTTATGAATCCATCTTCCATTGATTTTCTGCATCCTCTTTAAATCCTAAAAAAATAACTGTTTATAACTTTTTTGTAGAATTTATTTGATGTTGAAAATCAAAGCTTTATTAAAAAAATGGAAAATAATTTCATTGAAAATATTATCTGAAACCAAATGAAGATGCCCAAAACTCGCAATTTATGAAAGGTTTAACTAATTTTGCCGCCTCGCAAAATCTTTACATTAACAAAACCATAATAAATCCAACTAAAAACATGAAAAAATTATTACTCATTATTAGTCTGGTGTGGGTTTCCATTGGAGCAGCGAATGCGCAATATCATCGTTGTGGAACCATGGAACAACACGAGCTTATGAAATTACAGGATCCAGGGTATGAGCAGCGCCTGAACGCTATCGAACAGTTGATTCAAAACCGTCTGAACAAAGACAGAACATGGAGAACTACTGGTGTTATCAATATCCCTGTAGTTTTTCACATTTTGTACAGTACAAACAATGCCACTCAGAATGTTTCTACTGCACGTATCATGGCGCAGTTAGCTGTTCTGAATGAAGATTTCTCAGGAACTAATGCTGACATCAGTTCCACACCCACAGTATTCCAGTCTATGACAGGAAGTATGTCAATTAACTTTTGCCCTGCTGCACAGGATCCGAATGGTAATGCAACAGACGGTATAATCCGTAAGCAAACTGCAACAACTTCTTTCGGTCAGAACAATGCGATTAAATTCGATGCACAGGGTGGTGACGATGCATGGCCTGCAACGGAATATCTGAATATTTGGGTTGGAAACCTTTCCGGTGGACTTCTCGGATACGCTCAGTTTCCCGGCGGTGCAGCAGCTACTGATGGAGTGGTTATCTTAAACGGAGCGATTGGCGGCCCGGGGGCCCTCGGTACTGCTGCTCCATACAATCGTGGCAGAACAGCTACCCACGAAATCGGACATTGGCTGAACCTGCGTCATATCAATGGTGATAATAACTGTGGTAACGATTTTGTTGCCGATACACCTACCCAGGCTGCCCTGAATTTCGGTTGCCCATCATTTCCCCAGATTTCCTGCACTAACGCACCTAATGGCGAAATGTTCATGAACTTCATGGATTATACTGATGACGCTTGCATGGTAATGTTTACAGATGGCCAGGTAACTCGAATGGAAGCTTGCATCACTACTTCCCGCCCTACTCTGGTTACATCTGTGGGTTGCTCGCCTCCTGTCAGCAGTGCACCTACAGCTGATTTTGTTGCATCATCTACCAATATAGCAATCGGTGGAAATATTGATTTTACAGATATGTCATCCGGTGGTCCAACCTCTTGGGACTGGACATTTTCAGGTGGCAATCCCGGAACTTCAACGGATCAGAATCCTACAAATATCGTTTACAGTGCTGCTGGCACTTATACGGTAACGTTAGTTGCAACTAACGCTATCGGTAATGATACGGAAACCAAAACTGGTTATATTACAGTAACCCAGGGTGGTGGCGGACTTTGCGATACACTTACAAATATGCCTGCAACGTGGACTCCTACACTTTACTTATCTAACAATGGAGGATATGTTACCGGACAGAACGGATACCTGGATATCGCGAAAGCCGATTATTTCACTCAGACTATTCAACCCAATTACCAGATTACGTCGGCCCTGATTGGATTTGGCGCTGCTGCGAATTCTAACACTACAAATACTTTTGATGTAACCGTTTGGGATAATACGGGAGCCGGTGGAACACCAGGTGTAGAATTGGGTACTACTACCGTTACGTATGCAACTGCTGTTGCTGACGCTGGTGCCGGGAATCTGACATTGGCAACATTTGCTCCTCCTATTAATGTAACAACTCCGTTCTACCTGGGTGTTGAATTCGGCTATACTCCAGGTGATACAATTGCCGTCATCAGTACTGCGGATCTCGAAGTAACGACAAATACCGCCTGGGAACAATTCTCAACCAACGACTGGCATGAATTTACTGAAGTCGGCGTTTCATGGGAACTCACCTTATCAATGGCAATTTTCCCGATAACCTGCAGTGGGATTGGTACTAATGAGATAGCCATGAATAATATTGCAATTTATCCGAACCCTACCCAAGGTCAGCTGATTATCCATAACAATAATACAAATGGAGGAGAAGCTGTGGTGAATATTGTAAATAGCATGGGACAAACTGTAATGACACAGGATTATCGTGATTTCAGCGGAACTCATTACCTGGATCTTTCCAAATTATCAAACGGGCTTTACCTGGTTGAAATTAAGAACGACACCGGTAAAATGGTTTACCGTATCGCTGTAGAGAAATAATCCGAACTTAAATTATAAAAAGGCTGTTCCTTCCCCGGAACAGCCTTGTTGCTTTTCCGGTGGTACCCAATGTTTTATTAATTTTGCTCTATAAACTTTTAGAGTTTAAAATAGTTTTTAGAAGTGAATCATGAGTGTTATGCCATTACAATCTGAAACTGCCGCGATTTTTCAATTCATAACGAATTCCCAGGTAGCGGCCATTGCCCGTAAAGTACTCGACAATATCCGCATTACTACGGATGAATGTGTTACACTTTATGAGCAGGCTGACCTGGGTCTGCTTGGAATGCTTGCAACGGAAGTACAACGACGGAAAAATGGTAATTACACGTATTTCAACAGGAATTTTCATATTGAACCTACAAATGTTTGTGTGTTCACCTGCAACTTCTGTTCATATTCCAGGCTTTACAAACATCGTGAAACCGGGTGGGAACTTTCACAGGAGGATATGCTGAACCGGGTCAAAGCATACGATGGCCAGCCTGTTTCTGAAGTGCATATCGTAGGAGGCGTCCATCCGAAAATGGATATTCATTTTTTTGCAGAACTATTGCGTAAAATCAAACAACATCGTTCCGATCTACATATAAAAGCATTTACAGCAGTAGAGCTGCATTACATGTTTGCGAAAGCTAAAATGAGCTACAGAGAAGGTTTGGAATACCTGAAAAATGCCGGACTTGATTCTTTACCCGGTGGTGGTGCTGAAATATTTGATGAAGATATCCGGGAACAAATCTGCGCAGATAAATGCAATTCCGATGAATGGCTTTCGATTCATGAAACTGCACATGGACTTGGCATTGCCTCCAATGCAACCATGCTTTATGGTCATATCGAATCTTATGCACACCGGGTAGATCATATGGACCGGTTAAGAAATCTACAGGATAAAACCGGCGGATTCAACACTTTTATTCCTTTAAAGTTCCGCAACAAGGACAATGAAATGTCATCGGTTCCGGAAGTTACCATGATTGAAGATCTGAAGAATTATGCTGTAGCAAGAATTTTCATGGACAACTTTACCCATTTGAAAGCCTATTGGCCGATGATCGGAAGAGGTACTGCACAAGCCAGCCTGGCTTTCGGTGTTGATGATATGGATGGCACTATTGACGATTCCACAAAGATTTATTCTATGGCTGGTGCCGAAGAGCAGTCGCCTGCCTTAACCACAGCCGAACTTGTAAGCATGATACAGGATGCCGGTAAAATTGCCGTTGAACGGGATACACTTTATAACGTATTAAGAATATACGAAAAAGAAACAGTTTGATGAATGAATTTTGAATTGGTGTTCCAGACCCGATCATCAATCGTCAGTCATCTTTTCTCACACCTGTATAAGTATTCCATTTTTCCAGCAGTTCCTGAAAATTTTCCGGAGGTGCTGCCTCAAAAAACATTTCTTTCCCTCCTTTCGGGTGTTTAAATCCCAGTGACTGTGCATGTAAAGCCTGGCCGGGAATCATTTCGAAACCATGTTCAACAAACAATTTGTATTTGGAGAAAGTAGTTCCTTTCAAAATCTTTTTTCCACCATATGTTTCATCATTAAAAAGCGGGTGACCGATATATTTCATATGCACCCTGATCTGATGCGTGCGTCCGGTTTCAAGCCTGCATTCCACAAGTGTCACATACCCGAATCTCTGCAGCACTTTGTAATGCGTTACTGCATGTTTTCCATGATCACCTTCCGGATAAACTTCCATTGATTTCCTGTCGGTTTGATTACGTCCTATATGACCGGTGATGATACCCTTCTCTTCTTTAAAGTCACCCCATACAAGAGCAACGTATCTGCGTTTGATGGTACGATCGAAAAACTGTTTGGCCAGGTAGGTCATTGATTTTTCATTCCGGGCTATAACCATGATCCCGCTGGTGTTTTTATCGATGCGATGGACTAATCCCGGACGTTCTGTTTCTGCTTCAATTGATTTTCCTAATAAGTCAGGATGAAAATGGTATGCAAGTGCATTAACCAGTGTGCCGGTATAATTGCCGACACCAGGATGTACTACCAGTCCTGCCTGTTTATTTACGATGACCAGGTCGTCATCTTCAAACAATATACTTAGCGGAATATCCTCCGCGATGATTTCGATTTCTCGCGGGGGATGTGCCAGGACTATGGAAATAATATCTGCCGGTTTGACACGATAACTGGGCTTAACCGGTTTTCCATGAACAAGAATGCTCCCGGCATCGGCGGCATTCTGCAACCGATTCCTTGAAACATTTTCAAGGCGCATCATCAGAAATTTATCGATGCGCAACAGCGATTGTCCTTTATCCACCACGATCCGGTGGTGCTCATAGAGCTCTTCCTGGTCGTTATTGTCCTGTTCTTCCGGTTCCCGGTGCATGGGCTGTCAGCGTCCTGCAACCTGGATTTTCCTGTTGAAAAGCTTTCCGCTAACGGTGTCGGATATATGCAATATATACATTCCGGCAGAAAGTGATGAAATATCCAGCGTTGATTTCAGTTCCGGACTGTGATATAAAATACGTCCCGAAATATCCGTCAGCCAAACTGTGCATTTACTTAAATCTGCCGTTCCCCGATCAATATGGAGCAGATCAGTTGCAGGAACCGGATAAACGCGGATGGAAGCAACGTCAGGCATTTCATTTACAGCTGTATTGATTGGCGAATCACTTAATACCGGACGGATCATCCATGTTCCCATGTACGAGGAGTTCGTCCATGAACCACTGGTATTGATAAATTTCCGGGATTGATCTGCAGGAGTATTCAAATCGAGACCCATATTCAATAGCGTACCATTGTTTTGAGTCCAGCCGAAAAACCACGACCCTGCGGTCAGATAAATTGGATCTGTGTAGTAAGTATAAAACCCGTTGATGCTGTCAATATAATTCGGCGATTGGTTGAACTTTTCATATACCGGGTTACCGGAAGGTCCGCTTGCTCCGCCTGACCAAACTGCAAGACGGAATATCTGGTTGGTAACACTTAATCCAAGATGTGCGAAATAAATCTGTACAGCCCGTAATGTGTCTGGTTTCAGTATATCAAATTTGCTGGCCAGTGATGCCCCCACCCCACTTACACCATAAGCGACTTCCGCTGACCCATCATCATAAGCATAATAATTATAAAAATCCTGGGTGAAAATCAAAGTATCGTTTTGCGGAAAATCATCCAGGTTTCCGGACGTGCTTGACAGCAGGTATTCTGCCCGAAAAGGAACATGATCTCCACTGCTGGAATCGATAAAAAATGAATTCGTATTCAGTGTAGCAGGTGGTGATACGTTCTGGTTGAGAGGTATTACAATATTATTCAAACCACCTCCACCAACTATGGTTGTGGGATTGTTGTATTGATCATATACAATTCCGGAAACACTGATTGGAAATGTGGCTGCATCGTTATTATTCCGAATGGTAAGGTCTGCCACCGATTTTACCATTGACTGTTGTTGTGAAGTGCTGAGTGAAGTAAAATGTTTCCAGGGAATTGCGCTGTGATTGTTCAGTAGCGAAGTTCCTTCATAAACAAAAGCGTAGTCACGAATAATATCATAATCAGGAGGAAGAAATTTATTCAGATAAACATAATCCACATGCCATACATCAAGAATTCCCGTCTTGGATCCATGATTTTTGAAACGGAACCGAAAACCGTTCTGCCGGTAATTAACATCGTTGATCGAAATTTTAATCTTTGTGAATGACGTATCACCACCGGTATTGCCAGTAGCTTTCCATACAGATGCCCATTGTTGTGTTGCCGGATTCAGGAACTGTAAAGCCAGTGAGTCATTTGATTCAGGATTATCACCTCTGCCTTTTCGTTCAAATCCGAATACCAGGAAAATACTATCGGATGGATTAAATGGTAATCCATTTACATCGTTAAAAAGATTAATAGGTTTAGAAGTTAAATAATCACACAATCCGTTTGCGTTTGCATTGGAATCATCGTATGGATTTCCCTCCTTATCGAGTCCATCGAAGGTTGCAACACCTTCTGAAGGAGGATTGATCGGGTAATTGAAATTAATAAACGCGGCGCTGTCGCTCCATCGTTCAGCAGATGGCCATACCAGGTAACGTGAAAAATCATCATAAAAAGGCAGGAATAATGTATCCGGACCGGTTGCCATTACTTTTGCTGATGCATCCTGAGTCTGCTGACGATATATTTCCGATTTTATAACCGGGTTATATTTAAGCGGAGTAATAATTTCCTGTTGTGCATTCAGCTGAAGAGCCGGTAAAAAAAGCATGGAGAAAACGCAGAGTACTTTATTTTTCATTGGAATTATTTTTAGCATCCGGGTCGTTCATCCTTATAACGGCATCGGATTGTGTAAGAAATATATCAACCGATTCACCCTGGCTGATTGTTGTTTCACTTTCATAAACGGGAAATTGTTTGTACACACGCGACCTTGTCGAATCCTTAACTGTGGCATCAAGCACAATGGATCCAACATTCAGCGAGGAAGCATTCAAAACAAAAAGAGCTTCTTCAAGACTAAGATTAAACAATTGTGGAACGGCAACCTTTGTATTTCCAAAGCCATCGCCCAACACCAGGTCGATCACAGTTCCTTTTCTTACTTCCTCTCCTTTCTTAACCGTTCTGCCATTAATCTGCATTTCAAGAACTGCATTTTTTGCAAGGTCGGGCTGGTATATCAGTTGTCCGCGAACAAGTCCATGTGATCTTAAAATCGCTTCAGCCTGACGGAGCGAATTATCTTCGAGGTCCGGAATTTTTACTCCCGGTGGAGTGATCTTAGTAATAGAAAGGTAAATAGTTCGCTGCTCTTTTACTTTTTCATTTGGACGGGGATCCTGTTCGATGATAGTACCCGGCGGCTTGGTAAGATCGAAAATGGTTGAATCTGAAATTTTATAACGCAGATTTTTCTGGCCCAGGAAGTCTTCAATTTTTGAGATCTGCATACCTTTTAAATCAGGAACGCTTACGCTGCTGCCATGCCGGGTGTAGGTGTTCAGCCACCGGTACGTAAAACCAAAGGAGAGTCCCAGGAAAACAACCGCAATCAGCAGGTTCAGCCAGAATGCGCGTGACCGCAGGAAATCAAAAAAAAGTTTCATGTTTAAAGATTAGAACGTACTTTTTGACGCTGTTTTCGTTGAATTCCGAAATCAATAAGCTTGTCAATAAATTCATAAGGTTTATAATGACTGATGGCCGCCTGGTGAAAGATGCAGGTAGCGGGTGTCATTCCGGGAAGTGAATTAACTTCGATAATGAGCACTTCTACTTTTCCATTTTCAAAAATTCTGACAAATGCATCAATCCGTGCATACCCTTCAACTTTCAGTATCCTGGCTGTCTTTTCAAGTTCCAGTTTTACCTGCGATGAAATCCTCCTGTTTTCTTCCGGATCACGACTATACCGGGCAGGTGTTATATTCTGACCCTGACCTGCCAGAAATTTCTCCTCGAGTGACAAAACATCTCCTTCCGATAACGCTTCAGAGGCTTCGAATATTTCATAATCCAGGATTCCACTTTCGTTATACGTAGTAATAAGACCACCGGTAACTTCCAGAAAACGCGATGCGCCGGCTGCTTCAACAAGTTCTTCAACGAGGTATCTGGATTTATTTGGAAATTCTTCTTTGGGTTTAATACGAAGCTGCAACGCGGCAGCAGGAACCAACTCTGCATCTTTCCGAAAAATCAATTCTGAAAAAGCATGCAGGTCATTTTCATTACGGATAATTTTAACAGCGGAACTGCAACCGTCATCAACAGGTTTTGCAATAAATGGAAAATGAAAATCCCTTAATATCGATTCTTCAAAAGCACCCGGATCCAGCTTCCAGTCATTCTCATACACAATGCGGTGTTTCGCTGCCCTGATCCCGTGCTGCATTAGAATTTCGTTGGTTTCGAATTTATCAATAGTTACCTGCGACGATTCAATGCCCGATCCATTATAGGGAAGGTTAACTTCCTGTAAACGTTGCTGAATTGCGCCGTCTTCACCGGGGCGGCCATGCAATGCAATAAAGACTGCGTCAGCTAAACTGGCAAGCCCGGCATAAGAGACCTGTCGTGGTGCCTCCAGGTTGCCTGATGATGCATATGTTTCAGTTATTGTTTTGCATTGGTCAATAATTTCATTAATCAATGGGTGACGGCTGAAGTGTTCAATTTTTTCCCGGATATCATCAGCATTGTCCTTTAGCAGCATATTTACAGGTATCACATACAACGTATGTGCTGCATCGTTACCAGTTAAAAAAACAGGTATTGGAAGGTAGTGATCCGAAGAAGCGAGCTTTTCATACACGTTTCGGCCGCTTTCCACGGATATATGCCGTTCGGATGAATAGCCACCCATGATCACGGCTATTTTTTTCTTTGAATGACCTGCCTTCCTGTTTCCGGCAATATTCCGGTCGAGGT
>JANWID010000137.1 GCA_025450095.1 Bacteroidia bacterium | reverse complement strand
TATTACTCTCTGCGCTCATATCCTGGTTATCGGCCACAAAAATAGCTTTTTTCAGCCTTTATTTAACCGGAACTGTACTGCTGTCACTGTGTTTATTAACAATGGGAAAGCTCTTGAAAGCGCCTTTTTTCTATCTTCGTACCCTCCATTTTCATCCTGTTAAAGTTCTTGCAGCATTAATATTAAAGTGTTGATTAAGAATCCGGAGCAGGAAAATTTTCTCAAAACAGAACAGGAGATATCCGGCTATGGAATATAATTTCAGTGAAATAGAAAAGTACTGGCAGAATTACTGGAAAGTCAACCAGACGTATAAGGTTTCTGGTGAATCATCACGTAAAAAGTACTATGTACTGGACATGTTCCCTTATCCCTCAGGAGCCGGTCTCCATGTTGGTCACCCGCTGGGGTATATTGCATCGGATATTTTTGCACGTTATAAAAGGCATACCGGATACAATGTTTTGCATCCAATGGGTTTCGATGCATTTGGCCTTCCGGCAGAGCAGTATGCCATTCAAACCGGCCAGCATCCTGCCGTTACTACTTCCCGAAATATAAAACGATACCGGGAACAACTTGACAGGATGGGTTTTTCATACGACTGGAGCCGGGAAGTTCAAACATGTGATCCGAAGTATTATAAATGGACACAATGGATCTTCTTGAAATTATTTGGAAGCTGGTATAATAAAACCAGCGACAAAGCGGAACCTGTTGAATCCCTTATTAAGCAATTCGAAGGTGAAGGCAATAAAAATGTAAACGCATCCAGCAACGAAACTTCATTGTTTTCGGCGGGCACTTGGAATGCATATTCTGAAAAAGAAAAAGAATCTGTATTACAAAACTACCGCCTCGCATACCTGAGCAATACTATGGTAAACTGGTGCCCTGCTTTGGGAACTGTGCTTGCAAATGAAGAAGTGAAAGATGGTTTTTCAGAACGTGGTGGATATCCTGTTGAACGAAAGCTGATGAATCAATGGAGTCTCCGTATCAATGCCTATGCGGAACGATTGCTGAACGATCTTGAGATTATCGAATGGAGTGAATCGATAAAAGAAGCGCAACGCAACTGGATTGGAAAATCGGAAGGTGCTTTAGTAAGATTTCCATTAATCCCCGATGCTACAGCCGGAACGACTTTCCCGGAAGGGACCTTTATTGAAGTATTCACTACCCGACCGGATACAATTTTTGGTGCAACTTTTATTACCCTGGCACCGGAACATGAGTTGGTCCGACAAATAACTGCTCCCGGATATATGAAGCAGGTGGAAGATTACATTAGCCAATCCGGGAAACGCACTGAACGTGATCGCATGGCAGATGTAAAAAAAATATCTGGGCAATTCACGGGATCCTATGCAATGCATCCCTTTACAGGAAATCCTATACCTGTCTGGGTTGGAGATTATGTGCTTGCCGGATATGGTACCGGTGCTGTCATGGCTGTTCCGGCGCACGATTCCCGCGACTTTGCTTTTGCCCGGCATTTTAATCTTGAGATTAGGGAAGTTGTTTCTGGGGGTGACATTACTCTCGAAGCATATGAATCCAAATCGGGAATTCTCATGAACAGTGGAATTTTAAACGGACTCAACGTACAGGATGCTATTAAAAAAATAATTGAAGAAATTGTTCGTGAAAAACACGGAGAAAAGAGGGTTAATTACAGGCTTCGCGATGCAGTGTTCGGCAGGCAGCGGTATTGGGGAGAACCCATTCCGATTTATTATCGTGATGGTATTCCATATCCATTGAAGGAATCTGATTTGCCATTGGTATTGCCGGAGATTGATAAGTTTTTACCTACCGAAACCGGTGAACCTCCCCTGGCACGCGCAAAAGATTGGAAGTACCAGGGTACATATGATTACGAACATACAACTATGCCAGGCTGGGCTGGTTCGTCATGGTATTATCTCCGGTATATGGATGCACATAATGAATCTGCCATAGCATCCGTTAATGCACTTAGTTATTGGGGTAATGTAGATATTTATATGGGCGGTTCCGAGCATGCCACAGGTCACTTGTTATATGTGCGATTCTGGACAAAGTTTTTGTTCGACCTGGGGTATATTCCTGTTAACGAGCCTGCAAAAAAACTAATTAACCAGGGCATGATTCAGGGGGTTTCCTGTTTTGTTTACCGTATTAATGGCACGAATACGTTTGTTTCCTCCGGACTTGCAAATCAATACCAGACAACTGCACTCCATGTGGATGTGAGCCTTGTCCATAATGGAATTCTTGACACGGAAGCCTTCCGAAACTGGCGTGAAGAATTTGCAGGCTGTGATTTTATCCTGGAAGATGGCCGTTATATTTGTAGTATGGAGATTGAGAAAATGTCAAAATCCAAATGGAATGTTGTTAGTCCCGATACAATTATCGATCAATATGGTACTGACTGTCTCCGTATGTATGAAATGTTCCTTGGTCCTGTAGAACAAAGCAAGCCCTGGAATACGAATGGCATCACAGGTGTCTTCAATTTTCTGAAAAAATTCTGGCGGCTGTATTTTATTAATGGAAGTTTCGGGGTAACTGATGCAACTGCCTCTCCGGCAGAATTAAAAACGCTTCATAAAACCATCAAAAAAATTACTGAGGATATGAACCGTTTTTCTTTTAATACTTCTGTAAGTTCCTTTATGATATGCATAAATGAGCTCACAGAATTGAAATGTAATAAACGTTCCATCCTGGAACCGCTTGTTATCCTGATTGCCCCATACGCTCCTCATCTGTCAGAAGAATTATGGCATCGTTTAGGAAATGAAAAATCTGTAATGGAAGCATCATATCCGGTTGCTGAAGAAAAATACATCGTTGAAGATACTTTCGAATACCCTGTTTCAGTTAATGGTAAAACCAGGTTTAAAATAACTCTTGCATTAAACCTGACGAACGACCAGATAGCAAACGAAGTTACGGGAACAGATGAAATGAAACGGTTGCTAAATGGGAATACGATTAAAAAAGTTATTGTAGTTCCCGGAAGAATTGTTAATGTAGTTGTTTAGTTTAGCTATTGTAAATAATCAAATTAAGAATATAATTAAAGGAAATCATGAAATTACTAACACAACATGTTGAAGCGCTAATATTCACTTCCGAACAGGCTCTTTCGCCTGATGAAATAATATCCTGCCTTAAAGCAGTATATGGATGGGAGTTGAAAAAAGATGAAATACTTGAGATCGTAAAAACTCTGCAGACAAAATACCAGGATGAAAATTTTTCTTTCGAACTCAATGAAATTGCCGGTGGTTATCAGTTTCTCAGTAAAAAAGAATATCATGGTGCCATACATGTAATGCTGCAGCTTAAAGAGAAAAAACGATTATCAACCGCTGCCCTCGAAACACTTGCAATTATCGCTTATAAACAACCGATAACCAAGCCGGAACTGGAGCACATCCGGGGTGTAAGCTGTGATTACTCAATTCAAAAACTACTTGAGAAAGAGTTGATCGTTATTGCCGGGAAAAGTGATGGACCTGGAAAACCATTATTGTATTCGACAAGCCGGAATTTTATGGATCATTTTGGATTAAGTTCCGTGAAAGATCTGCCAAAGCTTAAGGATATCCAGACAACGGACTCTAACGAAATTGGAATTCCTTCAGATCTTCTTGATGAATCAGATGCATTATTTTCCGAAACAGGAGAACCGTTTGAATCTGAAACGTCCGGAGAACCGGATCAGGATTCTGAATAAATACTACCTTTTTGGAACACGCTTTGTAATACTCCGGTCCGTATGAAAAAAACAAGCGGTTTCATTGCTTTTTTATTATTCTTTCTGGGAAGCTATGGACAGGATCCATTCCGGCAGATAAAAAACAGTGCATTCAAAACAGGAGAAATCCTGGAGTACAGGATTCATTATGGTTTTGTGGAAGCGGGTATAGCACGTCTGGAAGTAAAACCTGAACTATCAAATTTTAATAGCAGGAAATGTTATCACGTTGTGGGCATTGGACAGACAAAAGGAGCGTTTGATTGGTTTTTTAAAGTACGTGACCGTTATGAAAGTTATTTTGACAGCGAAGCTTTTATACCATGGGCATTCATTCGCAGGGTGGAAGAAGGGAGCTATTCAAAAAGTCAGAATGTAACCTTCGATCATTATAAAAAAATTGCTACTTCTGAAAAAGTTTCCATTCCTATTCCCGACTATGTCCAGGATCTGATTTCAGCATTTTATTATGCTAGAACACTGGATTTTGCAAATGCCAAGCCCGGAACAGTTTTTCCTATTAACGCATATCTCGATGACGAGGTTTTCCAGATGAATATTAAATACATTGGCAAAGAGCAGATCAATACCAAGCTAGGCACTTTCAATTGCATTAAATTCCGGCCGCTGCTTCTTGAAGGAAGGGTATTTAAAGAAGAAGAAGATATGACCGTGTGGGTTTCAGATGACAAAAACCGGATTGTAATCCGTGCTGAAGCAGAAATTTTAGTAGGTTCATTAAAAATGGATCTTAACGGATATTCAGGTTTGGCAAATTACCCGATATCAAAATCCGGCAAATAATTTTATCTTTAAACTTATATCAGGAAACCTTCAAAATTAACTTTCCTGCTGTTTTAAGGCTTTGCCGAGAATTCCCTTATTTATTAAGTATTCAGCAATCTGTACTGCATTAGTTGCAGCACCTTTACGCAGGTTATCAGCAACTATCCACATGTTCAATGATTTTGGCTGGCTTTCGTCCCTTCGGATCCTTCCTACAAACACTGCATCCTTTCCCTCAGCATACAACGGCATCGGATATGTGTTAGTTGAAGTATCGTCCAGCACTGTAAGTCCGGGAGTGGATTTAAGCACCCGGTAAACTTCTTCCAATTCAAACTCCTTTTCAAATTCAACATTTACTGCTTCGGAGTGACCTCCCTTTACCGGAACACGAACGGTAGTTGCCGTTAACCGGATATTTTCATCGCGCAATATTTTTCTTGTTTCATTCACCATTTTCATTTCTTCCTTCGTATACCCGTTATCAAGGAATAAATCACAATGTGGAATTACATTTCGGTATATCGGATAATGATACGCTTTACCTCCACTTTTCCCGGCACTTTCATCTTCCAGTTGCTGTAGCGCCCGTGCCCCGGTACCGGTAACAGATTGATATGTGGAAACAACAATTCTCTTAATAACATACTTTGCATGCAATGGGGCAAGTGCCATCACCATCTGAATAGTTGAACAGTTAGGATTTGCAATAATTGAATCCTTTTCCGTCAGGAGATCCCCGTTAATTTCAGGAACAACTAAATTAATTTCCGGATTCATTCTCCATGCTGAAGAATTATCAATAACAACGCAATTGACAGATACAAAACGTTGTGCCCACTCCTGTGAAACAGTACCTCCAGCTGAAAAAAGGGCGATTTCCGGTTGCATCTTCAGAGCAGTTTCCATATCAACAACTTTATAATTCTTTCCACCGAAAAGAATTTCCTTACCTTTTGACTTTTCTGAGGCAACAGGTATCAGTTCCGATACAGGGAAATTACGTTCTGCAAGTACTTCAAGCATTTTGGTTCCGACAAGTCCTGTGGCACCGACAACTGCAACTTTCATCGAGGGGTCTTAAGTTTATCTTATTTCCAGGCAAAATTATAAATAAAAACGCCTGTGGATCATAAATTTTCCTTTGACCTGACCTGGACATTTAGTTGGGGTAAAGGCATAGTAATTCCGTTTTCCGTAAATTTTTTATAAACTGCTAAATTCATCCGGCTTTTCATCATACCCTGGCGTTGCAATAATTTAGAAGTCCAGATCACAAGCTCAAATACCAATGCATTTTGACCAAATTCAAGTAAACGTACCGATGGGGAAGGTTCTTTTGCAACATTTCCATCTTCCGCCGCAACCTCAAGCAACAGACTGATTACTTTCTCCTGTGAGGTGCCGTACGGTACCGGTACCGGTATCTTAAAGCGTACCATCTTGCCGGTGAGACTCCAGTTTGTTACTCGTGAACTAATCAGTTCCGAATTGGGAATTATTACACTGATCCCATCATTGGTCACTATAGTTGTAGCCCTTGCAGAAATCCGGACTACGTCGCCCGTTGTACCACCAACTTCAATTCTATCGCCAACCTTCACCGGGCGTTCAAGAAGTATTACTACGCCGCTGACAAAATTATTAGTAATGTTCTGTAAACCGAAACCAATTCCTACACCTAAAGCGCCTCCTAACAATGCAAGTCCACTGAGATCTATCCCTCCTGCATGAATAATGATGAAAACACCCAGAATTAAAAAAATGTATCGGGCAATGGAACCCATCGCCTGTCTTACTCCTATATCAGCATTATACCGTATCAGAATCCTATGCACAAGCACATTCCGGAGTCGTTTTGAAAACCATGACAGAATGAAGACTGCCAAAACCAGCTTTATCAACGACCAGGATGAAAACTCTGTGATACCTATTTTAAACAGAGGGTAGTTGAGCAGGTATTGTACCTGTTCCAGGATCAGTGAAGTTAAATTTACCATTCAATTACCGGGGGTTCATTACAAATATAAAATAAGGTATTCAATAAATGACCTGATTTATTTTTTTAATAAATTTTCGTATTTTTACATATCTGATATTTTTTGTTTTTCACTTTTTAATTTTTTTCAAATGAAACTTTTCATCATCATGACTACCTTGTTAGTTCCTTTTGTTTTGGCTGGTCAACATCCAAACGATAACATTTCATCAACTTCTGCTCCGGGAATAGTTATTACTGAAATCATGGCTGATCCTGATCCTCCTGCTGGCCTTCCCAATAGTGAATATTGCGAAATTCAAAACCGGGGAGTTGATACCATTGATCTTTCTGGCTGGACATTTTTTGATGGTAGTATTCGCAATTTACCTCAAGTGATAATTTACCCGGGTGAATATATTATTATTTGTGATGATAGTGATACTGCATTATTTGGATCTTTTGGAAAATGCGTCGCTGTTTCCTCTATTTCACTTACTAATACCGGTGAGAAAATTTCAATTCGTAATCCTGCGGGGAACCCAGTGGATTCTGTTATATTTTCTGATAATTGGTATGGTGATTCATTTAAGAAGGATGGTGGCTGGTCATTGGAAAAATCAGATCCAGGCTACCCATGTCAGGTGTCTCTTAACTGGCTACCTTCAGTAAATCCGGCCGGAGGCACTCCGGGAATAGTGAATAGTGTTAATGGAACTTTCGATGACACAAAGGCTCCTTTGCTTTTAAGAAGTTATTGTCCGGATCCGGTTCATATTATATTAGTTTTTGATGAACCTATTGATATAATGACAGCAGATTTACCTGATCAATATATGCTCAGTGCACCATTTGAACCTATTGGTGTAATATTCGACAATAACTTTCCGGAACAAGTCAATATTGAAATAAACATGACCATTGCTCCAGGCACAGAAGGAACAATCAGTGCTATAGGAATTGCTGATTGTTCCGGGAATATAAACCCTGATTCATACATTACCAGATTTGGTATTGCGGATACATCTTCATCCATGAATGTAGTAATAAATGAAATTCTGTTTCATCCGAATGATGGAGGTTCCGATTTTATCGAGCTGTTTAATAAAGGGCCCGGGGTAATTGATCTGCAATATCTCCGACTGGAGTCTATTGATATATTTACTGGCAATACACAACAGGCACTTTTCATTAGCGAAATGCCGCATTTACTCTTTCCGGAATGCTTTACAGTGATAACAGAATCGCCCGGACTTGTTTCGTCGCAATACAAATCTACTTTTCCCTTCAATTTTTTATCAATTCCTGAAATGCCATCCATGAATTCTGATGAAGGATATATTGCAATTTCATTTAACAGTGTGCGTATTGATGCAGTTCATTATTTTGACGACTATCATTTCGAATTACTTGAAGAGACTCAAGGAGTATCACTTGAAAGGGTAAGCCCTCTTTTCCCAGCTGAGAATCCGGACACATGGCATTCTGCGGCAGCATCAGCCGGCTACGCCACTCCAGGGTTATTAAATTCACAATACATCCAACCCGTAGATATGAGCTCATATGTAACAGTTTTTCCTGAAATTTTTTCACCGGATATGGACGGTATTGATGATTTTTTAACCATCATTATTAATCCGGATAGATACGGTTACATTGAAAATTCCTGGATCTGTAATACTGAGGGGCAGATAATATTTACTCATGCCAAAAATACACTTACAGGTACAAACGCAGTTATTACATGGGATGGAATAATGGATACTGGAGAACAAGCACCCCCCGGAATATACATCGCATTAATTACTTTTTTTAACCTGGAGGGAACGATGAAAAAATACAAATTACCATTTGTTCTTGCAGTGAGGATGTAACCACTTCCGATGACACCTCTATTTTGGCATTACAAGTATATTTTTTGCAACATGCTCACTGATAAATATCTCTTTACCATGATTCACTGAAATGCAATGTGAGCGGTCGTAAGGTTCAACCGATTGAATAACGATTTTATCATTTAATGCGATCCCGGTTTTATCAAGGTATTGCAAAAAAGTGTTGCTGTTCTCAACCACACCGGAAACTACGGCCGGAGATTTGATTTTTAATTCCGATAACGGAAATGCTTTTGATTTTCCGAATACTCCGTTTCTGTCTGGGATGAGATCACCATGAGGATCACTTTTGGGAAATCCCAGAATCTCATCCAATCGGTTTACCAATTCATCAGATTGTATATGTTCCAGCTGTTCTGCAATTTCATGAACTTCATCCCAACGGAATTTTAATTGTTTTACAAGAAAAAGTTCCCATAACCGATGTTTCCTTATAATTTTCACACCTATTGCTTTTCCTTTTTCAGTCAGATATAATCCTTTATATCTTTCATAACGAATCAACTTTTTAGATGCAAGTTTCTTGAGCATGTCTGTCACAGTCGCTGAACGAATATTCAGCATATTCGCAATATCAGTAGTAGTAACAAGATCATTCCGTTCCGATAGCTTATAGATAGCTTTCAGATAATTTTCTTCTGTAAACGAATTACTCATTTATCAAAGATATAAAAACCAGCCTAATTTTAGATAACTCTAATAATATTCATTATATATAACTAAAAATTAATAATGAATGTGTGTGCATATGCTCTTTCTTTGCTTTATCCCATATGCTTGAATTACTGCTGTTATTCACCTACTGATAAGTTGGTTTCCCCGGGAATATGTGCACAAACGTTATAATAAACAAAAGTAAGTTTAAAATCAATTATACGCTTGATTTTCAATTTATTAGTATCTAATAAAAGAATCCGATTTCACGTAAGGATATGATAGAAAAACTCCATTAATAACCCTTTACAGGGAGGGCTAGATAGTTTACCCTATAATTCAGGCTGTTTGTCAAATTTCTTCGATGAGGGCGTATTTCGCTTGTACATTTGTCCACATAAATACTCCCCGAAATGACATTTTTTATACTACCAGTTACCCTAGTTACAATAGCAGTGTTGCTTTACTACAAACGTATATCAGGACAGCAAAGCTTTTTTAAATAAAAGCTCAAAATACAATCCCCCATTCCCGGGCGATCGTTTTAAAGTTGGTTTTTGGACCCCGCAGCGATGCGGGGTTTTTTTATTGTTTAAAAACATAACCGGCCGCATTTAAGTGAACAAAATGCCGCCGGTCTTCAAACCTAACAACTAAACCCTAATTACTCAGTTATTCTTTGATGGTTGAATCGTTAAATAATAAAAAGCGATTATTCCAATCAGCGTAATAATAAAAGATAGCATCATCATGAATCCAGGTTGCTCGGTGGACAGAAATGCTCTCCGGAACGGGAATGCTATTACAAGCAGAGCTATGATAAATGCAGTAATTTTCTTTTTCATTTGTCCTGGTTTTAAAATTTGTAACACTGTAAAATTAAACAGCCCGAGGGGAAGCAAACCTGATATAAATCATATGCTAAGGATGATAAATCCCGGTTTTGAACATGCTGTCAATAACTTTCCCGCTTGTCAATTAGAAAAGATTACCCTTTAATATTCTCATTTCACCAAAAAAATACCATATTGGCAGCCTTGTGAATTTACATTGTATCAGACAATACAAACAAATCTGAAAACAATATGACTAACCAAATTACAATTACCGAATTTAATGAGCTGACACTTGATGAAAAGGCATGGTACCTATGGCATGGTGCAACTTTCCTGCACGTTTATGAGAACAGCCAGCATAGGGTGAATCTTTTCTACCTGAATGATTATTATATTGAATTATGGTACCATATGGAGGGCAATAAAGTAGATCAGATACGTGCCTTTAAATCCCTCGCTTTATTAGAACCATTCCTCAAAAACATCCGAATTGAAACGCTTTTGAACATTAATTAGACAAAATCACCAACAGGTTTTTCTATACTAATCTTATCGCATATTCCCAAGTGGCATAAGAATTGAATTGCGGGTTTCAACTCAACAAATAAAGAGGAAACCTGATATGAAAACTTTATACTTTATAGCTGCATTCCTATTTGCAGCTTTGCATCTCCAGGCCTCACTCCTGGCGTCGGATTTGAATCTGAACCTGCAGTATCAGTCATGGTTCAATGTGAAACTTGACAACCATATTTATGAAAGTCCCGTAGCTCAATTTCAGATTGGTGGTATTCCAGCAGGCAATCACAATCTGGAAGTAGTCCGGTTAGATCACGGATTTTATGGCCCATATACTGTACCCGTTACCATTTATTGCGGATCCATTTATCTGGCGCCGGGTACACGGACTGAAGCCCTCATAGATTGGTACGGAAATCTTAGGATCATAAATGTGATCGCCATGCAACCTGTATGGCATCCCCAGCTAATTAATCCTGAATGTAATTCTGTACCAGCACCAGTTCATGGAATGAATGATGCTAATTTCGACAGATTGATAAATACAATTGATAACCTGAGCTTTGAGAGCAGCAAAATCAAAGTAGTGAAACAAGCCCTTCAGCATCAAAAAGTAACTGCATTCCAGGTTGCAGAATTGAACCGTTTAATGACTTTTGAATCAACACGTCTTGAAATTGCAAAGTTTGCATATCACAAAACCATAGATAAGCAAAATTATTATATCGTTAACGATACATTCACCTTTGAAAGCAGCATCGATGATCTGAATGATTTTATTGAACGATCCTGATTAAAATAAATAAAAAAAATGGAGGTCCCGTAAGTCCTCCATTTTTTTTATTAGATAATTCAAATCGTCATAGGTATAATCAGAAAACTTTATTTACGGAGAAAAGGCATAATAGTGCGTTTTTTAACATATAGCGCCAGGCGGTTAGTATCATCAATAAAATCAATTAATTCAACTTCCTTTCTTTTGACTACAACTTCCACATATCGGCCGTAAAGCTCATATAATGCGCAAGTTCTGCCCCGATCTTTCCGAAGCGCAATAAAACATCCTGATTCCAGCAAAGCACTTGCCCGGCTCTCAAGATCTTCAACCATAAAGCGCATTCTTTTCACAATCCGTGTTATACTCAAATTGATTACAAGAGTTTCAGTAAAAATTGCGAAAATATTACATTGTATAGCTTAATATAATAGCTTTGTAATCAGTAATTGAGGAAATTTAATCCATCTTAAAAAACCGTTTATGAAATATTCAGGTCCTGGTCTGATGCTTTGCATAGTTTGTCTGCTTTTTCTCCCAATAACCATAAAAGCACAATCGTATAAACCTCCTGATCGTATGAAAATGCTTACTGCATTCAACGGGGAATGGAAAGGTGAGATGACAAAAAAAATCGAAAAAAAGACTGTTCGTTACAAGCTGAGTCATAATTCTGAAAAAGTTGCCGGAGGCTGGGGAATTCAGATAACTGAAATCGCCATGATACCCGACAAAGGGAAATATCAATCCGCTAAAATTTTTAGTTGCAGCTCCGTAAGCGACAGCACATATATGTACACTATTGATAATTTTGGGGAAACGTGGTTCTTTATAGGAACCTGGGAAACCAATAAAAAGTTAGTCTTACGTTCTAAAATGGAAGTTAAAGGAAAAGCTACTGAGAAGGAAATAACATACCAGTTTGTAAACCCTAAACAATACGACTACAAGAGCATTACCCGCATCGAGGGATCTCCCGATGAGCTTGTAGAAATGACTATGAAGCGGGAATAATCTAAATAAGAAACATGTTTTTTGCAAGGAGAACATATCGTTTAAGTTCATTGGGAATCCGTTACCTGAAAGTATTTATTTTTATTTGCTGTTATCACTTTTCAATGGGACAGCACCCCAACGTTTTTATCAGCGACAATAATTTTCCAAATGAACCTTCTATTGCCATAAATCCCCGCAATACCAATGAACTGGTTGCCGGTTCAAATATTGATAATTATTATTTTTCTCTCGATGCTGGTGTAAGCTGGACCGAAGGTCTTATGTCATCGTCTTTTGGGGTATGGGGAGATCCGACAATTGCTTGTGATACAATAGGAAATTTTTACTTTTTCCATCTTTCAAACCCTTCTTCCGGAAACTGGATTGACAGGATTGTTTGTCAAAAAACCTCTTCCCCTGGTGCAGTATGGAATAACGGTAGTTACACAGGGCTCAATGGCACAAAAGCCCAGGACAAGCAATGGGTTTCCATTGATAGGTCTACCAATATTATTTACATGACCTGGACAGAGTTTGATGAATATGGCAGCACTGCTCCGCTTGACAGTAGCAGAATATTATTTTCAAAATCTGCAGACCAGGGATTAACCTGGAGTTCCCCTTTGCGAATTAACCTGGTTTCCGGAGATTGTATTGATGAGGACAATACCGTTGAAGGGGCGGTACCTGCGGTAGGACCTAACGGTGAGGTATATGTATCATGGGCTGGTCCGGCAGGACTTATTTTTGACCGTTCACTGGACGGTGGCATTACCTGGTTGAACCAGGACAAAGTGGTGACTTCAATTCCGGGTGGATGGGATTTTATGATCCCAGGGATTTACAGAGCTAACGGGCTACCGATTACTCAATGCGATACGAGTGGCGGACCAAACCATGGAACCATTTATATTAATTGGAGCGATCAACGAAATGGAAATACTAATACTGATGTCTGGCTTGTGAAATCTACAGATGGAGGCAATACCTGGTCGCTTCCTGAAAAAGTAAATGACGATATTACAAACAACCACCAAATCTTCACCTGGATGACCATAGACCAGGCTACAGGACATTTATGGTTTGTATTTTATGACCGGAGAAATTACCCGGATACACGTACCGATGTATATATGGCCCGGTCAACAGATGGTGGTACTACATTTCAAAATTTTAGAATAAGTGACTCACCTTTTATTCCGGATCAAAGTGTATTTTTTGGCGATTATACTAATGTAACCGCTTACAATGACGTTGTGAGACCTATATGGACTCGCCTGGAAAATTCACAACTTTCGTTATGGACATCGCTCGTTAATACAACATGGCTTGGACAACCTGATGCTGAAGAAACATTGAGTCCGGTATTGGAACAAAATTTTCCAAATCCCTGGTCTGGTCAGACTAATTTCAGTTTTAAACTTCATAAAGCAGAACTAATAAGTCTGAAAATTTATGATTTTACAGGAAGAACAATTGCTACCCCGATTGATAATAAACAATATGATTATGGAAAGCACATTGTTACTTTTCAGCTTCAACTTTCACAAGGCACTTATTTTTACGAGCTGAAAGCAGGCGATAGCGTGATGCGAAGGAAAATGATTGTAGTTGACTGACGACTCACGACATCCAGGAACGCAATTCATCAACACCTGGCATCGGCTGATCAATTTTAAGTTTTTTGCGCATACCACCCAGATCATTGAATAGTTTATTTGGATTAATATTTTTCAACTGCTCTTTAGTGGAAATCCCCATTTTTGTCAGCACTTCATTCCATGGTTCCGGAATTCCCTCGATACCTTCAGCAGGACGACCTGCCGTAGTCAGCTCTGGCCGCATTTGGGGGAAAAATAAAACATCCTGGATGGAAGATGAATTGGTCATGATCATGGTGAGACGATCAATGCCAATTCCCAGACCAGCAGTAGGGGGCATACCATACTCGATGGCACGAAGAAAATCCTCATCTAGTTGCATAGCTTCTTCATCTCCACGTAAACCAAGCTCCAGTTGTTCTTCGAACCTTATACGCTGATCAACCGGATCATTAAGTTCACTGAAGGCGTTACATATTTCTTTACCATTACATATAGCCTCAAACCGTTCTACCAATCCTGATTTGGAACGATGTTTTTTCGCCAAAGGAGACATTTCAACAGGGTAATCCGTAATGAATGTCGGTTGAATCAGCTTATGTTCACACAATTCACCGAATAACTCATCGATCAGTTTTCCGCGCCCCATGCTGTCATCTGTTTTAATATCATGTTTTTCAGCAACTTTCCTGATTTCACTTTCTGTCATATTACTGATATCACTTCCGGTAAAATGCTCAATGGCTTCATACATGGTGAATCGTTTCCATGGTCTCTTGAAATCGATGATTTGTTCTCCAACTTTAACAGTAGTTGTTCTATGTATATCCCTGGCAATTTTCTCCACCATTTCCTCCACAAGATCCATCATCCAGTAATAGTCCTTATATGCAACATACAATTCCATCTGGGTAAACTCGGGATTATGAAAACGACTCATGCCCTCATTCCTGAAATCCTTTGAAAATTCATATACTCCGTCAAAGCCACCTACAATTAACCGTTTCAAATAAAGCTCGTTTGCAATACGCAGAAATAACGGCATATCCAGCGTATTGTGATGTGTTTTAAAAGGGCGTGCTGCAGCACCGCCATACAATGGTTGCAAAATCGGTGTTTCAACTTCAAGGTATCCTAGATTGTTCAGATACGAACGCATGGAATTCGTCAACTGCGTCCGTTTAATAAATGTTTCCCGCACTTTCGGATTAACAATCAAATCGACATAACGTTGACGATACCGAAGTTCGGGATCTGAAAAAGCATCATACACAACACCATCTTTTTCCTTTACCACCGGCAAAGGCCTGAGAGATTTAGTGAGGATTTTAAATTCCGTAACATGGATACTAATTTCACCCATTTGTGTTTTAAAAGCATACCCTTTAACGCCTATGATATCACCAATATCAAGCAGCTTTTTGAAAACCGTATTGTATAAAGTTTTGTCTTCTCCAGGACAAACTTCGTCCCGCTTTAGATACAATTGTATCCTTCCGTTTGCATCCTGTAATTCAACAAACGAGGCATTACCCATTATTCTCCGGCTCATAATACGACCGGCGAGTGAAAGATTCACTAGCTCCTTTGCGTGGGTTTCAAAATTGTCATGTATGTATTGCGAATTGGAATTTATTTCAAACAATTCCGCCGGATATGGATCGATACCCAGTTTATAAAGTTCCTGTAACGCATTTCTTCTTAATAATTCCTGATCATTGAGTTCCATGGGCGCAAAGATAGAAAAGGAAGTGAAATCCAAACTACGGTCTGATAATCAAGCTAGTGATTGGTGCCCCAGGAAACATTTCATTTCAATTTCTAATAAAAAAACAGCCGGGAATCACCCCGGCTGCGACCTCAATGAAACCGAAACCTGACATAAACCGATTACGGAGTATCTACCACCCGATGAACCGGATACCTGTTATAAAGGCATGGAGTTCGGGATCTTTATCACTTCTGAAGAAATTGAGCATACCATAACTGCCGAATATCGTCAGATTCCGATAACCCAGCCTGACCGTTGCATCAACACGAAACGGATTTGTATTGAAATCATCATAAATTTTCGATTTCACTTCGTTATCACCGGAATCCTCGACAAGTTTCACTCTGGATGTAACTCTAACTCCATTGATAACTCCGAACGCAAAGTGAAATGTCTTGTGGGGGTCCTGGCTTGTATTGAATTCAAGCAAAACCGGTACATTAATAAACCCGTTTACAAGCTTGTTTTTACTGAGACTAAAAGACGGGTCTCCGATTGCGGTTACAATATTTGTATCAGGTGCCAGATAAGCATCCGAATCAAAACGGTAATTGTGAATGGAGAATCCGATTCCGGTTACCAACATAATATTCTTACGAAGCAGATCCACTTCCAGATCGGCGATATTAAAATTTACAGCAATTGATTTTTCAATACGAGGTTTCAGGAATTCATACCCTTTTGGTGGTGATGTGGTAAAATCTTTATCCATGAGCATACAAATTCCCATTTCAAAACCCGGCCAATGACTTTTCAGCTTATCACTGGAACCAAAGCCATCTTTGAAGCTGAAACGAATATCTTTCCCTTCTTCATCAATAATCCAGATTTTTTTATTTCCCATCGTAATCCTGGTAGTATCACTACCGGCTGTATTAATATCCCCCACTTTTCCGGCACCTGTAACATTGCTATTCAATTTCGCAGGTGGGGTAGCATAGTAAATACTTCCGCTACCACTTATATTGGTATTCAACTCATCGGAAACATTAACCAGGCATTTCCCACTACCACTGATGTTGGCAGTGCATCGCTGCACCTTCATATTTTCAGCATTAATTTTTCCTGAACCGCTGATTTCAATTATCATTTCCTCAGCAGAACCTTCAAGCTCAATTTTGCCAGCGCCACTAATATTTGTTTTCACAGTTTTTGCCTGGAGAAACATTTCCAGCTTTCCTACTCCTACAATATTCAGTTCAATGCTATCGCTATTAAATACTCCTTCCGTTTCCAACCTACCTGTTCCTGAAATTTCAATTTTTTCAAGACGTTGTACAGTTACATTAATTTCATCATCAGGATTACCTGATATAATGAGCCATCCATGTTCATCTATCCGGTAATAACCTGATGCATCTTTGGTGCTTTCATCCTCCATAACAATGGTTGCGCTTTGCCCCTGGATCAGGTTAACACTGGCATTGCTTGCAACACGGATTTTGTCAAAAGATTTTAATTCCTGCGCATTTAACCCAAAGAATGAAATGGAAAGAGCTGTTGTAAAAAATATTTTTATTCCTGCTTTCATATTAATTTCTGATTTTTTTAATGTTTCTTTTTACTTGTGACGCCGGAGTACAAACGTTTGTTACAGCTTATCACAGCGAAGCATAAATTTAATCTATTATTTTTTTTCAATTTTGAATTTCCCGACTGAAAAACTGAATGTATTACTTTGCTTATCGTTATCGTAAGCAGCTTCCATTTGAATTTTATCATTAGAAATTTTTTCCATTCCTTTACCCACTACATCCACAAGCCGGATTTTTGAATCCTGCGCATCGTCCACATAAGCGAGGGCTTCATCTTCCTTCCCAATTGCTTTTCGAATACCTTTCTCTGAGGATTCCCGCAAGGCTTCCCAAATCGATAAATATTCTTCCTTAACGGGAGTTTTAATTTCTTTATCCGGCATGCTCTTTACAACCGCTTGCATATCCGTGAGATCCTGCTGCGGTATTTCGGAATTAATAATACCCGCCAACTGAACCTGATCCGAAACCGCTGATTCCTGAAATTGTGAAACAGGTTGTTGATTTGTTTTTTGAATTTGTTGGTGGTTTTTTTTCTGAGTTAAACTGATGGCTTTTTCAGAAATTACAACATTTGTATTTTGAGGAGATGATTGCGTAGTTGTATTACCAGGTGTTTGAGGAGATGATTGCGTAGTTGTATTACCAGGTGCAGAGGAAGCTTCCTTAATCTCAGCAGGGCTCACAGGAATCGGTTTTTGTTCCGCAATACGTTCATCGTGTTTAACCATAGTCCTGTTAAAAACAATAACGGTTCCCGCAAACAATGAAATAAGAAGTATTGCCGCAACAGCAATTCGAAATTCCTTTTTATACATAATGTAAAGCGGAACCGGTTGCCGAAGTAATTTTTTATCCGGATAGATAATACTGGTATCAGGAATTGAAATTGTTTTACCGTATAGAATAACATCCTGATTGTACTGCGGATTTTCATTGATAAACTTTGCCAGCAATTCATTTTCTATAGAGTTCAGATCTCCTTCCAATGATGCCACGAGATAGTTTCCGATATTTGCGGGATTAATTTCACCTTTCCTGAGTGAATCCCTTCCGGGAAATGAAATTTCCGGAGACTGCAGTTTCATAGGAGAAAAATTCTCGAATTCAGTTTTCAGATCCGGATTTTTTTCCAGGAAGAGAAACAATTCAGCAACTGCTTCCGCAGAAATATTTCCATCAAAGTAGTCGATGAAAAAAATCTCGTAATTGTTTCTGTTTATTCTCATGATATTTCCCCCCAATCAAATTACATTCTGTACCTGGCCAATATATTCCTTAAGGAATGTACGGGCGCGATAGATATATACTTTCACCTGTGATTCATTCAACCCTGTTATCTCACCGATCTCCTGATAACTATATCCTTCATAATCACGAAGCATAATAACTGATTTTTGAATTTCAGGAAGCCTCTGCAAGGCAGTATTCAAAACTTCCTTTAAATCTGAAAAGTGACGCTCTGTTACCAGGGTATCGAGATGATGCTGTTCCATCTTCTCCGATTTTTTTGCCCTGCGTATTTTATCCACCATAGTCCTGTATGCAGTGGTAAAAATGTATGATTTCGCTTTTAGAAAGTTCACGTTGGAATGAGTTATCCAGAGCTTTTCAAATGTATCCTGTACAATATCACGTGCATCATCCTTATCCCGGATATTATGCAGGATAAAGCGGTAAACACCGTCAGAGAATTGATCTACACAGCTATTGTATTCCGTAACAGTCATTCGTGATTACGATTCATTGAGGTTCGGAAATGAGACGGGCACCTGTAACTGGTTGTTACAGGTGCCCGACAAAAATTTTATTGATTATCTATTTAATTGATATTCAATTCTAAGCTAATGTCCTTTTGACAGCAACCTGTTCGTAACCTTCTACAATATCCCCAACCTGAATATCATTGAAATTATGAATGCTCAAACCGCATTCGTAGCCAGCTGCCACTTCTTTAACATCGTCTTTGAATCTTTTCAATGAGGAGAGTTCTCCGGAATAGGTCACGATGCCATCGCGGACGAGACGGATTTTGGTATTCCTTGTGATTTTACCATCGAGAACCATGCATCCTGCAACTGTACCAGCTTTGGGAATTTTAAAAATATCGCGAACTTCAAGATTGCAAACAATCTTCTCCTGGAATTCAGGAGCAAGCATTCCTTCCATCGCATCTTTAACTTCATTTATTGCATCATAAATAATGGAGTAAAGCCGGATATCGATCTGTTCCTGTTCAGCCAGTTTTCGGGCATTTAATGCCGGGCGAACCTGGAATCCAATAATAATTGCATTCGAAGCTGATGCAAGCAATACATCCGATTCGGTAATTGCACCAACCGATTTGTGAATCACATTTACCTGGATTTCGGCTGTTGACAATTTTAACAACGAATCAGCAAGTGCTTCCACAGATCCATCTACATCACCTTTTACAATTACATTCAACTCCTTAAAGTTACCAATTGCAAGACGGCGCCCGATTTCGTCGAGTGTAATATGCTTATGAGTACGGATACCCTGTTCACGCTGCAGCTGGAGACGTTTATTAGCTATTTCGCGAGCTTCTCTTTCATCATCCATCACATTAAACTGATCACCGGCCTGCACAGCACCCGGCATACCCAGCATGATTACCGGCTGGGCCGGACCTGCTTTATCAAGTTTGTTTCCACGTTCGTTGAACAATGCCTTTACACGACCTGCATAACATCCAGCCAGAACGATATCACCCATTTCCAGCGTTCCGTTCTGTACCAAAATGGTGGTAACATAACCCCTCCCTTTATCAAGCGAGGATTCAATTACTGTTCCCACAGCATTCTTACTTGGATTGGCTTTCAGTTCCTGAATCTCTGCTTCAAGTAAAACTTTTTCAAGCAGGTTGGAAACATTCAAACCTTGCTTTGCGGAAATTTCCTGGCACTGATATTTTCCACCCCAGTCTTCAACAAGAATATTCATCTTGGAAAGTTGCTCTTTTATTTTCTCAGCATTTGCACCTGGCTTATCAATTTTATTAATTGCAAATACGATGGGTCCATTTGCAGCCTGAGCGTGATTGATTGCTTCCACTGTTTGAGGCATCACGCTATCGTCAGCAGCAATTACAATAATGGCTACGTCGGTGACTTTTGCACCCCTCGCACGCATGGCTGTAAAGGCTTCGTGACCGGGTGTATCCAGAAAAGTAATAGATCTTCCATCGTCAAGCATAACTTCATAAGCTCCGATATGCTGTGTAATACCTCCCGCTTCACCGGCAATAACATTAGCTTTTCGTATATAGTCAAGCAGTGAGGTTTTACCATGATCTACGTGACCCATTACAGTAACGATCGGAGCACGTGGTCTCAGATCATCCGGATCATCCGGTTTTTCCTGGATGGCTTCCTGTACTTCAACAGAAACAAATTCTACTTTATAACCGAACTCTTCAGCTACAACAGTCAGCGTTTCAGCGTCAAGTCGCTGATTGATGGAAACAATAATTCCAAGGCTCATGCATGCAGCGATGATGCCCGTAACCGGTACCCCAATCAGCTTTGCAAGTTCATTTGCAGAAACGAATTCAGTAACTTTAATAACTTTTGACTGGGTTGCTTCTTCTGCTGCAACTTCCTCAGCTTTCTGATAGGCTTCACGCTTTTCTTTCCTGTACTTGGAAGCTTTGGATTTACCTGTTCCGCTTAAGCGGGCAAGAGTTGCTTTAATCTGATCCTGGATTTCTTTTTCAGTAGGCTCTACTCGGGGAGTGCCCGGCTGTTGGAATTTCCTTCCTTTTCCACCACCTCCACCTCCGGTCTGACCTCCGGGACGTTTCCATGGCTCCGTGCGAATATCGGTGCGGGTTGGAGTATTATCAGAAATATTAACTTTTTTCTCTGTACGTTTCCTTTTTTTCTTCCGTTTGTCTTCATCTATTGTGGATGACGAAGCCACCGGTTTTTTCTTTGGAGGATCTACCGGAAGATCAATCTTTCCTAAAATTGTAGGACCGGTCAGCTTATCGCGATCCATGCGGAAAGGTTGGTTGGGTTCAGGTACAACAGGTGCAGTGGTCTCGGGTGCAGGAGGAGTAGTAACTTGCTCGTTACTTATTTCAGTTGATTCGGCAACGGGAGTAACAATTTCCTCATCTGCAATCTTGGTTTTGCTTTTAACCTTACTCTTTTCTACAACTTTTTCTTTTTCCTTTTCCTTTATCTCTTCCTTAGCCTTACCTTTTTCTGCCTTTTTTGATTTCGTTTCAGGTTCCGCAACTTTCAACTCTTCCTCAGCTTTTTTCTTCGAAGCTTTTTTCGCCTTTGGAGTTTCGAGTGCCTCCAGATCGATCTTATCAACGATCTTAGGCTGGGATTTATCAATTTTAGCTTTTATTACTTCAGGAGCCAGTACAGGTTCTTCTGCTTTCTTTGTTTTCCGGGTTACTTGTGGGGTTTCTTTTTCTGCTGCGCTCTTCTTGATTTTTATCAAATCAAGCGCGAGATTATCATCAGCATCAACTTCTTTTTCCCTTGTAATCTCAGAACCGGTTTTCGCTTCAATGATTACATTATCTTTCTTCAGCTTTTGGTTGGTAATTTCTTCAGCTGATTTTTTAATCTGCTTATCGGACTGAAATTCCTTCTGCAACAGCTCATACGCTTCAACAGTTATTTTAGCATTCGGATTCTTTTCCACTTTGATTCCCTTTTTATCAAGAAAATCAAGTGCATGATCGATCCCGATGCTGAATTCCTTCAGTACCTTGCTTAGTCTTATTGTTGAAGTATCTGACATATTTATTCCTTTCCTCTAACTGGCAAAGCGTATGTGCTTTACCGCAATTATTATTCGAACTCTGAGCGGAGTATGCGCAACACTTCCTTGATAGTTTCTTCTTCAAGGTCAGTACGTTTCACAAGATCCTCCACGCTGAGATCAAGGACACTTTTTGCTGTATCGCATCCAATGCCTTTTAACTCTTCAATAATCCATTCTTCGATTTCATCCGAAAATTCATCAAGATCCACATCTTCTTCCACTTCATCAGAATCACGATACACATCAATTTCGTACCCTGTAAGTTTACCTGCTAGCCGGATATTGTGTCCTCCTTTTCCGATCGCAAGCGAAACCTGGTCCGGCTTCATATACACAGACGCCCTATGAGTTTCATCATCAAGCTTTATAGATGAAATTTTTGCAGGAGAAAGGGCACGGGTGATGTAAAGTGAAATATTATTAGTAAAATTAATCACATCAATATTTTCATTTTTCAGTTCTCTGACGATTCCATGGATGCGGGAACCTTTCATACCTACACATGCACCTACCGGATCGATACGGTCATCGTATGATTCAACTGCCACTTTAGCCCGCTCTCCAGGCTCCCGTATTATATTTTTGATTGTAATTAATCCATCAAAAACTTCAGGCACTTCCTGCTCAAATAATCTTTCCAGGAAAATAGGTGATGTACGTGACAGGATTATTTTGGGTGTTCCGTTTACCATCTCAACGCGAAGAACAACCGCTCTTACAGCATCACCTTTACGGAAAAAGTCGGAAGGAATCTGTTCTGATTTTGGCAACAAGAGCTCATTTCCTTCATCATCGAGCACCAATGCTTCTTTTTTCCAAACCTGGTAAACTTCACCGGTAATAATTTCTCCCACACGGTCCTTATACTTTTTATAGATGGCATCCTTTTCAAGCTCCATTATACGGGCCTGCAGATTCTGACGGGCAGCAAGCACGGCTCTTCTTCCGAATGCTTCCAGCTTTATCTCTTCAGTCACTTCTTCCCCAATTTCAAAATCCGGTTCAATTTTAATTGCTTCAGAATAGGGAATCTGGAGGTTTTCATCTTCTACTGCACCATCTTCAACAATCGTCCGGTTACGCCATACTTCAAGATCCCCCTTATCGATGTTGATAATTACATCCAGGTTGTCAGCTGATCCGTATTTTTTCCGAAGCATATTCTTGAAAACATCTTCAAGTATGCTCATCATTGTAGCACGATCGATGCTTTTAAATTCCTTGAATTCCGAGAAGGATTCTATCAGGACTGAATGATCCATTACTGTTAATTTTTTAGAATGATAATAATAATTTGGTTTCTTTAATTGTTGTATAATCCAGGTGATGCCTGGTTTCTGTGAATACTTTTTTCTTGTTTTCTTTGCGGGATGTGATTTCAAGTAAATCAAAACCCTTTTCATCAGCAGCTTCTAACCGTCCTTTATGTTCCCTTCCATCGGTTGTTATTACGCGCACCTGTTTACCGACACCTTTCTGGTATTGTTGGTAAACTCTCAGTGGTTGGTCCATTCCGGGAGAACCCACTTCCAATTCATAATCCTCCCAAACATTTTCCGGTTCCAGAGCATCCGTTAAGAAGCGGTTCAAACTGCTACATTCTTCCAGGGTAACACCCGAAGACTTGTCTATGGCAATGGCGATCCGGCCAGGTGCCGTTTTAACCGAAACTAAAAAGCAATCTGAAGGCTTAAGCCACTCATTTACAATTGATTCTATTCTTTCTTTCGAGACCATAAGTACTAAAAAAAGGGGACATCGTCCCCTCTTTCTTTCTAATGCGACTGCAAATATAGACAATAATTGTTAATAACCGTGGAAAAATGGAACAATATCCTCTTTAAAAAGATTCTGAAATATCATGTCTGTATCTCTGAATTGCAATCCTAAATTGTAGCGATAACTTTCAGTTCAATGGCGATCGGTGTTGGCAGGCAATTGATTTCCAAAGTAGTGCGACAAGGTTGTGCATCTTTGAAATATTCGGCATAAAGACGATTATAGATTTGAAAATCATCTTTCATATTAGTCAGAAAGACTGTAACATCAATCATGTTATTCCAAGAAGATCCCGCCTCTTCAAGGATGGTCCTCACATTTTTAAATACCGAATGACACTGTGCTTCTATATCGTACGAAACTATATTCCCATCTGCATCGAGTTCGACGCCAGGAATTTTTTTTGATCCTCTTTCACGCGGACCCACTCCTGAAAGAAACAACAGGTTGCCCACTTTGCGGGCATGCGGATAAGCACCAACTGGTTCGGGCGCACGGGATGAATTGAATGATGCATTTTCAGCAGTCATGATAATAAAATTTCATGCAAAAATAGATAATTGACACGGCCTGCCTGACTTATAATTTTATTAATTTTTCTGTTCATTTACAGGAGATCAGCTTTTGTATTATTAATTATCCTGAACTCCGCAGTATATAAGAACCTGGCTCACTACTTCTATATCCGCCGGGGCCCAATCCAACAACATAAGCTCTCCTGGTTTTTTCCAGCAAAAATTCATATGTTCGGTAAGCGTTATAGATCCGGAAGTAATTTCAGCGATAAATGGAATCAGCATTACCTGGAAGTTCCCATAATCATAGCTGCATTCATTAAAAGTTCCTTTCAACCGAATCTGAATTCCCAGTTCTTCGTGTAATTCACGAACAATACAGGCGTCGGCAGATTCACCAGCTTCTATTTTACCACCCGGAAATTCCCAAAGGAACGGCTGTTGTTGTTTCGCTCCACGTTGTGTTACCAGAATTTTTTCTTTATCAAAAATTACAGCGCAGGCTACCCGTATCATTTTACATTCAGCTTCCAGTTAATTTCGACTTCCCAATTTGCCCGCACTGTTATCATATCCGGATAATAATAAACTAATTCCGGCCATACCCTTTTCTGCCAACTGCCACCGTCCCAGCGGTTATTCCTGTTTTCGTCCTCCACCACACGCAAACGATATATGCCAGGTTCGATTTTCAGGAAAATGCCACTCATATTACTATTTATTATTCTCTGTCTTTTCAATTCATCTTTATCATTTACCAATTGCAGGAGATATGCAGAATTTTCAAGTCCGGTGAAATTGAACGCAATACTTCCGGCTGTATTTTCTGCAGTAACAATAAATGAATGGCGGATTGTATCGTTGCTGTTTCCATACATATCCACTGCTGCATTTGCAGGAATTAACAACAGATAATTTCCTTCTTTCCAACTGCCCTCAACAGATGTTTGTAAATGAAGTGAATCCGAAAACGAACCACTTACCGGAATTTCAATGGAATCCCTGAATGCTTTTACCATTGAAAAGTCGAATGATTTCAATGGAACATTCCAGGTAAGCGAAGGCATTGTTTCAGCCATCAGGGATGTTCCTGCTGCCGGATTTGTAACAGCGGTTAATTTTATAACACTGTCCTGTTTTGATGTTAATCTCGTTTTTTGAGAATTATAAACTGTGGTATCTATAACCTGGTTATTTTCCTTCCATAATATAATTGTGGAATCACTTATTAAAGGGAAACCATAAAAAATAAGCGAATCCCTGCTTTCATTCCAATTAGTAATAATTGTTCCAGGTTCGTTGGTTAGAAAATTCCAGGTAACATTTTCGGTGGGCCGGGCAAATACTGTGATAAGTTTACCAGGAGGTTCACGGAATGCAGTTTTTATAAACTGGCGGGAAGGAGGCTGCCTTGTCATTAGCAGGGTTACTGAAATTGAATCTCCCGCAATAGCAAGCTCCTTCAATATACCAGTAGTTTCATCAGTAAAATCAGCAGTAAAATTATTATTCTGATCATCTATGCCGGCTATACGATAACTGCCCTCATGAACACTTTTTACTGTGAAAACTCCATTCTCCCCAGCCCTGCTGTAATATGCTGGTGGATCGATTCCCATTGCTGAATCCGGAGTGTTTAATGGATACAATAAAATAAGAGCATTTTTTACCGGCTTTAATGTAAGTGCATCTAATGCATGACCTGATATGGCAAGTGAATCTATTTCCGGCCCGGTTGAAAAAACATATTGAAATCCGGTAAGCACATTATTTTCCGTAAAATCAGAAATTGCATTTCCGAAATTGATATTATAAGTTGTATTAGGATGAAGCGAGTCAGGCAATGAAATAATTATACTTTTCTTATGGATATCCATTTCCGGAGGAGTTCCTGTAGGGGGAGAAACCAGGATCTGCTTCTGTTGATCCACTAACTGTACATATTCATTGAATGAAAGTACAATTTTTCGTGAGGAAAAATTTACGCTGAAATTTTCAGGTTGTGCATCAGTAAGTACAGGTGGATCTATATCCTTTTCCCCACCAGTCGGTGCAACTTTATTTGCACAAGAACATAGTAGAAAAATTCCTGTATGAAATATAATGACTGAGATCCGGTTCAAAGGTTTTCGATGATTTTAATCACTTCGTCAAGATATTTTTCGTCATCGCTATCGAAACCGGATAAATGCTCGCTGTCGACATCCAGAACCAGGAACACTTCATTATTTTTAGATGCAGGCAATACAATTTCTGATTGTGATAATGCATTGCAGGCAATATGCCCGGGAAAAGTATTAATATCATTTACACGGATTATTCTTTTTTCCTTCCAGGCAGTTCCGCAGACTCCTTTCCCAAATCCAATTCGGGTGCATGCAACAGGACCCTGAAATGGCCCCAGCACGAGCATATCATTTTTAACCAGGTAAACTCCTATCCAGAAAAAACCGAAAGTTTCCTTAAGTGCAGCAACCAGGTTAGCAACATTCGCAGTAAAATCAGGCTCCCCGTTCACGAGTGCTTTTAATTGGGGAATTAGCGCTTCGTAGCGTTCCTTTTTCCCCGAAAGGGAAGCATCAATAATCACAGATTCGGTCATGGTACGGCAAAATTACATTTAATACGGAATCAGCGGAGCTGATTCAAAATGTACAATCATTCAACTGGCATTTACAATTTTGCATACGCAATAGTTGCAATGCTGACTCTGGAACCAGGAATTTCCAGAAGCGCGGCAACACTTGATGCAAGAGTGGATCCGGTGGTGATAACATCATCCACAAGTAGAAAATGATGCGGTTGTAATTGATATTTTGTGTTGCACTTAAAAATACGGTCTACATTTACAAATCGTTCAAACCGGCTTTTATG
>JANWID010000136.1 GCA_025450095.1 Bacteroidia bacterium | reverse complement strand
TTAAATTTTTACATCTTCATGATCCTGGCTGTTTTCATCAGCGGACTTATGGTTGGAAGAACACCCGAGTTATTCGGAAAGAAGGTGGAGGCCCGCGAAATGAAAATCGCTATGATCATTGCATTGTTGCATCCATTCCTTATTCTAAGCGGAACTGCATTAGCAAGTTATTTGTTTGCAGGAAATCCTGAAACGCTCGCAAGCTGGTTGAATAATCCGGGGTACCATGGGTTTAGTGAAATGCTTTATGAATTCACTTCTGCATCTGCTAACAACGGAAGTGGATTTGAAGGACTTGGCGACAACACGCCTTTCTGGAACATATCCACAGGCGTAGTTATGTTACTGGCCCGTTACCTGCCTATTATAGGACCGGTTGCTATCGCGGGAATTCTTGCCAATAAAAAATTCATTCCTGAAAGTGCGGGAACACTTAAAACGGATACCGCCACTTTTGGTATGATGGTTTTTGCTGTAATCGCAATTATCTCCGCACTTGCTTTTTTCCCGGCCCTTACTCTTGGTCCTATTGCAGAATATTTCTCACTCTATAATTAATATCAATAAAATGAAACGACAACGAAAAGCTTCTTTATTTCAACAAGACCTTGTGAGAAACGCGGTTGTGCAATCCTTCGTGAAACTTAATCCCGCAGTTATGTTTCGCAACCCGGTTATGTTTACAGTAGAGGTCGGAACGTTTGTTATGCTTGTAGTTTCTCTGTGGATTCTTGCAGGAGAAAAATCACAGGGAAGTTTTGCCTATAACTTTTCCATCTTTATAATCCTCTTGCTTACTTTGCTGTTTGCGAATTTCGCTGAGGCACTTGCGGAAGCACGCGGAAAAGCGCAAGCCGACAGTTTGCGTAAAACGCGTGAAGAAACTCCGGCAAAGAGAATGCATGGGGATAAGATTGAAACTGTCAACAGCTCCGCCCTTGCAAAAGATGAGGTATTTATTTGTGAAGCCGGTGATATCATTCCAACCGATGGTGAAATTATTGAAGGAATTGCTACAATTGATGAATCGGCTATTACCGGTGAATCAGCTCCTGTAATCCGCGAAGCTGGTGGCGATAAAAGTTCAGTAACCGGAGGCACAAAAGTGCTGTCCGATAAAATTAAAGTGGTCGTCACCACTCGCCCGGGTGAAAGTTTCCTGGATAAAATGATTTCATTGGTGGAAGGCGCCAGCCGGCAAAAAACTCCAAATGAAATCGCGCTAACCATTTTACTTGCAGCATTTACAATCATCTTTATTATTGTGTGTGTTACACTGAAGCCTTTCGGTGATTACTCAAATACTCCTATTAAAATAGCAGCATTCATATCGCTATTTGTCTGCCTGATCCCAACTACTATCGGAGGCTTATTATCCGCAATTGGAATCGCCGGAATGGACAGGGCATTGAGAGCAAATGTGATTACAAAATCAGGTAAGGCAGTTGAAACAGCAGGTGATCTCGACACACTGCTCCTCGATAAAACAGGAACCATTACTATTGGAAACCGTAAGGCAACACATTTCTATCCTGTTACAAATGGTGACGAAAAACATCTTGTGAAATGTGCAGTGCTAAGTTCCATTGCCGATCAAACACCGGAAGGAAAATCAATAATTGAACTTGCAAATATCAATCCTCAAAACTTCAAAGTTGAAAATCCAAGGTATATAAAGTTCACTGCCGAAACACGAAGCAGTGGAATTGATTTTGATAATGGCAATACGCGAATCCGTAAGGGAGCATTTGATGCTATCAGAAATCTCGTGCAGCAGGCGGGTAACAATTTACCTGCTGGTGTTGAAAACACGGTTAATGAAATTTCTGCAAAAGGAGGGACTCCACTTGTCGTTTCAGAAAATGAAAAAGTTGTGGGTGTAATTGAATTGCAGGATATCATTAAACCAGGTATTTACGATCGCTTTGAAAGACTTCGTAAAATGGGAGTTAAAACAGTTATGGTTACCGGCGACAATCCACTCACTGCAAAGTTCATTGCAGAAAAGGCAGGTGTGGATGATTTCATTGCAGAAGCAAAGCCGGAAGATAAGATGGAGTATATCCGGAAGGAACAGCAGGGAGGAAAACTTGTAGCTATGATGGGTGATGGAACAAATGATGCACCCGCACTTGCGCAGGCTGATGTTGGTGTTGCAATGAATAGTGGGACGCAAGCAGCGAAAGAAGCAGGTAACATGGTTGACCTGGATAATGACCCTACAAAACTTATCGAAATTGTAGAGATTGGAAAACAATTACTGATGACACGCGGAACACTCACTACATTTTCCATTGCAAATGATGTTGCAAAATATTTCGCTATTGTGCCGGCATTATTTATTGTTTCAATTCCCGCATTGCAGGGTTTGAACATCATGAACCTGGTCAGTCCTGAAAGTGCTATACTCTCAGCAGTAATTTTTAATGCATTAATAATCCCTATGTTAATTCCACTTGCACTTAAAGGTGTTAAATATCGGCCGATCGGTGCCAGTCGTTTGCTTCGACGCAATTTACTGGTATATGGATTAGGAGGGATCATAGTTCCCTTTATCGGTATTAAATTAATTGACATGGTAGTTTCACTATTTCTATAAAATAAATCATGAAGGCACACTTATTTCCGGCTATTAAACTAACTCTCGTATGTATGATACTTTTTTCGGGTGTCTATACTGTCATACTACTTGGTATCGCACAATTTGCACCTAACAATGGTAAGGGAGAGCTGATTACTATGGGTGATAAAAAATTTCACGTGAATGTTGCTCAAAATTTCACGGATGACAAATATTTCTGGTCGAGGCCATCTGCAGTTGGTTATAATGCTGCAGGTTCAGGTGGCAGTAATAAGGGACCAACCAACCGTGATTATCTCGCAACGGTTCAGGCTAGGATTGACACTTTCATGGTGCACAATCCGGGAATTGAAAAATCAGAAATCCCTTCTGACCTGGTTACAGCTTCAGGCTCCGGCCTTGATCCAGATATATCAGTTCAAGCTGCGAAAGTCCAGGTGAAACGAGTTGCCCGTGAGCGGAATATTGATGAACAAACCCTGAACCAGCTCATTGCACAAAATACACAAAAGCCATTACTGGGATTGTTCGGGACCGAAACCTTAAACGTATTAAAACTTAACATAGCACTAGACCAGATAAAATAACTAAAAACATGAAAATTGCTTTCACATCTTTATTACTCTTACCAGTTGTTGCCATGGCACAACTGGACACATCCAAATCAAACTTATCATTTTCTGGTTATGCTGAGGTGTATTATGGCTACGATATCAATGAGCCTGATAACCACAGTCGGCCTTCGTTTATGTATAGCCACAACCGGCATAACGAATTTAATTTAAACCTTGGATTTTTTAAGGCAGCATACAACACCGAAAGAGTGCGTGCCAACCTGGCTCTTGCCGCTGGTACTTATATGAATGCAAATTACGCTGCCGAGCCCGGTGTATTGAAAAATATTTACGAGGCAAATGCCGGCGTGAAAATTTCAAACAAGAAAAACCTATGGGTTGATGGTGGAATTTTTGCTTCACATATTGGTTTTGAAAGCGCAGTTTCAAAAGACTGTTGGGGATTAACCAGGAGTATACTTGCCGATAATTCACCATACTATGAAAGCGGAGCCAAAATCTCATATACCTCCGACAATACAAAGTGGTACCTCGCTGGTTTAGTACTCAACGGATGGCAGCATATACAGCGGCCCGATGGAAACAATACTCCTGCATTCGGCACCCAGGTTACCTTTACGCCAAATTCAAAAGTGGTGATCAATTACAGTACATTCATTGGTAATGATAAGCCCGATTCATCAGAGCGGATGAGATATTTTCACAACCTTTATGGAATGATTCACTTTACGGATGCTTTTCATGTTACAGCAGGCTTTGATTATGGAATGGAACAGCAATCCAAAGGCAGCAGTGATTATTACAGCTGGTATAGCCCGGTAATAATTGTGATGTACAATTTCAACGACCGTTGGACTGCAGTTGCAAGAGGAGAATATTATATGGATGAAGACCAGGTGATCATCGCAACCGGTACAGAAAATGGATTTCAAACAATCGGTTACTCACTGAATCTTGACTATAAAATAAGGAGCAATGCCGTCTGGAGAATTGAAGGAAGATCCATGCAATCGAAAGATGAAATCTTTGTTAAAGACGACCGGGCAGAAAAAACAAATACATTTGTTACTACTTCTTTGGCAATATCATTTTGATGACATTAGATTATAATAAATCAAACAAAAGAATTTAAATGAAACCGGATTATTCAAAATATATCTTCGATACATTCTACAAACCAGGGGGTGGTTTGTTGAAAGTATTCTTGAAAGACGGTAGAGAGCTTGAGGGAAGATTCATTGGTTACTTCCATGGAGATAATGAAAGTGATGAACCTTTCATTATCAAATGGCATTTCGTGATTGCCGATAATCCTGAAATTATTCCTAAGGAACCTGCTTTAAAACCAATCAACAATCCTGAAATAATAATTATGAATCGGGATATTGATAAAGTGGAGTTTAAATAACGTACTTCTGAATATGTTAATACCTAATTAACTAATTTCATGAAACTAATGCATTCTGATTCTGATAATGACTGATAAAGAAAAAACCGTTGAACATTTCCTTGATCTGATCAAGCGATCGCGGCGTGGGAAGTTTAAGATCTACATCGGTATGAGTGCCGGCGTTGGTAAAACTTTCCGGATGTTGCAGGAAGCACAGACATTATTGCGTAACGGCATTGATGTCAAAGTCGGATATGTGGAAACTCATGGCCGTAAGGAAACAGATGAATTGTTGCAGGGATTACCATTGATACCCAGACGAAAGTTGTACTATAAAGGCAAGGAACTTGAAGAAATGGATGTGCAAGCCATTATCAACTTAAGACCTGAGGTAGTAATTATTGATGAACTGGCTCACACCAACATTGAGGGAAGCAAAAATGAAAAACGCTGGCAGGATGTCCTTGACGTTTTAGCAGCAGGAATTAATGTCATCTCTGCAGTGAATATTCAGCACATAGAAAGTCTTTATGATGAAATATTCACGATTACCGGAATTGATGTAAAAGAACGCATTCCGGATACAGTACTAGCCCAGGCCGATGAAGTTGTTAATATTGATTTAACAGCCGATGAGCTGATAACACGCTTAAAGGAAGGTAAAATTTATCATTCTGATAAAATTGAAACCGCATTAAAAAATTTCTTCCAGAGTGAAAATATCCTGCAGCTCCGTGAACTTGCTTTGAAAGAAGTTGCTTCCCAGGTTGAACGAAAAGTAGAATCGGAAATTACAAAGCCTTATGCTATGAAACATGAACGTTTCCTGGCATGTATCAGCAGTAATGAAGAAACTGCAAAAACCGTCATCCGGAAAACAGCCAGGTTAGCAAACTATTATAATAGCAAATGGTATTTGCTATATGTTCAGACTCCCGACGAAAGTGTTTCCAAAATACCTCTAAATAAACAGCGACACCTGATCAATAATTTTAAATTGGCAACAGAGCTGGGTGCTGAAATAATCAAGGTGGAGCATCGTGCCATTGCAAAAGCAATTATTGAGCAGGCTGAACTAAACAAAATAACTACGA
>JANWID010000135.1 GCA_025450095.1 Bacteroidia bacterium | reverse complement strand
GGGGAAGCCCTGGCAGGTCATTTTCCGTACACTTCCGGTGATCGTAATGAACTATCTGACGATCTAATTTTCGGGGAACCTGAAAGATGAAGCTATTTCAGCTGCTGGCAGCATTGTTCTTGTTTTCGTTTCCTGGTTTTTCACAGGAATGTCCGGAAAAACCATCTCCTCCACGACTTGTGAACGATTACACCGGTGCATTATCGGAGAGTGAAAAGCAGGCTCTCGAAAATAAACTGGTTGCTTATAATGACAGCACTTCTACACAGATTGCAATCGTGATGTTGCACACTCTCGATGGTTACCCGATTGATGATTATGCGTTCAGCCTTGCGGAAAAATGGGGAATTGGTCAGAAAGGAATTAATAATGGAGTGCTGTTGCTGGTTGCAGTCAATGACCGGAAAGTTTTTATTGCCACCGGTTATGGTATGGAAGGCGTTATGCCCGACGGTTTGATAAAGCGAATTATTGAACAGGATATTAAACCCTCTTTTAAAATTGGCGATTATTATGGTGGACTTGACAGGGGCACCGACAGCATGTTTCGTCTTGCAGCGGGTGAATATAAATCCAGCGAGAAAAAAGACAGCGGGAAACCGCCGCCCGTTATTTTTATCCTGGCAATAATATTTTTTGTTGTGATGGCTTTCGCGATGAAAATCCGTTCGGTTCAGAAATATTCCATTGTAAACAATATCGGGTTCTGGGCTGCCTGGTCGCTGCTGAACCAGGCCGGAAGAATTCACCGCGGCACCTGGGGTGGATTCAGTGGCGGTAGCGGATGGGGTGGTGGCGGCGGTGGCGGTTTCGGTGGATTTGGCGGCGGCAGCTTTGGCGGCGGTGGCGCCGGAGGATCCTGGTAAATTATTCTCATTGCTATAATTTAAAATCAGCATGAAGCTTGTACAGAACTGGATTTTTTTTACGGGATTATTGTTGTTCATTTTTTTATCCGGTTGTACAAACAACTCCACTGAAAATGGTAAAAAAATTTATGTAGTCGGCTTTCTCGATTTTATTCAGGATCCCACGATTGAACTTGCAAAGCAGGGATTTTTTGACGCGTTGAGAATCCAGGGATTTTCAGAATCTGATTCTACCATTAAAATTATTTATGCCAATGCTCAGGGTGATATTCCTACATTGAATCAGTCGTGTGATTATATTCTCTCCAATAAGCCCGATATTATGGGTACTAATGTGACTTTATCGACAATTACAGCTGTGAAACGAACCAGTAAAATTCCCATCTTCATGATGGTGGCTCCGCGACCGGATATTGCAGGACTCACCGGGAAAGATGGAAAAGCACCGGATAACCTTTACGGCGTATATGAAACCCTGGAATATATTGATACCGCTGTTGTCATCATCAAAGAGTTGTTCCCGGCAACAAAAGTTGTCGGTACTGTATTCAACCAGTCGGAGCCACAATCGAAAGATGCCTACAATGTATTATATAAAAAATGTGCTGAATTGGGCATGGAACTCGTAAGTCTGCCGGTAAATAATTCGTCGGAAACGCAGCTTGTTACGAAAGCACTGCTGGCAAAAAATATTGATGTTTTTTTCGCTTTACCTGATAATGTTATTTTCGCTTCTTTTGAAACCATTGCAAGGGAGTGCGAAACTGCTAAGGTACCGATATTCACCAGTGAAGCCGGCCTGGTTACAAGGGGAGCACTGGCTTCGTTCGGAGCCGATTTTTATTATTGGGGTTACCAGTCGGGAAACCAGGCTGCAAAATTCCTTTCTTCCGGAAAAAAAATTCGACCGGAATTGGAAATCGTACAGTTGCGCAGGAGAATTTATAATGCTGATATTGCTAAACGCTTCGGTATATCTCCCGATTCCACTTACTCTGCATATAGCCCAGGCCGTAAGTAATTAAAACTACCGGTAACAAATTCTCCTGACGATGGATTTTTACAGCCTCGCACTTATCCAGGGACTTGGATATGCCGCTATGGGATTGGGTATATTTATTTCACTCAGAATTTTTAATATTCCGGATATTACCACCGATGGAAGCTATACGCTCGGTGGTGTAATTACGGCTGTGCTGCTTTCATCAGGAATGCACCCGTTACCGGTAATGTTTGCAGCAATTGCCGGTGGTGCCATTGCCGGTATTGCGACGGGCACAATCCATACACGGATGAAGGTTAATCCACTGCTTGCGGGGATTCTTGTGATGACTGCTCTTTATTCGGTGAATTTAATTATCATGGGCCAATCGAATATGCCACTGGATACCGGAATTTCCATTCAGGATAAATTCGCTATAACTGAAAATACAGATTTGAACTTGTGGCTTCTCTTTTCGGCTGTTATAATTTCAATAGCTGTTATTCTTGTCTGGCTTCTGAAAACCGATTTCGGAATTGCTATGCGTGCCACCGGCAACAACGAACCCATGGTAAGTGCCATGGGTGTTCATACACGCAACATGAAAGTATTCGGACTCGCACTTTCCAATATGCTAACTGCGTTAAGCGGATATTTGCTTGTGCAATACCAGGGATTTGCCGATATCAATATGGGGATCGGTATTGTAATTTCAGGACTTGCCGCAGTGATGATGGGCGAAGCGCTGGCGCGGATGATCGCCCCGGGAAAAATAGTTGTACAGGTGCTCATGGTAATAGCCGGCAGCCTGCTGTTCCGGTCCATACTCGCGACCGCACTGGTACTCGGTCTCCACCCGGATTATCTCAAACTTGTAACAGCGCTAATTGTATTGCTGGTGCTGGGACTGACAAGAAATGCAGGAATTCGAAAAAGCGTGAATATATGAAAAAGCGTTTGGAGCAAAATTTAATGCAGGATTTCATGATATGATCCGACTGGAAAACATATCGTGTATTTTCAATCGCAAAGATGTTAATGAAGTAACAGCTGTTAACAGTGTTAACCTTGAAATATCAGAAGGGGAATTTATCGTATTGGTAGGAGCTAACGGGTCTGGTAAATCAACTTTATTTAACATTATTGGTGGAAGCATCGTTCCTGACTCTGGAAAAGTATACATTGATACTGCTGATATAACTTCTTTACCACAACACCGGAGAGCAGCATGGATTTCCCGTGTTTTTCAGAATCCTGCCGCCGGCACAGCTCCTGATCTCACCATCATTGAAAATTTCAGACTTGCTGCGTTGCGAAGTCGTCGAAAAAAACTTGTTATAGGTACCGGTAAAGACTTCCGTGAAAAAGTGCTTCGTGAAATTGTCGCGTTGAATATGGGTCTTGAAAATAAGCCCGATGTACCTATGGCCAATCTTTCCGGAGGACAACGGCAGGCACTCGCATTGTTGATGGCTGTGATGGATGATACTAAAATTTTATTGCTTGATGAACCGGCAGCGGCTTTGGATCCCAGGTCTGCGGAATTGGTTATGGAAACTGCATCCAGGCTGATCGCTTCCCGGGGATTGACCGCAATCCTGATAACTCATCATTTACGTGATGCAATGAAATATGGTAACAGGATCATACAAATGGAAACCGGGAAAATTAAGCGTGATATAAAACACGCGGAAAAATTAAAATTGGAAATTTCAGAACTGGCTTCCTGGTTTTGAAATCAGATTGCTTTCCTGAAATAACCGTGTGAGTAATCACCTCCGTAAAGGACAAACATATTTTCAGGCTTACCGTGGAAAAAAATATCGCAGGCCTTTTTCACTCCCGGATTTGAATTAAAACCATCTACCGTCAGATTTTCATCATGATAATCACTCATTATTGCGACGGCACCCGGACTCATTCGGGGATAGCAAGCTTCAAGGCAATGTAAAACTATTTTTTTGTGCATTTCGCGATCTCCGCCAAACCCACAATCAATATGTAGAAATGAAATTTGATCTGGCAATTGAGCGGGAATCGTTTCTTCAAAATTTCCTTCGATAATCCTCGGTTCCCGCATTTTTTTATCCCTGAAATTATTCAGTAGTCTTGATTTAATGTCACCATTAATACCAATCTGATGCTTAAAATTATCAAAAAGAAGTAGTGGCTTATCGGAGCGGTTTGAGTCCAGTAATTGTTGTAGTAAAACTGCTGTTTGTCCTTCAAAACAACCCAATTCAACAAATGCTCCTGGAATCTTATTAAAAAGAACATTATCTATAAGGTGCATGAAATTCAGCTTTTGCAGTGGTGATACCATGATGGTTGCATGATTCATGGCAGGCTGCAAGGTTACTTTCCAACCCATGCGGATAAGAGCCAGATTAAACAGGGCGGTCAGGCGTCGAACGTTGGTCCCCGGCGGATTGAACAATCTGAGTTCTTTGGTAAAATGCATGGTTGTGATGTAGGTCTAACAAATATAATGAACAAATTCCCTAAAACGAAAGAACCTTTTCGCATTTCTGACTGTTTTCCACAGTGTTATCAGCTTCTCTTTTTAGGTGAACCATTGAAATTCAAGCATCCTGCAACTGAAATTCTATTCTTATCGTTATTTGTCATCAAATCGACGATTCCGTATTTTTGACCGTTATATAAATTCTGTCAAGGTGCTTCAAATAAAATCAATTATTAATAATACATTACTGATTATCAGCTCTTTGTTGATAGCAACAGGTTGTGATGCAACAGTTAAGCCGCCTGCTCCTGAAAAAGTGGAGGTGGCACCCATGGCCCCGCAGATCCTTCAACCGGTTAAATGGAATTGGAGTTTAGAGCAGAAAAAGAGTGGCGAGGCAGTTATCTTTATGACAGCCAAAATTGAGAAGGGATGGCACCTTTATTCTCAGAACATAGGTGACGGGGGACCAATAAAGACAACTTTCACTTTCAACCCCTCTCCGGATTTTGAGCTAATTGGAAAACCCGGTGAAGGAAAAGCGATAGAATTTTATGATAAGAATTTCGAAATGCAGCTGGCTTATTTTGCTAATGAAGCTGTATTTAAACAAAAGATAAAGCTGCTAACAAAAAGTGCAACCAAAATTTCAGGAACTGTGGAATTTATGGTTTGTGATGACGAAAAATGTCTTCCACCGGAGTTGGTGGAATTTTCAATTGATATTAAAGGTGAAACCGCAGCAATAAAACCCGAAACGGAAAAAGTAGCGCCGGCATTGGTAAAAGAGGCAGTCGATTCTGAAGTTGTGGCAAAACAACTGGCTCCCGATTCTGTAGTACCTGACCAGGCGATCACGGCAGGAAGTGGTGGACCCATTGTAAGTCTGGAACCAGGCTGTGGTGAAATGGTCGCAGAAACAGATATGGGTTCCATATGGGGAATTTTTATAGGTGGAATACTTGGAGGTTTGCTTGCATTACTCACTCCCTGTGTATTTCCAATGATACCGATGACCGTAAGTTTCTTTACAAAAAGAAGCGGTTCCCGGAAAAAAGGAGTTACTAACGCTATCATCTATGCGATTTCCATAATTTTGATTTATGTTGGATTGGGTTTCCTGATCACTGTTACTCTGGGTTCGGATGCATTGAATAAAATGGCAAGTAGTTCCGTTTTTAATCTTTTATTTTTTGTCATTTTTATTTTGTTCGCACTTTCATTTTTTGGTGCATTCGAAATCGTATTGCCATCGTGGCTTGTGAATAAAGCCGATCAGGCTTCCGACAAGGGTGGCCTGGTTGGAATATTCTTCATGGCTTTTACGCTTTCGCTGGTATCATTTTCATGTACCGGTCCGATTATCGGAACGTTGCTGGTTGAAGCGGCACATGGAAGAAGTTACCTGGGTCCACTGGCCGGAATGACCGGTTTCGCATTGGCACTGGCGTTACCCTTCGCATTGTTCGCAGCATTTCCTTCGTGGCTGAGCTCTTTACCAAAATCAGGTGGTTGGCTGAATTCTGTTAAGGTAAGTCTGGGTTTCCTGGAGCTTGCACTCGCTCTCAAATTTTTATCGAATGTTGATCTTGCATACCATTGGGGATTCCTGAAAAGGGAATTGTTCGTTGCATTATGGGTGATCATATTCGGAATGTTGGGATTGTATCTGCTGGGTAAGCTTAAATTTTCTCACGACAGTGATGTGAAACATATTTCTATTTCGCGTTTGATTTTTGGGATCATCACACTATCATTCACCCTGTACCTGATACCAGGAATTTGGGGCGCACCATTAAAACTGATCAGCGGTTTTCCACCTCCGGAATTTTATAAAGAATGGGTTGATCCAAAATCTTCCGATTGCCCACATGACCTGACCTGCTTTAAAGATTACGAAGAAGGCATGCGTTACGCCAAGGCACAGGGTAAACCAGTGATGATTGATTTTACCGGATGGAGCTGCGTGAATTGCAGGAAAATGGAAGATAATGTGTGGTCAGATTCAGAAGTATTAAAACGCCTTTCCGGAGATTATGTCGTAATATCACTGTATGTTGATGACCGGACCCCGCTTGCTGAAAAGGACCAATATGTTTCATCTACCGGTAAAAAGATCAGGACTACCGGAAATAAATGGAGCGATTTGCAGGAAACGCAGTATGAAACCAATTCGCAACCATATTACGTGCTATTGGACAACAATGGAAAAATACTCGCTCAACAACGCGGCTACACACCGGATGTCGATTTGTATTTAAAATTCCTGGACGAAGGGTTGTGCCGTTTCGAAAAAAGAAAAGTGCTTGCCAATAACCGGTAACGCCTGATTTAAATTTTTGCTTCCCCGATAACCTGAAACAATGACGGAAATTAAAAAAGAGTTCGAGGAAGCTGCCGGGATTCTGAAAGCATTCATCGCAAATCAGGAAAATTTTGAAAAAATTAATCGTGCCGGATCTGTTTTGGCTCAGGCTTTTAAAAACGGTAATAAGGTAATTTCCTGCGGCAACGGTGGCAGTATGTGTGATGCCATGCATTTTGCTGAAGAACTTTCAGGAAGATTCCGAAACAACCGTCCCGCTCTGCCGGCAATTTCTATTTCGGACCCATCTCATATAACCTGTGTTGCTAATGACTATGGGTATGAACAGGTTTTTTCAAGATACATTGAAGCATTCGGTAAAAACGGGGATGTTTTACTGGCTATCAGCACCAGTGGCAATTCCGCAAATGTAATTGCCGCGGTTAAAGCAGCAAAGGAAAGAGGAATTTCTATAATTGGCCTGACGGGAAAAGACGGAGGCGCATTGGCTTCCCACTGCGACATAGAAATCCGGGCACCACATTCAGAATTCGCCGATCGAGCACAGGAAATTCACATTAAAGTAATTCATTCATTAATCCTGATTGTTGAAAATTTTCTGGGATATCGGTGAAACACAGCTTTTCTTTTTACTACTTTAGGTAAGTTAATTCTTCCTGTTAATTCAATGTTAGTTCCCCGTTTACACAGCATGTTACTCTGCTTTGCAATCACATGCATTGTCTGCATTAATTGCTATTCACAACAGTTTCCCCAAAAGGAAATTAATAATGCACTTGGTAAGAGATTAACTGGAGCACTACCGGCAATACAATTTACACAACAGGAAAACCAGGTTGAAACCGGAGTAATGACTCTTATGAAGGATATGCCTGTTAAATCCAGCCAGATGAAACACTTTTTAATGTCGGGCAATTTTAATGCAATGACCGATACGGTTTATGTTGGAGATGTTCCGAATGATACGCTTTTAATTACCGGAAATTATTTTAATAACGGACCTATTTTGGTTTTTAATGACGGGGTTTTAATTTTCGATGATGCGACTGCTACGATACTTGGAGACTTATATGTTTTTCAAAACGGAACAGTCAGCTGCGACAGTTCCGTTTTGTCATTTCCCCAACAGTATTTTTACCAACGATCTATTGTAATTGCGGATAGCGGCGAAGTAACTATTTCAAATACTACTTTGGATTACGGGGGATTATCTCATAACTTGGCAGTAGCCGGAAACGGAAGCATCACCATGAATGAAATCATCAATATTGGCTTTACAACGGCTGGTGCCTATGGGAAAGCAGAGATTACCATCGATGGTACAAACCAGGCTGGTGAATTTATTATGACCGATTCCAGTGTGCTGAACTTTTCAAATGCGAATACATTGCTTTTGTGGCATCATATCCCTGATAGTGCAATAATAAATACTTCCTTTCCGCCAGGTGCGAGTGTTGCTGCCTACCAGTATAATAATAACCAGCCTGGAATTTCAGGAATAGGTTTTAATGTTACTGTTACCAACTGCACCGATGTCATGTGGGCGCTGATGCCCGAAGACGGATCGGATATAACAATCAGCAATTCTACACTCCGATCAATCGGTTTATGGTTTACCGGCAGCGATACGGTTACAGTTTCAGGTCTCGTAAATAATTCAAACTATTCTTCATTTAATGCACCTTTATCAGATCGAGTATTACAATTGGATTCCACTTACGTTCAGACATGGAGTCTCTATCTTTTCGACCAGACCAACGTGAATGTTACCGGATGCATAGTAGGCGAAGTTGGAAGCATGGGTACATCTTTTATAACGGCGCAGGGTATACTATGTGATGGTTCCGGTGGTTACTATTGGGCTTCTGATACATCACTAAATATTTTTGTTTCCGGAACGGTTACCGGATATATACGCAGCCAGGGAAACGGAATAGCTTTAATGGGATACGGTGCGGCTACGGCTGGTGCTTCGGCAATTGGTAATTCGGTTATGGTAGTTACACAAAGCAGTCTGCCGCAGGATCCCGTTGCTTTTGATGCGGGAACGGCATGGTTGGTGCGGATCAACCCTCCGCAAAATTTATTTGTCGATACAGTTATTGATATTACCGGTTCCGCCTGGGTCGACCAGGGACCAATGGGTTCGTTTATGGATTTCGGCAGTTATACTTTGGAGTATGCACCTTCAGCAGTTCCGGGTTGGATTCCGGTAACGGCACCCTCACTTATTGAAGTGCACAATGGTTTGCTGGGGCAATGGGATACTCACGGACTTACACCCGGAAATTATATGTTACGCCTGAACACGCTGAACGATCTTGGTGATAGTATTGATGCAGTGCTCCAGGTAACCTTGTTGCCATCCATACTTGGAGATGAATTAAGCGATGGAGATAACCGGTTCCGTACTTTTTATGACAGCGAAGCTGGTGAAATTGTGATCCAGGGATTAAGCGGAAAACCATGCCCTGTGAACATTAAAATATTTGGCATAAACGGAAATATGCTTGCTGAAACGAACCCGGATTTTTCAGGTGGAAAACAAGAAATACGAATACCATTTTCCGCAGCAGCTCCCGGCAGTTATTATTTGCACATGCAGACTCCGTACATTTCGGGTGCCCGTTCTTTTATCATCAGTCAATAAAAAGAGCCGATCGAATTGACCGGCTCTTTTTGTTTCAATAATTTTTTATCAGTAGCTCAGGATCGCAGTTTGAGTATTTCCGTTAACCGTCCAGTCAACTTTGAAACCATACGCACAGGTTGCAGCATTAGCTGGACTACCTGACGGAGTTACACCAAGTGTTAGAACGAAATTGGCGTTATTCACAACATGGGTCAATTGTCCTGAAGTCGGTCGCCAGAAACCGCAATAGCTATCGGAATTCCATGCATTACTGTAATAGGTAGTGAATGGCTGACCAAATCGGTTTGTTCCCCATGAGTCTACAGTATTATATCCATTCAAAGCAGTGTCACCATTGCAACTAAAATAAAACATGGGTAAGTTGTTTGGAGTTCCCGTTGCATTATAATTCCATTCTGACTGACGAGCACTGTTCCAAACTGCTGTTTGTCCATTGTCGTATTCAACAGCGATGTTGAAGGCACGCGATTCATAAGATATGGATGCGGTTCCGTTTAGGAATCCCAACCAATCATGTCCATTAACATTTCTCAATGTTTTAACACCATTCAGTCGGATCCATTTGTTATTACTTTGCTTGGTTACTTTAAAGTCCATGTAAGTTAAAGTTAACACGGAATTAGCATCGCTCCAGTAATTTCCACTGGTTAATTGTACTTTAATAGTTCCTTCCCGGGTCCGTGAAGGAGAGAAGCAGGAGTATGCCGGATCGAAATTAAAGAACAATATTTTTTGTGCTAATTGCGATGAGTCAATGGTAACCCCGCAAAGAGGATCTGAATGTACTCGGGCATAACGAGCGATTGATGTTTCGCTGACGCCATTATTCACATCATCATCTACCTGATCGTTTTCATTTTTGAAATCGTTGCTGTCATCATTGAATTGTTTGAATTCCTCGTTGAGCTGGGCTTCTTTTTCGTCTTTTTTACATGATTGTAAGCTGACACCCACTATGGTGAGAGCGAACAAAATAACTTTAACAGGGGTTTTCATGCGTTTTGAATTAAGTGAGTAAATTTAAACAGTTTGGGGTTCAGATGGTGGTTAATTTCACCTGAATATTACGATCTTTTCACACCTTCCTGATGCGTCGGGGGAATCTGACCAGGAGTGATAAGTGGCAGGAAAGAAAGACTCGGAATTAAGTGCTAAATTATTGAAATTTAGAAGTATCTGAAGCGATTCGGGAGATTTTAATAGTCGTTTAAACCGGCGTAGTATGATCAAAAACGAAGTATGTGTAGCCTTTATTGTTAACATTTGAACCTTATAATTCCGTACTTCCCGAAAATACCTTTCTTTTTCTCAGCAGGATTATTTATTTTTGATGAAGCGAATTGCTTTTGGTTTAAGTTAAAGCTAAGTTAATTTTTTAATCTGTTTTTCACCGCCAATTGCGCGGATCATTTATTAAGCAATATTAATAGTTTATCAATTCCTTAAATACTATCAGCATTTTGCATGATATGATTTTTTCAATTTTTGACATCTCATTTTTTTAGATCATGACAAAAAAATTTTCCATTTCAGAAGAATCAGTTTTACGAAACATTTTCGTAATTCGAAATCAAAAGGTCATGTTGGATCGTGACCTGTCTAAATTATACCGGGTAACAACCGGAAATCTTAACAAGGCGGTAAAAAGAAATTTATCCCGTTTTCCGGCAGATTTTATGTTTCAGTTAACTACCCGGGAGTATAATGACTTGATATTCCAAAATGGAATGTCAAGTTGGGGTGGAGTACGTACACTTCCTTATGTTTTCACCGAACTGGGAGTAGCAATGTTGTCAAGTGTTTTGAAAAGCGAAAGAGCAGTTTCTGTTAACATTAAAATAATGAGAATATTCACCAAACTGCGTGAAGTACTTTTAACACATAAGGATGTGTTGATTCGATTGGAAAAGCTGGAGAATGAAATGTCACTACGTAATGAAGATGTAAAAACCATTTTTAACGTAATTCGTAAGCTTTTGAATCCTCCTGTAAAACCCAGGAAACGAATCGGATTTTCAATAGGGAGCAATAACCGGAAAAAATAATATTTTTTAATTTTTTCATTTCATTCTCGTTTTTCAGCCATTTTCAATAAAATACTCATTTTTCAACATCATGAAAATTTACATCTCAAGTGCGTACAAAAAAGCCTTTTTAACTTTCATTTTTTGATTAATTGGAGGACGCAATTTGCGTCCTCCAATTTGTAAAGTATTAATATTCAATATTATATTATAAGATGGAATCCTCAAAAATCCTGATACCTGATGAAGTAATAATAAACCAGATTTATTTAATCAAGGGACAAAAGGTCATGATTGATCGCGATCTGGCCAAACTTTATGGAGTGGAAACAAAACGACTTAAAGAGGTTGTACGGAGGAATCTGGATCGTTTTCCAGATGATTTTATGTTTCAAATGTCCCAACAGGAATTTGAAATATGGCGTAAGGAAATTAGCCTCAACCAGGAGGACATAATGGGACTTCGTCATATACCCTTTTGTTTTACTGAACAGGGTGTAACTATGCTATCATGTATCTTAAGGAGTAAGCAGGCCATACAGGTGAATATCAGGGTCATTCGAATTTTTACAAAACTTCGGGAAATTATTTTAACTCATAAAGACATTCTGTTAAAACTGGAGCAAATTGAAAAAGTGGTTACAGGCCACAATGATGAAATACAAATAATTTTCGATGCTTTGAAAAAATTAATGAATCATCAACAGCAGAAACAAGTAAGGACTCAGGTTGGATATAAGATCGGCACCAGGAAATAAATTTTCTATAACCTGCATTTTTAACATAGCTTAAACTTTTATCATGTAAAATTTTCCATATAAAACCTTTCTATCATGTTAATCAAAACTTATGGCAGCGCCGTTTATGGTATCAATGCTACCACCATTACTGTTGAAGTAAATTGTGATTTAGGAACACGATTTTTTCTCGTTGGGCTTCCGGACAATGCAGTTAAGGAAAGTCAGCAGCGATTGCTTGCGGCTTTTAAGAATGTCGGGTATAAAATGCCCGGAAAAAAAATTGTTGTCAATATGGCACCGGCTGATATCCGCAAGGAAGGTAGTGCCTATGATCTCACGATAGCGATGGGAGTGCTGGGTGCATCAGGTCAGATACCGGTTGAAGGAATTGAAAAATATATTATCATGGGTGAGCTTTCGCTCGATGGAAATGTGTTGCCTGTGAAAGGTGCGCTGCCAATTGCGATCCAGGCTGCAAAGGAAGGGTTTAAAGGATTTTTTCTTCCCATGGAAAATGCCCGCGAAGCAGCCATTGTGAATGAGCTGGAGGTTTATGGTGTCGAAAATATTACGGAGGTAATAGATTATTTCACAGGAAGCAGAATTCCGGAACGAATTACTGTTGATATTAAAAGTGAATTTGAACGCGTGCAAAACCATATTGAAATTGATTTCAGTGATGTTAAAGGACAGGAAAATATTAAGCGTGCATTAGAGATTGCTGCGGCCGGCGGACATAATGTAATTCTTATTGGTCCGCCGGGGTCGGGAAAAACGATGCTGGCAAAAAGACTGCCCACTATTCTCCCACCACTCACCATTGCAGAAGCACTGGAGACGACAAAAATTCATTCCGTTGCAGGAAAAGTTGGCAGAAACACGTCACTGATCAGCACACGACCATTCCGTTCACCGCATCATACCATCAGCGACGTGGCATTGGTAGGAGGTGGAGGCAATCCGCAGCCGGGTGAAATTTCACTGGCGCATAATGGAGTACTTTTTCTCGATGAGCTTCCTGAATTCAAACGAACCGTGCTTGAAGTAATGCGTCAGCCATTGGAAGAACGAAAAGTCACTATCTCACGGGCGCGGATGAGTGTCGAATTCCCCGCCAGCTTCATGCTGGTGTCATCGATGAATCCATGTCCCTGTGGTTTTTATAATCATCCGGAAAAGGAATGTCTATGCGGGCCCATTGCCGTGCAAAAATATCTGAATAAGATCTCTGGTCCGTTGCTTGACAGAATCGATATTCATGTGGAAGTTACACCGGTACCGTTCAGTGAACTTTCTAAAGAAAGTATATCCGAAAAGAGTGAGATCGTACGTGCACGTGTAGTAAAAGCACGGAATATCCAACAGGAACGATTTAAAGATTCCGAAAATGTTTATTGCAATTCGCAGATGAGCGCGAAACAATTGCGCACCATCTGTGCGATATCACCGGAATGCAACCAGCTTTTAAAGGTTGCTGTGGAGCGAATCGGACTTTCTGCAAGAGCATATGATCGCATACTCAAAGTTGCAAGAACGATTGCTGATCTTGCGGGATCAGATGATATTCAGAGCGAGCATCTGGCGGAGGCGATTCAGTACAGGAATTTGGATCGGGAAGGATGGGCCGGGTGAAAGACTAGAATGAAAAATTTCCAATTTCCAATTTCCAATTTCCAATATCCAAAGTGCTTTAATTGGAGATTGGACATGGGAAATTGGTTATTGGACATTCTCGTAATTGGACATTGGACATTGGTTTATTGGACATTCTCGAAAAAAGTGTAACCTTAAATTGAATTGCAAATGGAAAACGATAAAAGTGAAAGAAAATACGATATATAGGATCGTTTGGTAATGTTCGTCGGGTTAATTGGAAAATTAACCGATCAGCTTAAAGATTCCTATGAAAGTCAGAATCTCAAAAAGCAGATCATTCGTAGTAGTTCTTCTTCGGCATTGAATTACGGAGAAGCTCTAGCAGCAGAATCGAGAGCTGACTTTGTTCACAAGCTAAGTATTTGCCTTAAGGAACTCATAGAAACTCGGGTGGCAATAAAAATTATACAAGCAAGATTATTTTATTTGGATATTGAACTTACTATAAATACTAGCAAGGAATGTTCTGAACTTATTGGAATATTTTTCAAAAGTATTGAAACAGCCAGGAAAAATATGCTGGCCAATAATAACACAAAATAAATGTTTTATGAATGGGAGAAATTTAAATAACATTCGTGATCCCTTGAAACTCGGCCTCGTCTGAAGCGTTGGCCAAATGGGTTGGGACGAGCCTGCCTGCAACAGGGATGTGAGAATATTCAAATTACAAACAGTAACCAATGACTACGAAAGAAAAATGAGACTCGTGAAAGTAATTTTATTATGATCAAACATTAGTTAAATTTGTAACATGGCGGAAGGGTTCCGGATAAAACATGAACACTATCACATCCTCGTCTCAACACGCGTGGCTAGATTACCAGACGTGAGCGGGTGTTACCTTTGGCAACCCGGTTCGAAATAACATACCCCAAACGATATTTCACCCATACTTTTTGTTCATTAATCAATTTTTTCACCCGCCGAAAAATTTATTTTAAATTTTTTCTAACTTCCGCCTGTTTCACCACCAAAATTCAATTAATATGAAAAACAGCAACAATTTATCCAGCTTTCTAATTGGAAAAGAAAAATCCGCTTTGATGTTTTGTGTGATTATGTTAGGTATGTCAATGTATTTATTTGCTCAACCCAGGGCCACTACATTTCAACCAGGTGATTGCGGGAAAGACGCCGCGATAGCCTCCTGCATTCAATGCGGTTATTCAACTACCAATTACGGAAATGCCGCGGAATTCAATGCGATGGGATGGACCCACACGGGGTATGACAGTGACATGAGATCACCGATTCAATTCGACCTGCTTTCAATTCCTCCCGGCTCCGTTGTACAATCAGCAGTTCTTTCGTTATACTTTGATCCACTTAGCTCTAATGGTCAGCATGCTGCTCTTACAGGATCAAACGAAGCTGAACTGGTTAAGCTTACCAGCCCATAGGCTGAAAATACAGTTACGTGGGTAAATCAACCCGGATATACACTTTTGAACAAAGCTACATTGCCGGCAAGCACATCCGCCACACAGAATTATAATATTGATGTAACTGCCATGATACAGGATTTTGTGAATACTCCTTCCCTCAATTTTGGCATGATGCTTAAACAAATCAGTGAATCGCCATACAGGAAATTAATTTTTGCAAGCTCTGATCATCCCGATGTGTCATTGCATCCGCGACTGGAAGTTTCATATTTCCAATCGAGCTCGCCACTGGCAGTTATTACCGCCTCCGGTCCGGCTACCATTGTTTGCGGTTCTACGGTATCGCTCAACGCAAATATTAATACCGATGTTACTTACCAATGGTATCGGAATAACGTTCCTGTAGCTGGTGCAGTAACATCGTCCTATACGGCTACACAGGCGGGTTCGTATACCGTTACACTCACCAATTCATGTCAGTTGACAGTTACATCCAATCCATTTAATGTGACTTCTTCAAATTACAATTGCGCGGTACCACAAAACGTGACTGTTTCGAATGTCACCACCACCACTGCGACAATAAACTGGACAAATTCATCGGCACCGCAATACCAGGTACGTTATCGCAAAGTGGGTACCAATGCATTTACAAACATCACTTTAAATTCAGCTCCCTGTAATACCAGTTTAGTGATTACAGGATTGAAAAAGAATACTAGTTATTTTATGAGCATGCGTGCATTATGCAGTACCGGGAACAGCGCCTTCAGTCCTGAAATCATGTTTACCACACCCGCGGTAAATAACAGGTATGCCATTCAGGAAACATCCGATGACGAAAGCGTTGCTGTATTTCCTTCCCCGGTGTTAAATGATCTAACTATTCAGATTCAAACAACTTCTACAAAAAACGTTACAGCAATGTTGTTTGATTTGACCGGCAGACTGATAATTCAGAAACAAATTGTTTTGCAGGAGGGAGAAAATGAAATCCAACTGGAAACTTTCACATTGCAGGCCGGACAATACCTGCTTACAGTTGAAGGCCTGGAAACAAATTTCAGGCAACGAATCCTTAAACAATGATTTCATTAGACATTATTCGATAGATCAATGATCCAATAAAATTAAATCCTTCCCCAACCGGGGAAGGATTTAATTTTTAAAACAGTCTGGATTTTTTAAATAAATCTTTTATCGAACAACTTCAAAAATTTGAATCGAATTATAATCTTCTTGTTTTAAAATTGCAAAGTAATTACCTGGGCGCAAAGCGGAGATATCCAATGACAGCATGGATTTATTTTTAATGAATTGTCTTTTTATCTCAGCACCGAACTGATTCATGATTATAATTTCTCCATTTGAAAACTGTGAAGCAATATCAATTGTAATTACAGTACTTGATGGATTTGGATAAATACGAAATCCCTGATCAGTTGTAAGGGAATCCGGAAGTGAATTTGGAGTTACAACCAGATTCATTATACGGTGAGAACACCGGCTCGTCCAGGAAGGATCAAGACTATTGGAAGTCGGGTCATCGCCAAGAACGCCATCATTGAGTATTACAGAGAAGTCTTCCACATCCTGGCTGCCTGCACTTTGCCATATTGGCCAATACCCGATAAGACCGGCCTCGTCGCCGTTCAGGCTGCAATTCATATAATCCAGAATATCCTGACCACTTCTGGCTTTATCCCAAAACCGGACTTCATCTATTACTCCTTTAAAAGCCGCTTGACGGTAGTTAGGTAAATCAATGCCCACGGTCAGCTTGGTCGCATTCGGGATTGTTAGTGTGTTGCCGCTTGTAAAAGTTCCATAGATAACTCCGTCCACATAAAAGAAACAATCAACTCCCTGCCGCATTACTGCCACATGGTGGCAATGTCCATCATTCACTTTCGGACCGTTGTTAATGTAATTTGGCGTTCTCCCTCCAAGCTGTGCGAAAATTTGTCCCTGGTTAACTCCTGAATTCCATATGCCAAATAAAAATCCTCCATTGCCGATTTCACGCCTTGAAATAATCATTGGGTAAATCATCGTTGCAGTAGGATCAAGATTAATACGGGCTTCGAGGGTAAAGTTTCCTGTGCCCAGATTATAATTATTTTTATGAGGCATGGTAACCCGATCATCAGATCCGTCGAATACCAATGCTTCAGGTTCATCACTAACACCCACATCAACCGGAACCCGCGCAGATTCACATCCTGTAATACAATTTACTGCCGACACATAAAAAGTTGTGGTAGTTGATAATTCAGGAGTTGTAAAAGTATTGCCGGTACCCAGTAAGGAGCCGCCCGTCGGAGCATCGTACCAGTTATAACTATGCATCGCCGTGGTTTGCGTCACACTTAAAGTTGCAGTCTGACAAGTGAACACGCTTACACTATTTAAAGATGGAGTCACAGGAAGACTGAGCACCCGCACTTTTAATGTTTCTGAATTGGTGCAACCATTAGGTGCTGTTATAGTGACTGTATAGTTACCCGTATTGGAAGGTGTAAACTGATAGTTGGCAGCCTGTGGGCCATTATCCCATTCAAAGTTTCCGGAAGATGTACAGGTAGCTGTAAGGTCTACAGTTTCTCCCTCACAAACTGTTGTGGGACTACCCGTAATTTTAGGTTGGTTCGGATCCATACTGACATCATACGATGAACAACCCAGGTAATCATCATTTTGATCATATCCCAGCAAAATGTATGTATCATTAAGGTAAGGACTTATTGATGTACTTGTTTGGCCTTTTGGAAGCCAGGTATAACTTGATGCTCCGCTTGCTTGAAGTGTTATTGGTGGACATTGTGGAATTGTTGGCGTAATGGATGGTGGAGTGCCGGTACCATAGACTTTGATTGCAAATCGGGTAGTCGTAACATCGCAGCCACTACTTGGAGCGTAGGTTAAAGTAAAATAATGAGTAACTGTAGAACCGGAAGTATTTGTAGGAATATTGAAGGTATAAGAAGCATTGGTAGCACCGTTGATCGGAGTGCTGATTCCATTATTGATGTTATACGTGTTCCACTGAAAAGAATATCCGCCGCCATCGTAAGCCGAAAATGTGACATCGTTATTACCTCCACAGGAATAACGTAAGCCTGGTGAATCGAAAAGAATAGTTGATTGCATGTCAGTATAAGTAAACCATTGCGAACCTACCAGCCTAATGTAATCTCTCCAGCCCCCAGGAAGCGAATTTGCATCGCAATCAGTAGTAGTTCCATCGTTAATGTAATCGTGGTAATAAGACATCAAAGGTTGATCCGTGGATATATTATTGTTTAATAGCCAGGGTCCCATAAAATCGAATTCATTGGAAAAAATTGGAGCTACATCAATGTATTTTTGCTGGTTCAGGGCGGCTTCACCGATCTGGTATAGACGGCAATCGGAATAACCATATACATCTTTATCGCTAGTGCGGTAAGCATGCAACAGGATCCGGTCCATATATTGAACAACAGCATCCATTTGCTGCGTATTCGTAAATCCAAGATATATTTCGGCTAATAAGTGTTGGCCATTACTTCCGATAATGCTATATGAAATATTTCTGATAGCCTGTAATTCCGGAATTTCCCAACAGTGAAACAATCCATCAGCATCACAAGTTGGATAATTTGGACAACTATTAAAATATGTAGCACACAAATCATTATCCTCCCAATTCCAGAACTCAAACTCATAATTTAAAACATCTACCTTTTCAGAGTAAAATTGTACCTGATGATCATTATAATTCCTGATTGTTTTGTCAAAAAACTCCGATGTTTCACTTGCAATACCAATAGAAATGTTATTGGCATGCGCAGTGCTTATAAAGTTTCTAAGGTCGTCAATTTGTGTTGTATTATTAAAGTGCTTTGTACTGATGTCAGTACTCAGATCATTAATATTATAAAGCACAAAGTAATTGAACCCATTATTTACAGCATAGTTAAAAAGGCAGGATTCAGCAGTAGAATTTCCTAAAATGGAAGTTGAGAGCGATGGATTATAAAAATTATTTACATACAATCCTTTAAAGTTGTTGCACTGTGAGAAGGTCATGTGAGCAATAAAGGTGAACCAAAGGGTAAAGACAAGTGTTTTCATACAGTTTTAATTTTAGTGGTTATAAAATAGTTTATTTAAGGAAAGAAAAAGTCATAGTTCATAGCACTTGAAAAAACCTGACCAATCCTGACCATTTTCTTTTAATATAAACAACGCACACTTAAAATTGAGTGCGCGTTGTTATATAAAATAATTATTCTTTTACAAATTTTCCGAAAACTTCAACATCATTCACTTCAAGCCGGATGAGGTAAACTCCGTCTACGAAGATGGTGGCATCGATTTCATAATTGTTTATTCCCGCTTTCAGATTTTCTGATTTTGAAAGCAACAACCGCCCTGTCAGATCATAGATCCTGATCATCGATTCGCCCGGATTTAATGCGTTCACATCTATATGAAGCGTTTCAACAACCGGATTCGGATAGGCATTTACCGTTAGCTGATCAGAATATATTTCATTTATAAATACAGGATTGCTAAAACACAATCCACCTGTTGATAGTTGCCCGCGCGCTTCTCCTCCGAGCCATGTGTTTGTATGGATATTAAAATAAACAGAATCCGCAAACAGCCACGCTACCTCAGTTGATGTAAGAGGAGTTATTGTATCTTGTGCTGTCCAGTATCCCATTGCCTGCGCCCCGTTCAAAATACTGGTGAGTGTGTTGATCGTAAAGATAACGGGTCCGCTCTGTCCGGCGGCTTCATGATGGAAATGTCCGGCTACAAAAGCTGCGCTCAGGTCGCTTATAACCAGCGAGTAGTACAATGACTCACTTTCACCATCGAGTGATGCTACACCAAATCCTGTTGCACTTGTAGGGACTGGCGGGACTTCATTATTTCCATTGATCTCATAACTGAATCCTTCACGGGCAAAACGACGAAGCTGTCCTCGCAGTTCTCCT
>JANWID010000134.1 GCA_025450095.1 Bacteroidia bacterium | reverse complement strand
TCATACGATAAAACAGAACCCCTGATCGGAACTGGGTCTGATTACTGGGTTCTAAAACTTGATGAAACGGGGAACATTATTTGGCAAAATACTATTGGCTCCCTTGGTGGAGAAATGCTGTTTTCCACGAGATCAACAGCCGATAACGGATTTATTCTCGGCGGGTACACGGTTCTTGGTAATATTGGGGGAGATAAAACTGAAATTTCCAAGGGCTTACATGATTATTGGGTTGTTAAGCTGGATTCTTTGGGGCAGGTAGAATGGCAAAATACTATCGGCGGCACAGATGCTGATTTTCTGTATGATGTAATTCAAACTCCTACTGGAGATTTCATTTGTGGCGGATCTTCCCGGTCACCTGCATCAGGCGATAAAACCGAGTCAGCTGACGACTACGACCTTTGGATCGTTAAACTGACCGGAAAGTGCAACCTCATCAACGGAAATGTTTTTCGCGACCTTAATAGCAATGGAGTACTTGACGCTAATGAATCAGGTTGGGCGCTTAAAAAAGTCAATGAAGCTTATACAGGACGATTTGCTTTTACTGATAATCTGGGAAACTATAATGTTACTGTGATTGACAGCGGAAATTATGAGGTTTCAGCTGCTACCATTCCTTATTATAATTCTGCTCCGCTCGTACATACTGCTGTATTCAATAATTACCTTCAATCCGATAATGGGAATGATTTTGCCTATCAACCCTCCGGTTTATACGACGACTTGTGCGTAACCATCACTCCAGTGTCCGCTTTCAGACTAGGCCAGCTGGCGTATTATAAAATCGAATACACGAATGAGGGAACTACAACACTTAATCCGATAGTTATTTATTATCCTGATTCCAATTTAAACTTTTTGAACTCGTCGCCTGTACCTACATCCATTTTTCCTGATTCTATTGTCTATGCTTTTGGACCACTTGCTCCGCTTCAATCTGGATCCATTCTTTTACGGGTTTATTTAAATAGCCTGGTTCCCATTGGTACATTGATTAATTCTTGGACACAGGTATTGCCTGTTATTGGAGATGCAAATCCGCAATGCAATATTCATTATTTTCCATTGTATACAGTTGGTTCACTCGATCCGAATGAGATTATTGTTAACAGGTATACTTTGTTTGATTATGAAATGACTTCTCCCCCAGAATTGGAATATTTAGTTCGTTTTCAAAATACAGGAAACGATACTGCATTTTATGTTCGAATTGAAGATAAATTAAGCGGAGATCTGGTTCCTGCCTCCATAGAAATTGTGGATGTTTCGCATCCATGCCAGGTATCGTTTTCGCCTTACGACAGTACAATGAGATTTATTTTTCATGATATTCTGTTGCCCGACAGCACCACCGATGAAGAGGGTAGTCATGGATTTATTAAATATCGGATTCTTCCACAGGCTGGTTTAGTGGTTGGCGATACAATTTTTAACGGCGCTTCCATTTTCTTCGATTATAATACACCTGTTCCTACTAATGTGGCAGCAACTGCAATTATCCAGGCAACATCCATTTCTGAATACAATACCACTCGATTCAATGTTTTCCCAAATCCAGTCAAAGACGCATTGACAATTTCGTATGTACCGGTTAGTGAGGAAAAGGTCCAAATCGAGCTGTACAATGTTTACGGACAAAAAATCACTGAACTATTTGAGGGAATCCCGAACGGCTCTTTTTCCAGGACTTTTGACATAAGTTATCTTGATAGCGGAATTTATTTTGTACTGCTTCGGGGAAAACACTCAGCAGAGAGAAAATTGATTAAGCTTTAATTTTTTTTATTCTGGCAAAAAAGCTTGAACGAAGTGAAAACCAAAAGGGCGCAGTCCTGAAGCGTGTTTGATCAGATAAGCGCCAGCTTTCTGATCAAACTCTACTTCAGGTATGCTTCAGGAAAGTTTGATTGAAATAAAAGATTTCAGAGTGAATTAGTACCGAATGGTTATTGTATTTTCAACTTAAATAATTTTACTAATTCGTTAAATTTTAAAAATCAACTAAGTTCGCTTAGTTTTGCCTAGGAGGGGTGATGGATTTTTATAAACAGAACTCAATTCTAAAACAGGGTAGTTATTTGAAAAGATGAAAGTTTTCGCAACTTATATTATGGCTTCTTTATTATTAAACATGACTGTTTCCGGACAATCCTGGCAATGGGCTAAGAGTATTGGTGGAGTTGGCTATGAAACCAGTGGTTTTATGTGTGAGGATAATTTGGGGAATTCATATGTGACGGGATCGTTTACAAATATGTGTTATTTCCAAACGGATACATTCATTGTTAATGGGCTGAATGATTTTTTTCTGGCTAAATATGATAATAATGGAAATGAATTATGGGTTTATCAAATTGGTGGACCATATAATTTAAGTACTCAGCCAAAAATGGAAGTTGCTGGCAAAATATCTTTTGATTCATATTCCAATTCAATCATAATGACTGGCAGGTTTGTCGCAGAATGTATATTTGGTACTGATACATTACATAGTACTTCAACTAACGATATAGATTGTTTCGTAGCTAAATTTGATCTCAGTGGTAATTGTATTTGGGCTAAGAGTTTCGGCGGTTCAGGTGATGAAGCAGGTTCACAAAGCACAACGGATTCGCTTGGTAATATTTATATAAGTGGAATTATAGCTCCTCCATATGGTATTTTTGAGAATGATACAATAACTTATTGTGATTTTTTAGCTAAATTCTCTCCCGGTGGCAATTTATTATGGGTACATAATTTATTCAACGGAATTATTTCCTCGCCAGGTATATATTCTTCTGGCGGTGTTCATTCTATAAAATACCACAACGACTACCTGTTCATTTATGCAGCAAATTTTGAGGACACCCTAACATTTGCTGGAACACTGATTGAAAATCCTAATTATTATGGTAAAATCCTTGCTAAATTTGATACAAGCGGGAGTTTGGTTTGGTTTGATCAGTTTGGTGGTCCATCAGCAATAGGAGGTCCAAAATCCATGGGAGTGGATAGTTCAGGGAATATATACCTTGGAGGGCAATATCAGGCCCCGTTTGCGACATTTAATAATTTTCAAGATACAATTTTTCCAACCGGGAATTCCGATTCATACATTGTAAAGTTTGATAATAATGGCAATCAAGATTGGATATCCCATACATCACCAACAATAACATCAGATTTCTATAATTCAGATGTTGATTCAGATGGAAACATATATATAACAGGCAGTTTAAATGGCACTGCCTCATTTGGTTCGTATTCTATTTCTAGCAATACTAATGAAGATATGTTTTTAGCCAGGTATAACAATGCAGGAGATTGTTTAGGAGTACTACACTTTGGAGAAGGTATTGGTTTTGATGTTGTGCATGATACAGATGGAAATGCAGTAATAGCAGGACAGTTTCAAAACTCTTTTGCATTAGGAAGTAATACATTATCAAGTTTAGGAGGGTATGATATTTTAATAGCTAAAATTGATCAGTTTACTGGATATGGTGAAGAAGAAAGTTCCAATTCAAGCTTAGTGATTTATGCAAATCCAAATTCAGGGAAATGCAATATTTCAATACCTGATGAATTCAAAAATGAACGATATTTGGAATTATTGATTTTTGATCTATCAGGAAAATTGATTCAACAAAAATTAGTGGAATTAACCGGAGGGTTGATTAAATTAAATTTAGAAGCACAAGCAGTGGGAATATATACTGTATCTTTGAGTAATGCTAAAAAGAAAAGTTACAGAGGGAAGATCGTTCTTTATTAAGAACTATTATCCTGATATGTAATTGGAAATACCACTTTAGTTGTAATAGCCCCGACTTTTCCCGAAGTTCATTTGAACTTCTCGCTTTTTTTACAATAAGCTATCGTTACTTTTATTATGCTTTTCAAGAATTCGACGGTTTCTAAAATTCTAAATCCACTTTTCAATGGAACATCCCAAACACGCAACGTACGTTTTGTACAGCTTAAAAGACCAACAATTTTACATTGGTTCATCTTCTGATTTTGACCGGCGGAGTATTGAGCACGAAGAAGGCAGATCTAAAAGCACTGCTTCACGTAGACCCTTTGTGCCTTTATTGTGTGAATATTACTTTTCCAAAAAAGATGCATTGCGAAGAGAGGAATATTTTAAAACTTCAGCGGGAAAACGTACGTTGCGTTTGATGTTGCAAGAAAGTTTGAACGAAGTAAAGGGCGCAGCCCTGAAGCGTGTTTGATCAGATAAGCGCTAGCGTTCTGATCAAACTCTGCTTCAGGGATATCACCCAAACATGTAGTCTCGCAAACACTCTGGTTACCCAATTTATGTAGTCGTAGTTAAATATCTACAATAAACCGTCTGACTACTTTTGGCCCCGCGATCGCAATGTCTTGCTGTCCACACAAAGCTTATTGAGTAACATAAAGAATCGTTAATCGTCATAAACAGCACCAATGATTACCTCAATTTATATCATGGCAATTTGTCTGCTTTATCGCATCACTGTACCATGTGCAATAAAACCCAAAAACATACCTGCGCGAAAAAAAGGTTTAGAATTTAGGTCGCCGATTATTACAGTACATCCTTCGTATTACTCAATTCGGTAACAAGATACTATGCAGCAGTTTTCAAAACAGTTCTCTTTGTCTTACAATAGTTCATTATAAATTATATTATTAACCCTTAACCACTATCAATTCCATGAAAAACAATTGCCTGTTACTGACATTCTGTTTCCTGTTGTCAGCATACAGTTACAGCCAAGCACAAAGGTGCGGTACGTCACAGTACTATGAACTTAGGAAACAAAACAATCCAGGTCTTCAAATTAAAATGGATCATGCAGAGCAAATAACGCAGGAATGGATCCGCCGACAAGAACCTGCTTCGATACCTTCATTGCCGGGATTTATTCCTACCGGAGATTACCGTAAGGATATCCTGGCATACAGGCAAGCAAAAACAGAATTTCTGAAACTGCAACCAGTAACAAATAATACTGCCACACCAGTATCTGCAGATGTTGAAAAGTTACGCGCCGAAAAAAGGAGAAATAATCAATTTAAAAGCATGGGAGGAGCAGCACGATGAAAAAACTAATCGTTTTAGCACTGCCTGTGCTACTGATGCTACCTTTCACTATGAAGGCGCAATGCAACTATAATAACACCATCTATCTTTCGGGACCTGCGCCTACTGTGGTAGGTACTTCGATTTATGGTCCGCAAACCTGGGCTGGAGAATTTAACCGTGTAACCGGAATGCAGGCAGGGTATACGTATGAAATTTCTACCTGCGGCACGCCCACATTTGATTCTGAGCTTACGATATTCCCGGCAGGAGGAGGCAACTGGTTGGCTTATGATGACGACGGTTGTGGAATTGTTGGGGGTTCCAGCAAAGTCCAGTTTACTCCTGCAGTAACTGGTGATTACGACATTCAGCTGAATGAGTATGGATGTCTTACGAATTCCATTGACATGACTATGGACATTACACTCGTTTCAACTGGTAGTTCTAGCGGAGGTGGGTCAATCAACATTCCTGTAGTAGTGCATGTTGTATATAAAAACACTGCTGAGAATGTCAGCAATGCCCAGATTCAGTCACAGCTCGATGTGCTGAACGCGGATTTCAGAAAATTAAATGCCGATTTCGGACAGGCCCCCGCAGTTTTCCAGGGAGTCGGTGCGGATATGAATATTGAGTTTTGTCTTGCCACTGTTGATCCTAATGGTAATACTACCACAGGAATTACAAGAACCCCAACCACCACACAAAGTTTTTCTCAAGGACTCGAACCAAAATCCACTGCAAATGGCGGGATCGAAAACTGGGATCCCGAACGTTATCTGAATTTATGGGTGTGCGATCTGGGTGGAAATTTACTTGGCTATGCGACGTTTCCTGTTGATCTGGCCACTGATCCGGAGCTCGACGGAGTTGTAATTGATTACGAATATTTCGGAAATTTTAACACGACACCGCCTTTCGATAAAGGACGTACTGCAACGCATGAAGTTGGTCACTGGTTGAACCTGCGCCATGTTTGGGGTGATAATTTTTGTGGTGATGACTTTGTAAATGATACACCTACTCAGCAGCAATCAAATGGCGGTTGCCCTGCATTCCCGCATATTACCTGTACTAACGGACCCGACGGCGACATGTTCATGAACTATATGGATTATGTTGATGATGCCTGTATGGTTATGTTTACCAATGGACAAAAAACACGGAGAGATGCCACATTTGCAAATCTACGAACGCTTATGGCGGGATCCGGAGGTTGCGGAGCTACAGGATTACATGATGAGGTTGTTGCCATGAATGTGCAGATCTATCCCAACCCGGCGAATGATGTATTTACAATTGAAACCAACCACAACATGAATATTGATAAAGTTGAAATATTCGATATGACTGGCAGGTTGGTATTATCTGAATTACCGGTCGCAGCGGTTTCCAACATTCAAATTGGTGCATTCCGTGCAGGCACCTATTTTGTGAAAATTATCTCTGGAGGAGCATCCGTACAGAAGAAACTGATGATACAATAGCAGGAGTAACAATTTTTTACCGGAAAACTTTTTAATCCCGGGAATGATATATAGAAGTACTGTATATCATTCCCGGGTGATTCCGGAGCAGGTATTAATAAATCCGGCATGAACCCGTTCCAGGGCGGTCGAAATGTGTATGCAGACCTCGGATTATTTCAGCGAACATTCAAAATCAAAAATTATTTGTATGTTTATCGTACATAATAGAAAATATACGATATGCGGATTTTGAGCAAATTAGTTCTAAGCATTGTCAGCCTTCTAGGAATTACTTCATTAAGCACTCTGGCACAAACTCCTTCCTGGGAATGGGCCTTAGTGGGAGGTTCCGCTTATAACGATATGTCATATCAGGTCGCGACCCTTCCTGATGGAAGCATTGTTATTGGTGGTTCTTACGGCGGCACAACATTTACTCTAGACAGCATGGTCCTGACGCATCCAAATGCGAGCTCCTGGGCCGATTCCCGCTTTTTTCTTGCCAGGCTTGATGAAAATGGAAATGTGATTTGGTTGATTCAAAACGAAGGGGTGTACGCGTCCCTGTATGATGTTCATACAGATGATAATGGATATATATATGTTACTGGTAGCTACGAGGGTCAATTGACCATAGATTCTACCGTCGTGCAGGGAGGAGCTGTTCAGCGAGCATTTTTTGCAAAATTTGATTCTACTGGAGATCTTCAATGGGTTTCAAATGCGTATAACTCTGGACTGGGAACCGGTAAAGTTATAGGACTCGGTGCAACCGCAGATGCACAGGGAAACATGTATTTCCAGGGGATGTTTGACTGCGTTGAGATGAGATTTAATTCAACAAGTCCACCATTGACTAACAGTGGCATTAACCAACACTTCGTGGTAAAATATGATTCCACCGGAAATTACCAGTGGGCTGCACAAAGTGTTGCACTTTGTTCGATAACGATAGGAGATATCAGTGTTGATACGCTTGGAAATGTATTTATATCTGGACATTCATTTAACTCTGATATGGTATTTCCCCCGATAACACTTCCCAACAGCGGTGGAATGGACTGTTACATTTTTAAGTTAAACGGTAACGGTGTGGCCCAGTGGGGAAGGGCAATAGGCTCATCAGGCGATGAAGGGGGTTGTGTAGTTGCTGCCGATCAGGGCGGAAACGTATATGTGGCCGGGGGTTTTAACAGTAATAGTATAACCCTGGGATCTTATACCCTTCAAAATAATTCAGGACTATCAGATGACTTTTTATGTAAATATGATAAATTCGGGAATGTTCTTTGGGCCAATAAAATTTATGGAACAGACGTAGAAGGAGTTTATGATATGATTGTAACCGAAAATAATGATCACCTACTTCTTACCGGCCACTTTATGAGCCCTACACTTCAATTGGGAAATCAAATTGTAACGAATTCGGGAACAGGGTTGAATACTTACGTCGCTGATTACGATTCTGCCGGAAACTGTAATTGGGCTATTGGTACAGTGAATACTGCCGGGGATATTAGCACAGGCGGTGTTGCATTTAGTAATGCCAATGAAGTGTATGTAACAGGAAACATGTATGGCGCCCCAAATTATAACATCGGTCCTCTCCAACTCGGATCATTTGGTGCTGGCGACATGTATTTAGCCAAACTCAACATTACATCTACATCATCAAATGAAGAAATGAGTTCGGATTTTCCAGCAATTTCTGTTTACCCGGTTCCAGCTAATGAAACCTGTACTATTTCATTCGAGTTAAAATCCGCCTCTATGGTTAGCCTTAGCTTGAGTGATATTACAGGTAGAATTTTAACCCCATTGATTGACCACGAACTAATCGGCGCAGGCGTGTACTCACGGACCTTTACAGGGTATTCACCTGGCGTATACTTTCTCACGATAAAGGCAGATGACCGCATTTCAACACGAAGGGTAATAATACAATAGTTTTATTTTTTTCCAGGTACAGGTATTTTCAAATCATCAGGCTCTGATTCTCGCTTTGATTTTTAAGAAGTGAACTGCGAGAATTGGGACAATGTTACAGATGTCATATATTCACGGTCGAAATTCCATTCCCACCGGGGTTAATCATAACACGTATGCGCACTTTTTTTCTTGCTTTGATTTCTTTGATCTTGTTCAACGGCCTTTGTTACTGCCAAACGGATAGCACCTCTTTTGAAATCAGGCCCAGGCTCAAAATTTCAATTTTAGGCGGAATAGGAATTCCAACAGGAGAGTTCAGCAAATTTGAACAGTTTCCCCCATATGATGTCAGCACTAATTTCAATATTGCAGGTGAAGCAAAAACAGGATATAGCGGCAAATTTGATATCAGTTACCTCTTTGGTAAACACTTCGGAATAGCTACCAACTTCTCATTTTCCACGTTTGAAACTCAGGAAAAAACGAAATTGGAAACTTTTGGGGAAGAGTATTATGACCCAAATGTAACTGAAGAATACCAGGCTGACAGCTGGAAAACAAGCACATTATTGATTGGGGGTTTCTATGAATTTAAAATTAATAAAATCACACTGGGATTAAAATTGATGGGCGGAACTCAAAAAGCCATCAGTCCCGAAGTAAATCTCAAAACCCGCGACACTACTCAATTTACATTCATAAATCATCAGCCGCAATTTGAAAGCAATGCATTCGCCTATTCTGTTGGGACCTATGCCAGTTTTCCGTTAAGCAAGGTATTTGCCATAAACCTGTCGGCAGATTACGTGACAGCATCGCATCTCTTTGATGAAAAAAATCTCGTTGATATTTCTCTTTTTCCAAGTGGCTTCGTTTATATAGCAGAATTCCCCATGAAATTTGAGAAGCAAATTTCAGCAGTCAGTATCATGACAGGAATTACCTATTGTTTCAATACCAAATCAGAGTACAAATCAGAATACAAACCAGACACCACTTCGAACCATACAGAAAAACCGGGTCACGAAAACAGCAGGTTTAATATTTCATTTAATGCGGGTGTGAGTATTCCCGTTGGAGATTTCAGCAGTTTAACACAAATTCCACTGGATGACCCATATTCTAACTATAATCTGGCTGGCTCAGCATCAATTGGTTTTGGCGGAAAAATAGACCTGAGCTATTTATTAGGAAAGCATTTTGGCATTACCGGATCATTTTATTCTTCCTTATTCGGTGTTCCCGAAACAGCTGTGCACGAGATTTTTGAATCCTCCTATTTCAGAAGCGACTCGGGAACTGTAAATGAAATGGGACACTGGAATGTATATGGATTGTTAGCAGGTGTCCAGTATCAATTCTCAAAGAATAATTTCCAGGGTGGCTTTAAAGCGATGGCTGGCTACCAATGGGCAAAAAGTCCGGGGGCAGAATTAGAGGTAGAATCATATGAGGGCAATGTGGGATTTTCGCCGTATGTTACAAAGTATGATTTGAAATTAGCCCCCATGTACAGTTCAGAATTCGCATATTCATTTGGTGGTTTCGCCAGGTTTGCGTTGGGCGAAAAAACACAATTGAACTTTTCGGCAGATTATATTTCCGCTTATCATCGCTTTAGCGGAACTGAACTCGAAATAAGAACGTATGATACCAGTTTTGGCTACTATGATGATTCAAAAGAACCTGTTAGCTTCAATCAGTCAATAACTTTTGTAAATGTCATGGTTGGTATCACCTTTCTATTGGATTGATACCCCCCACTCTTTTTCCTCAGCAACATTTTTTCTGCTGCAGAGATTTTGTAAGAAAATCCCATTTTTTGCAACTTTTTGGGATTATCTGGGGTATAAGCGTAAAAAAAAGCCATGAAAAAGATCAGCCTTTTGTTGGTATCTGGGTTAATCATCTGCAGCTATAACGCTGTAGCCCAAATTGATAACCTGTCAAACATGAGTTCTGAATGGATTCGCAGTTCGGCAAGAAATGCCGCTACGGACGCCGCAGACATTGTTGTATATAATCCGGCAGGATTGACAAATCTTGAAAACGGTTTCCACATCAACTTCAGCAATCAATTTTTATTTCGTAAGCCGCAACATCAATATGACATTGGTCTTGGTGAAGGGATGCGTGAGTTCGAGCAACAAAGCGCTGACCCCTTTCTTCCAAATTTGTTCCTTACGTATAAAAAAGATAAATGGGCGCTGTTTACCGGCGCATTTATCAGCGGAGGCGGAGCTGCAATTGATTATTCAAAAGGATCCATAACAACTGACCTGATCGGGTTACAGGCTTTGGGAGAGGCCCAGGGAGCGTATATGCTTGTTAAAGATCCGACATTAAAGGCAAGCTCGTTTTATTTTACAACGACATTGGGTGGAACTTATGCATTTTCAAACATGATATCTGTTGCGGTTGCAGCAAGATATATAAGTGCAAAAAATACCACGGAAGCAGGGTTAACCCTCACTTCATCGCCTTATGGCCTGGCCGATATGCCACTTGCCCTGGATGCTGAATTTAATGCTGCGGGTATTGGTGAAGTAATAAGCATTTGCGTGAAGCCTGTCGATAAGCTGATTATCACAGCACGTTATGAAACTAAGGTAACCCTTGATTTTAAGACTAAAACAAATACGGATGATTTTGGCGCAACAGTAGACGGCGAGAAAAACAGACGTGATTTACCCGGAGTTCTGGCATTTGGCGTTGCTTATGCAATAAATGACAAGCTGAAAGTATTTGGTGATTATAATTTTTACCAACAGGAAAATGCAGACTGGGGAAAGTCATCTGAACTCACAGGAAATGCTCCTCTCGCTGAGCTAGCAGGAAATGCTGCTGCTTATGCAATGGGAATGGAATATAAACTTACCAAAAAGGTTTTTGTAAGTGCTGGTTTCGGATATACAGAATTTGATTACAACAATAAAGAAGGATACTATTCATCATTGGGAACAATTGAAGTAGTACCCGACGACAACTGGAATATTAATGCAGGGTTTGTATATAAAGCATCAAAGAGGTTGTCAGTTAATGCCGGATATATGCAGGCCATATATGCAAAGGACCAGCATGTAAATGCATTGATGGCTTATCCGCTCGATGTTGATGTAACAATCAATAATTCAATCAGCATTGCTTCTTTAGGTTTAAATCTTTCCTTTTAAATAGCAATAGGCCAATAAATACGCCCATGACCGTGAGCAGTCTGCGAAAGCACTTGCTCACGGTCATTTGCATTATATATACCGGGCGTGCGCTTGCTTACGTTAAAATTAACTTACAGCTCCCCAATCTTCTTCCGCAGCAACATTTTTTCAGCGGCGGATTTTGTCAGAGTCATCGACTTTTCAAAATGCTTTTTAGCAATGGCCTTGTTGCTATCCGCATAAATATCCCCCATCAGGCTGTGGAAAATGTAATGACGCTCCCATTCGGGTAACCAGGGAGATTGTTGAATTTCATTCAAGGTTTCTTCTCCACCCTTTATTTTGTAAATCACCGAAATCCGGTTAAGCATTACCGTTGCTGTGGGATGGATTTGAGCCAGCAGGTCGTAGTACGACAAAATTTTCTTCCAATTGGTTTTCTCAAACGATCGGGCAACGCAGTGTTCATATGCAATGGCTGCTTCCAGGTGATAGGTGCTGATTACAGTTCCTGACGCGGCTTTATTCATATACTCGTTACCGATTAATATCATGTGCCTGTTCCAAAGGCTCCGGTTCTGGTGCGAGAGAAGGATAATTTCTCCCTCCTTCGTAAGCCTGCTATCGATGCGAGCAGCATGAAAACACATCAGCGCCATGGCCGCATAGGTTTCAGGTAGCTGTGTTTGCTTGTTGGTGCACAGCAATTCGCACAAATACAGGGCCTGCTCCAAAAGATCTTTTCGAATGGGAGATGATGATTGTGTAGAATTATACCCTTCGTTGAAAATAAGATACACCGAATGCAGCACGGCACCAATTTTATTTTTTAGTTGACTGGCATCTGGAAATTCGGGACGGATCTTTTTCTCCCTGAAAAATTCACGGCTCCGGTACAGCCGTTTCGAAATGGTATCTTCCCATGCGACAAACGCACGCGCGATCTCAGTGGTTGTGAATCCGCAAAGCGTTTTCAATATTAGTGTGATCTGATTCTCCACGGCAATCTCCTCGTGGCAACAGGCGAACATCATTCGCAGCTGGTCGTCGGCAATGGCATCTTCTTTCCAAATGTTATTCATGACCGATGTGAGTGTGTATTCCGATTGCAGTAATTTCCTTTCGGGATCGCTGAAATCAACAGCAACCGAAAATTTATTTTTCCTGATGATATCAATGGCTTTGTTTTTTGCTGAACGAAAGAGCCACGCAGAAGGATTGTCGGGGACACCGCGGATGCGCCACGTTTGCATGGCAGCAATAAAAGTTTCCTGCACCACATCTTCGGCCAGCTCCAGGTTTTGCGTGCCAAAAATCCGCGTTAAAACAGAAACCATCTTCCCCGACTCGCGACGGAAAAGATGGTCTGATAATTTCTGAATGTTTTCCAATTACATATTCATTTCCCCAAGTTCACGCACTTCAACGGAACCGTCGCTGAACTCGAGTATCGGGCATCCTTTGGAGATTTCTACCGCTTGGGAATAATCGTCCGCTTTACACAAAAGGTATCCCCCCACCATTTCCTTGCCTTCCATGAAGGGTCCGTCGGTCACCACTTTTTTGGTTCCCTGCACTTTGCGTCCCGATTGCTGCAATGGTTGTGCATTTACCAGCTGTCCGTTTTCGCTCAGTCCGTTCATCCACTGCATCCACTTTTGCATATGTGCCTGCCATTTTTCCGGCGACTGCTGCAGCGATTTTCCATCGCCACCCCTGAATAAAAAGAGAAACTCTTTCATCTGATTTTATTTTTAGAGGGTTAGTACTTAGGATGCATAAGCCACTTCACTCAGGAACGTAGCCGATTCTGGATTGTGATCGATGGACATAACGGGGCGTACCTCAACAATTCCACCATACGTCAGCGCGGGGCACGATTTTGCCAACTCCACTGCTTCATTCAAACTGGCGGATTTAACAACCAGGTAGCCACCTACCATTTCTTTTCCTTCGGCATACGGTCCATCAGTAACCACATTCCCCGGACTGATAGTTTTTCCTCCTTCGGGAAACAACCGGTTGGTGTCGACATATTTTCCCTGGCGTGAAATACCGGAGATCCATTTTTGCCAGCTGGTTAACATGGCTTGCATTTGTTCTGCGGTAGGTTTTTCGTTGCTGTCACCCATCGACTTTCTGAAAATTAACATGAACTGATTCATTGCTTTTGATTTTTAAGGTTATTACTTTTTGAATTACACCATCATGACGAATGCCTCGCCAGGATTTGGACACCCCATGAAAAATATTTTATAATTGGGTGGTATTCAAAGGTATGAAAAAAGAGCCTTGTACAGTTGCTTGCTCTAAAATGAACAATGAAGAGGATACTAATTAATAGCTTCGGTTGTGAAATGAGTTTCGCGTTTAATTTTTAAATCTGGCTTGCTGTCCTTAATCTCTCAGGGTGAATTCTCCGCTGCTCTGCGGCGGAATAGTTCACTCCTCCTTTTGGTTATGCCCTGGCAAAAGTCATCAGTGGTATTATATTTCCGTTGTCGGCAGCTTTAATGGCAACAAGGTATGCTGTTCTTGGGTCGCCCTGTTTTACCAAATTGGCCGCTCCCCAGGAGAAGACGGGCTGATTAAATATTTTTTCAATTATAATATCTGCCATTAAGCGGCTATGCCGGCCGTTACCATTTGAAAAGCAATGAATGCTTACCAGGCGGTGCTTGAATCGAATGGTTAATTCATCCGGACTATATGTTTTGTTGGTATACCAAAATCTTACATCATCCAATAGTTGTCGTAACAGTGTTGGTATTTGCCATTTATCAACCCCAATATTTTTATCAGTTTTACGAAACTCTCCTGCCCACTCCCATATATTGCCATACATACGTTTATGCAAGGCTTGTATAAACTCTTCAGTAAAAATCGTATTTGATTTAAATGAGCGGCTTAGCGACCATTGAATTGCTTGTTCAATATTCTGTTGTTCAAATTCATTTAATTCACCACGAGTTGTTATGGAAGGAATAAGAAATCCTTCTTTCTCTTCTTCATCCAGAGGCGTTTGCCCTTCAATGAAATCTAAATCTAATCCCATAGGGCTTTTGGCATTTCATTTTTAATGGCAATTACTCTTTCCTGAATGGCTTTTTCAATACGCTGTTTCGTATTTTCCTGGTCTTCAAGTTTCATGGTGTTTGAAGTACGCAACACAATTTTGGTGGCCAGTTCTTTTGCTTTGCGATCAATCATCATTTCTAAACTTTCATCTTTTGGCACAAAACCATACACCAATTGCATGTCTAAGGCATTCGCAACTTCCCGTAATCCTTTAATGGTGATTGAGCCGTCTTTTTCCCGTCGTTCAATATCCTGTACCCCTTGTTTTGTAATGGACAGTCTTTTACCCAGTTGCAATAGACTCATTCCTATTGCAGTTCGAATTGCCTTTGTCCAACCCGTTGGGGGAGGCACAAATCGTTCTAAAGACTTGAAATCTAGCAGTTTACTATTCAATTGTTGAATTTGTAGTAATTTATTGCCCATTTTTAAGTAAAGTTATGCCTTGATAAACCACCACAAATGTAATGAGATATCTTGACAAATAAGTAATAAAGTAAACATATATCTTGACAGTTCAATTTAGGAATTTGCCAAATTCAAGGTTCGCTTAGCTACAGTTTGTAAGGATCAATTTTCTGGTTGGTATTACCGATTAATAAATGGTGGTAATTACAGTTGTTTTGTAAAGTTTATTTATCTCAAAGGATTTCATACATTTAAATAATCAACCCACTCGCTTATGAAGAGGCTTTGTATTTTGCTTTTGTTTTTTTCCTACAAGTTTTCTTTACACGCCCAGGTAATCGAATGGCAAAATACCATTGGGGGAAGCGATGATGATCGACTTTATTCCATCCAGCAAACCGTTGACGGAGGTTATATTTTGTGCGGACAGTCCAAGTCAAATATTTCAGGCGATAAAACGGAAAATAGCATTGGCGCTTACGATTACTGGATCGTAAAAACCGATTCATCAGGAGTAATACAGTGGCAGAATACCATTGGGGGTAATTTTACTGAAATTCCGACATCTATTGAGCAAACTGCCGACGGGGGGTTTATTTTGGGCGGATATTCCAATTCAATGATTTCAGGTGATAAAACTGAAAACTGTATTGGATTGCTTGATTATTGGATTATCAAAACTGATGCATTGGGCAACATACAATGGCAAAATACAATCGGAGGAAATGAGGATGATTATCTTAATTCCATAAAGCAAACCACGGACGGGGGATATATTTTAGCCGGATATTCCATGTCAAACATTTCAGGCGACAAAACAGAAAATTGCATTGGCATCTGGGATTATTGGATTATAAAAACCGATACTGCAGGCATCATCCAATGGCAAAATACAATCGGGGGAAATCTTGAAGATAAACTTGCTTCTATTGAGCAAACTTCTGACGGAGGTTATATTTTGGTCGGATATTCCAATTCAAATATTTCAGGTGATAAAACAGAAAACTGTTATGGCGGGGAAGATTACTGGATGGTAAAAACTGATTCTTCAGGTGATATCCAATGGCAGAATACCATTGGGGGCAATGATGCTGATATTCTCGTTTCCATGCAGCAAACCAGTGACGGGGGATTTATTTTAGGTGGATATTCCCGGTCAAACATTTCAGGAGATAAAATAGAAAACTGCATTGGACAGTTTGATTATTGGATCGTTAAAACAGATGCATTAGGCAATATACAGTGGCAGAATACAATCGGAGGAAATCAATATGATCAACTCACTTCCATTGAGCAAACCAATGATGGGGGTTATATTTTAGGTGGGCAGTCTTATTCAGACATTTCGGGTGATAAATCGGAAAACAGCAATGGAGTTTGGGATTACTGGATAGTAAAAACCGATATCTCTGGTGCTGTACAATGGCAGAACACTTTCGGGGGAAGTGATGATGATTACCGCGGGGCTATTCAGCTCACCGCTAACGGAAGTTTTATTTTGGGTGGATATTCGTGGTCAAACATTTCAGGCGATAAAACGGAAAACAGCAATGGCCAGGAAGATTTCTGGTTAATTAAGGTTACAGATCAGTACAACTTGATTACTGGCAAATTATTTATTGATACAAATAATAACGGCATCCAAGATGCCGGCGAACTACCTGTTGTAAATAAACAGGTGATAGAAAGCAATACCAGTAGCTTCAGCTTTTCATCACAAATCGGAAATTATTATATTTCAGTTCTTGGTTCAGGGAATTTTTCGGTTTCTCCCAGCTTATCAAATTATTATACTTCTTTACCACTGGCATACAGCGCCAATTTTACCGGTATTCAACAAACCGACAGCCTAAATGATTTTGCATTTCAGCCAACCGGCATATTTAATGACTTATGTGTAACTATTACACCAGGTCGTTTCCGTGCCGGAATGAATGCAAGCTACTTGATCACTTATGAAAATGTAGGAACTACCACATTAAGCCCCACAGTTATTTTCTTTCCTGATGATGATGTCAGTTTTATCTCCGCTTCACCTAATGCAAGCACTGTAACCATTGATTCAATGGTTTGGAATTTCGGACCACTGGCTCCATTTCAGGTTGGAAGTATTCTGGTAACCGTAAATGTAAATGCAACGACACCTATTGGAACATCGATCAATTCAGGGGCACAGATTGAACCCATCGCAGGCGATGCCGATACCAGCTGCAATTATTCGTCTTGGGAAGTTTTCACAGTTGGTAGCTATGATCCTAATGATATTTTAGTGAATGAGGATACATTATTCACCAACCAGTTTCCCAATCCACCTTTCCTTGAGTATATCATCCGCTTCCAGAATACCGGCAACGACACGGCATTCACCGTAAACATCTTGAATCCGATTGACACTAATTTGCTAGAACTGTCATCCATCGAGTATGTTGCCTCCTCACATCCGGTCAATCTTTCCTGGATTCCCTGGGAGCGGAACATGCAATTTAAGTTCGACAATATCCTGCTTCCCGATAGCAACATCAACGAACCAGCAAGTCACGGGTTTGTCCGCTACCGCATCAAACCAAAATCATCGGTGGTCCTGGGCGACTCCATTACAAACTTTGCTGCGATTTATTTCGATTTTAATGCACCGGTGATTACCAATACTGCGATAACAGAAGTGGTATTATATACGGGATTACCAATGGTTGCTGCACACACAAATGAACTCCGACTCTTTCCTAATCCTACCACAGGGATCGTCACCATTCAAAGCAACTTGATGTCGCCTGGTTGCAGTCTGCTCCGCGTCACCGACATTTCGGGCCGGACTGTCAGGTTGATTCGTCCTGAACTTTCACCCCAAACGCTCACTTTGGATGTTTCAGACTTATTAGGTGGGATATACTTTGTGGAATGGCAGTCAGACGACAGGGTTTCAAGGACGAAGTTTATCATTGAGCATTGAGCTGTAGTCAATCATATAGGAGTGAATAACGATTGAAGATATGGGGTTGACATTTTCCCTGCAACCCTCTCCATCTCCACATCGTCTTTTTAGATAGCCTACCTTCTGCTTGATAGCCCATCAAATGAATAAACGCATACTCCAGGTTTCCGCTGCAATTTGCCTTTTGTCATCTTTTGCCACAGGACAGGTAATTGAATGGCAAAATACCATTGGGGGAAGCAATTTTGATTTTCTTCGTTCCATTCAACATACTTCTGACGGAGGATATATTCTGGGTGGAAATTCCATTTCAAACATTTCGGGGGATAAAACGGAGAACAATCTTGGCGCAGATGATTACTGGATAGTTAAAACTGATTCATTAGGCTCTATACAATGGCAGAATACGATTGGGGGAAGCTCCT
>JANWID010000133.1 GCA_025450095.1 Bacteroidia bacterium | reverse complement strand
GATTGCCTCTTGAATTCAAATACTTATCGGTTGTAGAATCGGCTTTGAACCCGGTTGCCGTATCACGTGTTGGTGCCACAGGTCTCTGGCAGTTTATGTATAATACCGGCAAGCTTTATAATTTGAAGATCAGCTCCTATTATGATGAGCGTCGTGATCCGGTAAAAAGTACTTATGCTGCTTGCAAATATTTTAAAGATATGTACGCCATTTATGGCGACTGGCTTTTAGTGATCGCGTCCTACAACTGTGGTCCCGGAAACGTGAACAAGGCCATTAAACGGGCGGGTGGTAAAACCAATTTCTGGGAAATTGCAAAATACCTTCCGGCAGAAACACGGGGTTATGTACCAGCTTTTATCGCGGTAACATACCTGATGAATCACACCAGTGAACACCAGATATTCCCAGTGATGCCTGCATATAGTTATTTCGAAGTCGATACGGTTGCAATAGACCGTGGTATTTCGCTAAAGAAAATTGCAGAAGCAGTAGATCTACCATATGAAGTGATTGCTTACCTGAATCCGTTATACAAAAAAGGAACTATTCCCGACACCGAAGAACCTAATGTGCTCCGTTTACCAGCGTCAAGGCTTGCAGCATATCTGGCAGCGGAACCTACATTATTTGATCCGGTCGTTGCCCCGCAACCTGTTTCTTCAGATGATGTGACGATGCAGCTGGTCAGCACAGGTGAGGTAGATAAGGGTGCTTATACTTTACAGAATAAAAAAGTAAAGAAAATTTACACGGTACGATCCGGTGATAATCTTTCAACCATTGCTAAGAAATTCGATTGTACAGTTTCGGAGCTGAAATCCTGGAACAAACTTCGGAGTAACGCACGTATGAAAGGGCAGCGGCACAGTTACTATGCTATTGTGAAAGTAAAAGTTCCGGTTCAAAAGACTGATACTTCAACCACTCTTAAAGTAACTAAGGATACTGGAAATAAAGTTATCGATACATCCCTGGTAAACCAGGAAACTGCAATTGCTGACAAACAGGATGCACCGGCAACATCTAAAGAATCTAAAACATCATCCGTTAAATCGGAGATCATCTATCACCTGGTGCAGAAAGGTGATACTTTGTGGAATATTGCACAACGTTATGAAGGTGCGACTGTGGAACAGATCATGAAGATCAATTCCCTCACCAATTCAAATTCCCTAAAGCCGGGTACACGACTTAAGGTGAAGGTCAACGGATAAGACACAAGTGAAAATGTGATGCAGTTTTGCATTACATTCAAATTGTTTCCCGTTAATTCAAATCCTTGTCAGTAATAAGAAAAACGGGAAAGAAATTTTTTTCATAGTATCAGCTTTCCACACATTCCGGAATTTCTCAATAAAAAGTTCTAACGGATCGGATTGATTCCGGTTTTTATAATGCTGTACTGCCGACCACGTACTTAGAAAACCGATGAACTGATCAAATGACCAGCTGTAATCACTTGAACAATCCGGAACCGGAATTTTATTAAACGGGTAATAGATTTTTTCATAAGCTTCATCAACCAACTTTCGCTCAGGATCCCAGTATGTTCCCAGGAGGTCATTATAAAACTCAAGCAATACTTCATCCACAGCGGAATCAATTGAAGGAAGCCTGTAGCCAAAAAGCGCAAGCGTTCCTCCCGGAACCAGGATCCTTTTGACTTCATCGTAAAACTTTTCAATGTCGAACCAATGGGCAGCTTGTCCGACAGTTACCAGGTCAAACTTCTTATTTTCCTTCCCTGTGTTTTCCGCGAAAGCGATATCATAACGGACATTGGGTAAACGCTGTGCATGCTGCAGCTGCTTTTCGCTGATATCGATAGCTTCAACAAATTCAAAATTCCGTGCGAGTATCGCTGCAACCTGTCCGTTTCCGGTGGCTACATCCAAAGCGCATTTTCTTCCCGCGGTATTGGCTAAGATAAATTCATAAAGTGCATCCGGGTAACCGGGACGGAAAATCGCATATGCGCCTGCCTGTTGTGAAAAATTATCCCGGGTCAATTTCTTAATTTTTAAAGATGGTAGTGGCGGTTTTTACTATAAAATGATTGCAATCACCAGAAAAACATACATGCAAATTGTAACTAAATTAGTTTTTAATCTTTGTTTCTCGAGAACGGGTATCTTTTCTTTATTCAATAATAGAATAAAAATTTGCATATCAATTACTTTGTATTTCCAAAGTATATTCAATGCTTCGTCATAGTATTGAAAAAAGTTAAGTTCAGGTAAATTGTCTCTCTGTTTTTTAAGTCTGTTCAGTTCATATCCCTTAAAACCAAAAAGGGCCGTCGCAATTAAAAACAAAATAATTTTTATGGTTTGTTTCGGAGATTCCGCGGTTAAAGAATAATAAATAGATATTCCAAAAAGAGCAATGGCAATTAATATTAATAGATTATCACTAACATCTCTTTTTGAATTCCCCATTTTGTAATACGTGGAATCTAAGTTTGCATTAACCGTTTATTTTATTAAAACTTTCATCACATGATCCTGTACCCGTACCATATACATACCAGGAGATAATCCTTCAGTTTCAATCACTATTTCACCTTCCAGCTTACGTGAAATTACAACTTTACCTGTAACATCTGTAATTTCCAGGTCTGCTTCCTCAATTCCGGTTGCCCGAACCCAGATCTTATCAGTTGCAGGATTCGGATAAACATATAAACCAGTTAATACTTCAGCATTTTCAGGTAAAGAAACCAGGTTGTTGTTTGCAGAGAAAGTAGGAGCCTGGATCAAAAAATTACCGGTGCCATTGGGAACTCTGGCAAATCCCTGGTCGGTAACCTGTATCCCCCAACTTACACTATCAACCAAATCTCCATTCGGATTCATTAGGAAGAGTTGTTCACCAGAAGCAGAGAGCTTGAAGTTGGCGTGAAATTGTCCCTGGCTGCTGTCTTCGTCTGCCCAAACGATGAGATAGTCATTTGGAGGTAGTACAGTTCCATTGGGGATGTTGAATTTATCAAGATTGGCAGCATTATCAGTAAGCTTGAATCCGGATAAATCGACAGGTAATGCGGATTTATTGTAAATCTCAATCCAGTCATCATATTCTCCGTAACTGTCAGGCATCGTACTGGAATTAGAAGCCATCAGCTCATTGATCACTACGGTAGAATCATTGGCAGGCGACGGGGTCACAAGATAAACGAATACATTATGTTCAGCTCCCGGCGGATCATACGTTCTTGTTTGCGCGGTATTACCGGCAGATGATTCAATATAAAAACGAACCCATGTTCCGGCTGCATATCCCGGGATCGTTCCACCAAAAATTCCATCGGAGGCATTTCCATCATCGTGTAATCCGTCATCATACATCAGTGTAAATGCAAAATTGCCGGTTATACCGGTTGCATACCAAAGCTTCACGGCGGAAATGCCGTTTGTGGAAGTAACGGTTGTGCGTATGTTCGCAGGTTCCAGATCTTCGGGTATATCCCACATAACACCATTAGTAAAATACGCCGTTCCGTTAATTGTGGCACCCACCTGTATTACTTCTGTATTTGCCATCATATTGGTCTTACGGTTCTGGATAAACGTTTTTAATACACCAATCTCATTGTTAAACGCCGTATAGGTGTATAATTTTTTCGGATCATTGAAAACCATGGTATCGATAAGCGCTTTGTAAGTATCGATTAGCTGGTAAGCGCTGGCAGTATCATAGGCATCACTGATCATAGTGCGAAGGTGTGCCAGGTAGCGTTGCCGGTATTCGGGAACTGCAAAAAGCCGGTTCATCAACGGGTAATTCGCATTGGTCTGGTTGTAGAATGCACTCCATGCAACATGCGCTGGATCCATCACGCTGTTGCCGTCAAATTCCTGGGGAACCATGCGACCGGTTTCCATTTCATAATGGAGATAATAATCCATTTTACCTTTATAGACATAGCTGTCATCATCTGAAAAAAGAATTTCAGCTGCGAGAAACCATAACGTTCTGTCAACATCCATATACGTCGGCAAAACCGTGGGTAGATTTGCGAGTGGCGTATTTTCAAGAATATCGGTAACCGTCACCAGGTCATCCCAGGGATTAGGCTTGGTAGTACTCTTTAATGTATAATAGGACTGGTAATCGGAGGTATCGTTACCAAGGTAATTCAATGCGGCGGTGCCATCACCCCATCCACCCGGACCACCCGGGCTTCCGGGCGGACGATCGGCTCTCCACAGTGTGCCATCGTTGCTCAGCCACCATTCCTTGAGAAAATCCTTATTCAGCTGTTGTATGCTTGGATAAACTCCCCAGTTAGCTCCATTGATGTACAACTTCACGTAAGAAGCTTTTGCAGCAGGAATATGTTTCCGGATCTGGTGTAAATAAAATACCTCGCGAATGAATGATTCATCCTGGAAACAGTTGTTGAGATTCAGTGTTTCATAACCGTCAATGTCAAGACCGGGTGTGGTATAATCAACGGTTATATTGAATGACTTCTTTTGAGAACTCATAGTTTGAGAATATGAAGTCTGTCCTTTGAAACGTACGCCTACACTATCGTAAACCACACCATCAACAGTCATTGTTGCAGGTATGTCAGTATGTGTTGTATAATTATTCTGAAGAAGGGTCCAGTAATTTGGTTGCGGAAACTGCAGATAAATATCTTTAACGATGGATTCATTATATAATCCCTGGTTAGGTAGTCCACCGGTTATTAACTGATGTCCGCCTGAAGTCAGGTAAATTTCATCGGGGAGGGTCTGAGCAATACAATACGATGTAACAAGCATCAGCCCGGTAAGCAGGGTACATTTAAAATTCATAGGGTTTCGTGTTGGTTAAAAACAGTGCTTTGGATATTATATCCCGGGCATAGTTTAACGCTAAATTAACATTAATTTTTTTGGGTCCATATCATATAATACGGACAGCATACTGCTGTCCGTACTATATCTGCTATCTGTACAATGACTCAGGATTTTTTCGCTTCCCGCAGCATCTGACCGAAATCCATATTTCGCATCATTGCATCCAATGTCATTGCGATACGCCTGGCTTTGGTTGCATCAGTTTTTGCCTGTGAGATCCATTTTGAAAAATAGTTCCGGTGACCGGGTGTGAGCTTAAAGAAAATTTTTTTGGCTACAGGGTCTTCTTCCAAACAATCAAGTAAATCCTGGTCAAGTGGAACTTCACCGGGATCATGCCGGAATGTGATTGTCAGTTTCTGACCGGTATCCTTTCCTGTTCCTTTCCGTGTTGACGCATTGATCGGAAGAATGAATTTACCATCACCCATTGGCATCAACGCGAGTTTGTCGATTGGGAATTTGTCGATGCTTCCGCTTACACGAAAAGCTTTCCGGTTTCCCGGAAATAATTGCTGAGCAACTACAGTTGGAATTTCAATATAGCGCCAGCCGGTTTTTTCTCCCTGCTTTCCAAATTTAAGGATAATGGCATCGAACGTTACTCCCTTTTTTTTCATAAATGGAAGGAGTAAAATTTTTAAAGTAACTTCTTAAGCGTATGCGCAGATCACGCCACCCATCAATGCCAGGCAAACGGTCCAGAACCCGCTGTTGATGGCGATGTATTTGAATCCTTTGCGTTCGAATAATGCATTTATGGTAAATATGGGTGTTACAAACAGAAGCCCTGTGATGGTACCATGTAAAGTTCCATGCTTAAAGGTGCGGAAGTTATCACCGAATTTGCTCATAAAGTCGGCAAAGTACATTCCTATTTCTGAAGTCGGGTCATTAAAGCCCGGTTCATCCACCAAAAGTGACATAACACCGAATTGGTGAATGACCATGGTTTGTAAAAGGAATGCCGCAATAAATGACATCAGGTAGGTGAGACCGAACACAAGAGGCATATTAGCGCCTTTAGCACTTTCGGCAGTCATGCCAGTAGCTACCATCCATGCATTTCCGAATACTTTTTGATTATACCAAATAAATCCGACTACCAGCGGTATCAATGCAGCCAGGGCGATGATCATGAAGTTTACTTCCATAGTGTATAGTTTTGAGCAAATTTAACAGGAAAGGTAAAATAAAAAAATTGGAAAGCTCTTTATGGTCACTTTCAATACCAGATCATAATAAGCGATCATAATAGATCTGAAAAATCATAACAATAAAATTTTAGAAAACCTGTGACGCAATGGCTCTGATGACAGCAGCATTCCCCATGGTATAATAATGCAGGCAGGGGATTTTCTTTTGCATAAGTTCCTTTGACTGTTGAATGCACCATTCAATACCTGCCTGTTTTACATCGTCATCTGTCTTACACTTTTCAATCTCTCTGACCAGGTCGTCAGGAATATCAATATGAAAAGTTTTTGGAAGCAGTGTCATCTGTTTTTTTGTAGTAAGCGGTTTTATGCCCGGAATGATAGGAACATTGATTCCGGATTCCCGGCACTTGTCGACGAATTCAAAAAACTTTTTATTATCAAAAAACATCTGGGTCACAATGTAATCAGCTCCGGCTTCAATTTTCAATTTCAAATGCCTTAAGTCCGTGGCTATACTTGGAGCTTCGAAATGTTTTTCTGGATAACCGGCAACGCCAACGCAAAAATTAGAGGGATCAACATACTTCAGATCATCATCGAGGAATCTGCCGCGGTTCATATTTGCAACCTGCTT
>JANWID010000132.1 GCA_025450095.1 Bacteroidia bacterium | reverse complement strand
TATAGAACAAACAGCAGATGGTGGCTATATCCTTTGTGGTGGGTCCGAATCCTATGCATTAGGCGATAAAACGGAAGACCCTGTTGGTGGGCGCGATATCTGGATTGTAAAAACAGATGCCACAGGGAACATTCAATGGCAGAATACGGTTGGTGGAACTGACATGGAATTCGACGGAACTATTCACCAGACTCCGGATGGTGGTTATATTGTTGGTTGCTCGTCCGGGTCTGATATCTCTGGTGATAAATCGGAAGATTCATGGGGATTCCTAAATGATTTTTGGATCTTCAAACTGGATGCCTCTGGAAATATTTTATGGGATAACACCATCGGCGGTACTGACACCGAATACCTATACGATGTCTGCATAACCAGCGATGGCGGATTTATCCTGGCAGGCTTATCCGAATCTGATATTTCAGGTGATAAAACCGAAAACGGGTTAGGTGGCAGCGATTATTGGATTGTGAAAACAGACTCATTGGGAAATATTCAATGGCAGAATACGATCGGCGGAAATTATTTTGAGGAGCTGCGAAGCGTGCGTCAGACCAGCGATGGCGGATATGTGCTGGGGGGGTATTCGCATAGCATGATATCCGGCGATAAAACTGAAGACAATTACGATCCGAGTGGACAATCTCCGGATTTCTGGGTTGTGAAAACGGATGGATCGGGCAATATACAATGGCAGAAAACCCTCGGAGCATCCATGCATGATATGCTATACTGTGTCGAACAAACTTCCGACGGCGCTTTTATATTGGGTGGTTCATCCATTTCCAATGCGGAATATGATAAGGAAGAGGATTCCAGGATGAATACATGGGATTACTGGGTGGTGAAATGGATGGTGGATTACAACCTGATCACCGGAAAAGTTTTCATGGATGGAAATCTTAACCAGGTTTATGATGTTGGCGAAGTGGAAGTGCTCAATAAAGCTATCATAGAGCAGGGAACAGGTAAAATGGTTTTTTCGGATGCTGGCGGAAATTACGAGATGGCTATTACAAATGCCGGATCTTACACAGTTAATCCGTTATTCACAACATACTTCAATGCATTGCCGGCGCAGCACGTTGCGAATTTCCCGGGATTGAATTTTATCGACAGCCTGAATGATTTTGCATTGCAGCCTGCCGGCGTTTTTCCGGATCTGTGTATATCCATTACACCTGCAACTCCATTCCGTGCAAATTTTGCTGCAGCATACCAGGTCGAATACCAGAATGTGGGAACCACCATTTTATCACCTACTGTAATTTTTTATCCTGACCCGGAACTCACCTTTTCGAATGCAGTGCCTTTTCCCTCCAGCGTAACGCCCGATTCGCTTGTTTGGATGCCCGGCCCAATGCTCCCCGGCCAGGTGGCTTCCATCATGGTTTATGTGAATGTAAGCGCGAATGTATCAATGGGCGATACAGTCATTTCAGGGGCAGTAATTGAACCCCTGGCGGGAGATGTAAGTCCGGGATGCAACACGTCATACATAGAAGTAATCATTATAGGAAGTTTCGATCCAAATGATATTACCGTGGATGAAGATTCACTTGCGTCATCACTGTTCCCGAATCCCCCTTATCTCGATTATTTAATTCGATTTCAAAACACCGGGAATGATACTGCCTTCAATGTAAAAATTGTGAATCTCATCGATCCGCTGATGCTCGATGTATTAACATTGAATCTTGTATCGTCGTCGGATCCGGTTCAGCTCTTCTATCACGAAAATATTCAGAGCATGGAATTTAAGTTCAGCAATATCCTCTTGCCCGACAGCACTACCAATGAGATGGAAAGTCACGGTTACATACGTTACCGGATAAAACCGTTGTCCTCACTCACCGCCGGTGATCAGATTGCGAACAGCGCAGATATTTATTTTGATTTCAACGCAGCCGTTCACACCAACGACGCAATTACACAGGTTCTGTTACTTTCGGGAATGGGTGAACCGCAAATGTCATCTGCGGGCATCAGCATATTTCCTAATCCTGCATCAGATATTCTCACCGTTCGATGGGATAAAATTAAACCGGGAAAGGTTACTATTTGTTTAACAGATGTAACCGGAAAAATGATTTACAATGCAACGGACGATAGCGAAAATAATCACCATTCCCTGGACATTTCTCATTTTACACATGGAATGTATTTGATGGAAGTGCAATGCGGTGACGATCTGGAAAGAATGAAAGTGACAATTGAATAAAATAGCGGATACTGTGCCCCGTTATTCTTTCACAACTTTCCCATTTTTAATTATACCATTTTTGTTTTTCACTTCGTAAAAATAAATACCCTTGGCAAGTTGCTCTGTATTTATTGAAGCAGAATTTGTAAAAATTTGTTGAATAAGTTTATTTGATAACAAATCGTATACTGTTAATTCCAAAAGCTGAGTTTCAGAGGTACTAATATTCAAATTAGTATTGAAGGGGTTTGGGCATATTGAAAAGTGATTATCAGCATTCAGGTTATCAATACCTGTTGGAACACTGTCACAAATAAAAATTGAAAAGACAGTTCCATTGGGTACTCCTGAGATTAACAAATTATTTACTTGTAATGTTGAAATAGGAGTTATAATGTTAATTCCACTACTGCCTGAGCCACTACAGTTAAAACAGCCACCAATATTTCCGGATGGCGTAATTACCGCCATAGGCTCGCAGGGGGTCGTATCCGCCAGAGAAGTTATTGCATAATTAAATCCGTTTATCTTAATTAATACTTCTTCAACCCCTACTCCCGGAATGTTCGAAATAGCACTAAGATTCAAAGTAACCCCTGTAACCGGTGGAGTGAAAGAAAACGTATAGCTTCCGTTTCCGGAAGAATTATTGAACTGGCCAACCCAATAAGGCGTTGCAATGCCCTGGCAATACATTAACATATCAACTAATCCGGCACTTGTTACGGTTACATTTATTCCGTTTACAATGGAGGTTCCGCTTAAATTGGTTACCTGGTTGGTACATTGAGCAGTTGCTGTCCGGAGACTGGTAACTACGCTAAATAAAATGAAAGCAATAAAAAAAATAATTGAATTAATTTTCATTCCTGTTAGTTTTAACGTTAGAATTTGTGAAGATATTATATTAATGATATAAGTTTAATCATTTGAGAAAAAAGCCCGCTTCAGCTTTTATAAAACCAGGATTGCCATATAAAGATATCAGGAAGAAGCATAAAAATCCATCCCGAAGGGCTTCGGTATTACACTTTAGTCCACCTGGCGCAAAGTCCGGGGTTACATATCATTATATTCTCCATACGGATTTGAATAAATTTACAATGTCAAACGGGATTTTATTCCACACACATTGCTCTGAATACATTTGATTACTCAGAACAGTTATTCCAAAGTTTTGTTCTGGAAAAATTATTAGTGTTGAGGAGAAACCTGGATTATCACCAACGTGCCAATAATAATTACCTAATGATTCAGATTTTGTAATCCACCATCCAAGTCCGATGGAAACATTTTTATTTTGTGGTGCAACAAACCTTGTTGTCCACATATTCTTCAATGTGTTGTTACTTATAACACCATTAAAAGAGGTTGTATCATTATAAATATTCAAAATTTGAATTATCCAATAGCATAAATCACGTGAACAGGAATTCAGGTTTCCACTTGGCGAATGCTCAGCATTCTCTGTATACATACCACCAATTTTAATATTACCTTTTTTTAAAATATGTGGAGCGCTTCTCCTGGCAGCAGGGATTTTCAAATAGTCTGTGAAACTGTAAGGCATATTTGACTTTAAAAGTATGTTTTCCCTTATATAGTCTTCGTATTGTTTGCCCGATATTTTCTGCACCAGGTAACCTAATATGTCATAAGCTGCGTTGCTATAAGTTTTTGTTCCATCGAATTTTGTTCCAGGATCAAAATCAAGAATTTTATTATTTAAACTGTAAACAAGTTTTCTTAATGAACTGCTGTCATTTGGTGAGTGCTTTAATTCCATATCCCAATAAAGGCCGGAACTGTGCGTCAGCATCTGTTCAATTGTAATGTCTTTATATCTTATGTCTTTCATTTTGAAGCCAGGCAGGTAATAAATAAGCTTTTTTGTAATGTCCATTTTGCCCTGCTCAGATAATTGCATAATTGCCGTTGCAGTAAATAATTTTGTAACGGAGCAAATGAGAAAATTAGTCAAACTGTCAATTGGTTTTGAAGTGCCAATTTCTCGTGTCCCATAACCCTTTGTCAAATAAATTTCCCTGTCTTTAACAATGCCTATTGAAACACCAACCATTTTGTGTGCGGTTAGATAATTAGTCACAATACTGTCTATCCTGCCCAGGTCGGATGTCTCATCTGATAACGCAGTTGTTTTATGACTTTGTAAAGTCAAACAAAGAACAAAGATCAGAAGGAGAGTTAAAGCCTGGATGTATTTACTCATATTCTTCTTAAATAATGGCAGGTAATATGGAAGGGATTAAAGGAGAAATAAAAGGAAGGGATCAGTTCGGATGTCATTAAGAGAGTTACTGTTTAAGAATCTTACCGCTCTTCATTTGATATCCGTTAATGCTCACCCGATAAAAGTAAATGTCGTCAGCGTAAGAAGATGCATTTAGTATGCTTATTTTCTCAGTCAATGTTTCGTTAAAGATATCTTTTCCTAAAGAATTGTAAAGTGTAAATTGAAGTATTTGAGAAGAATTATTTTCAATGTTGAGAAAATTGCAAAATGGATTTGGATAAACGGTAACATTTTTATTTGGTGAGTTTGTTTCTTCCACCCCTGTTGGTGTGCAATTCAGCAAAACATAAAACGCGGGTGAATGGACCGAGGGATTGATGACATCAGTTTTGTTATCCTGGTTTAAATCAACAGCAATGGCAATTTCAGCTCCATTGGCACCATTAAAGTGTTGTTCAGTTGAAAAATTACCATTGCCTGTTCCGGGTAAAACAGAAATACCGCTTAAAGTGCCAAAAGCCACAAGCATATCCTGTATGTTGTCGTTATTAAAATCGGCAAGCGTGACAAAGCCCGGACTTAAAATCCAGGGACCTTGAAAATAATAATAAACAGGAGCGGCAAATGAAAAATTTCCGGTATTAAAAAAAACCGTGACGGAGGTATCCTGCGAATTGGAAGCAATCATATCCGGTAATGAATCGTTGTTTAAATCGGAAACCATCAAATAAAAAGGTCTTTCGTTGCAAGGTAATGAAAACGGTATTGCAAAATTCCCCCCACCCAGACCCTGTAAGAAAATTATGTTATATGCGAACCCTCCGGGCAGCGCTATGTCCAGGATACCATCACTATTGAAATCGGCAAGATTTATTGAAGCCATCCAGGCTCCGGTAAAGTAAGTATTGAGCGCTGTAAAATTACCGGTACCATCACCTTTCATAATTATTAAAGCACTTGAATAACACCCTACGGCTAAGTCAGTAATTGAATCATTATCGAAATCATGGCAAATGACTGTATAGGGTTGACCATTAACTACAGGAATGGAAATTGCAGAATTAAAAATTCCGTTGCCGTTACCAAGAAAAACAGATAAGCTATTGCCGCCCTGGTTTGTCACAACCACATCTAAGTTACCATCATTATTAAAATCTCCTTTGTTCATGCCGCTTGCTACAGAACCGGTTGTATAATTTACCGATGAGGCAAAACCACCGTTGCCATCTCCCTGCATGTAGGAAATAGTATTGTCTACAGAATTGGAGGTTATTAAATCAATAAATCCATCGCCATTAAAATCATCAGCAACTGCCCCGTATATACCTGTGCCACTCCCTGCAGATATGAATTGTTGAACTGGTGGTAAAAAACAAATGGATTGTGAAAAAGCAACAAGCTTAATCAAAGTAAAGTGGGCAGTCAGTATGATTATAAGTTTCATTGACCTAACGTTTCTAATCAAATATTTAATTAAGAAGTAATTGCTTTACCTCTTATTTCCTTTGGAATTGTAGAATAGATCGGAACATTAATCATTTTCAGGTAAACGCGTTTAATATATTCTTCTTCATCCTTGAAAAAAATCATTGGATCAATATTACTTTTTCTCATCATCTCCATGACGATTCTTGATGCTATTTGATCAGGTGCATGCAATGTTGGTTGTTCAAGATGTTTTACCTTCTCATAACTGATAGGTTTACTCACTTCCGTGATATTGCGTGTATATGACCAGGGTCCAATGCTCGACTCATCTTCAACTATATAAGGAAAATGCAGCGTGTATTTATAATCAGGGATATTTAAATCACTTTCTTTCAAATTACTTCCAATAAATTTCCATTTATGCTGACCCCTTACCGGGGGGGTTCCAATTAAAATTAATGGTCCCAAAAGTAAGTCATACTTAATTATATCACGTATGTTACCGATTGGTTTTTGTGAAACAAAATCAAATACTCTAAAAAGATTGGCATCAAATTGCCTACCAATAATGTGACTTATATTTATGTACTTACCATACCCAAATCCATAATTAAATTGTAATGGAATTTCAAATATACTACCACTTTCCATTTTAATCATCTATGTGCTGGTACTACCACTATTCGAAGTGTTACTGCTTAATTATATTACCGCTCTTTATTATTTCATTTTCATGACTTAATCTATAAAAATAAACGCCATTTGAGAAAGCAGTTAAATTTATCGTGTTAGTTTTAGCGGATAATATTTTGTCAATAATATTTTCTCCTATGGAATTGTAAAGAGTGAATTGGATTGGTTGAGAGGAATTATTTTGAATGATTATTTCGTTACCAAATGGGTTTGGAAAAACAGTGCAACAGGGATTATTTTCATTTTCATGTAATCCTGTATTTATAAAAGCAAGTTCATCAACATACAGTGACGTATTTGAATAAATTCCACCATCAATTTCTATAACAGCCGAGTCAACCGAAATACTGGATTGTGTAATTGATACGGAGACCGGCGTCCAGAAACTAATAGGAGCGAGGTCAGTACAAATCCATTTTCCGCTATCCACTACCAGGCCGTTATAAAAAATCTGAACCTGGATGGAAACCGTATCAGTTGTGTCAAATTCGGTTTTAACATAAGCATTTAAAGTCCCCGGATTTCCGCTTAGCAAAACAGTACATTTGGCATAGGAAAACATATCACCCCCAAAATATGAACCCCAATAGTTGTAAGCTCTTAAAGAATAACTTCCCTGGTAGCCTGAACTTACCGTAATTGTTGTTGGCTGATAATCTCCATTATTTGTCTCCCAATCGACCGGACAATAATTGCCCCAAATATCCTGATACCAGTTTTCAAATCCAGCATTGGGTATCAATTGTGATCCGGAATTAGGAATCGTTTGCGAGTTTGTTTCTGCCGGGAATAACAGCAGAATTATAAACGAAGCAATTATTGCTTTCATTGTCGGTTGTTCGGAGTGGCAAAGAAGCACAGGTTGCCCACCTCATTATACTAAATTATGAAAAAAAATTGATGTTACCGTCGTAGCCGGCATTTCTTTAAACACCTGCTATAAGCCGACACTTAAATTTTTATTTATTTAGGAAAATTGAAATAAAGCCAGGTCATAAAAATGATAACGAGTCCTAATGAAGTTAATGAGCCATAAAAAAGTCCCCAGCCAATGCTTGTAGCAATCGGATTTGTGTTTGTTTTTGAAAAATTCATAAGTCCACCGATAACAATTCCAAAAAGAAATATTCCAATAATCAGGGAAAAGTTGTCAAGGAGTTTCAATGTCATAACAGATACATATTGAAGAGCAAGAGTCGCTATTAAGAAGAAATACTTCATCGTATCCGTTAGTCAGATGTTAGTCCCATAAAATGCTTTATAACATTCGGCCGCCCCGAAGGTCTGGTTACGATGACTGTTCGCTGTTTTTCTGCTGGTCATTGTTTGATAAATTTGAATACTTCCTGATGTTTGTTTTCCCTGTAGTACCCTACGTAAAGACCGCCCGGCAATGCTTGTAAATTGAGAAGCGATTTATCGGAAGTAATTTCCTGTGTTAAGAGAATTGTTCCGAAAAGGTTTTTAATTTCAATTGTTCCTCCACTGGCTGCATTTTCCATTGTTAGAAAATCTGAAACAGGATTGGGATATATTTTTAGTTTTTTATTTTCATTCTCTGCAATTCCCAGCGGGCAGTTTAGTTGTCCGCTGGTACAGGGCGGAATTTGTGTTACAGAAATATCATCGAAGAAATAGTAAGCCATCGGCCACCCTCCCAGGAGCAAAACAGAATGTTGACAAGGAGAAACAAAATTTCCTATAATTAAATATTGTGCTGCTGAAGTTGCCGTAAAGCAGCCTGAAATCAAAACCCAATTTACAGTGTCGGTGATCGTAGTAGTGTCAAGAATTTGAGGAAGATAGTTAGTGCTTAGATAAGTAGAATCAAAAATCAAAGTATCTGAAAAATACATACCAATATTATTGTTTGCAAAATCGGATCTTGCTGCGAGAGAAACATACATCTCCGCCTGATAAGAATTGCCAATTATTAAAGGAGTGGTTAGAGGAACCTGAATGGGTTCATTATAGCCACCGTTTTCACAAACCATTCCAATCATAATATTCCCTGTTCTTGGAGTTTGTAATCCTCCGCTTCCGGAAGAAAGAGGATTACCGTACAGGCAAGTTGGGGATATTAGTGGACTTATCACATCTGGTGTTGTATAGTTTGGAACTGTCCAGTTCTGTATCAAAGAAGAAAAGTATGCCGCGCTTATACTAAATCCACAAGGTAATGAGTCATAATTTTCGAAACCTGGATTTGTTACTAAATTTTGAGCATTGCCAATTCCAAAAACCATCAAAAGAAAAGCTGTTAAAAGTTTTTTCATGGCGTTTACTTTTGAATTGACAGTGTTGTTTACCCCGGGCGTTAACAGCGCTACCTGTACTTCGCCTGCGTGATGGTTACCGGCAGGTTTTACATTCCGGGCCAATACAAAATATTGAATTTGTGACCATCCGGATCAGCAAAGCCAAAAGTATAACCTTTTTCATAATCCTGGGGCTCTGAAAAGATTGTTCCTCCTGCTGATTTAACTTTTTCAACCCAGCTTTGTACTTCTTCTTTGCTCCCGGCAGAAAGAGAAAATATTACTTCGTTATCCTTAGGATTACCAATATTGCCGTTTACATCTTTTTTTAAACGTTGAGGAGTAAAGAAATTAATAACAAATTTGTTTTGTCCGAAGAAAAAACTTGTCCCATCATTCGCTTTGTATTCTCCATTCGATTTAAAACCTAATTGCAGATAGAATTTGTTTGTTCTTTCCAGGTCATTTGAGACTAGGTTTGCCCATATTAATTTTGACTCCATTACTTTCGCTGTATTAAAAAAGGTGACGTAATTACTTTTTCTTAGAAGGAGTCTTAAGCACCGACTCATACTTTTCAATCCAGTCTTTCACCGTCATTTTACTCATCAACTCACCAAATAATTTAAAGGGAATTTTTTCGGGCTTTTTAAAACGGATACAACTTTTACCCATATCCAATTTAGCATCGGTATGTTTTGGGTATTCTGTTACAAACCATTTCAACAGTTTAGGGTCAGAATAAATGCCCATGTGATAAAATGCAATAAAGTTTTTCTGACTGGCAAAACCAGCAAACGGCAATGGATCTGTGGGTTTACAATGGTAACCATCTGGATAAATGGAATGCGGAACAACATAACCCATCATTCCATAACCCATAGTTTCCTTAAAACCTTTGGGCAGATTTTTTAATACTTCTTTACGCAATTTTGTCATTGCTTCTTTTCTATCTGCCGGCAATTCAGCAATATACTCATCCGGTGTTGTTGCTTTCGATTGCATATTTTATTGTTGTTTTCTTTTATTATCAAATGTAGAAGAAAATGTAAAAAGAAAGAATAGCGATATTCAGCTCTCTTGAGATTTACATATCCTATACAAATTCGTGCAATAACACAATAACCTCAGTTCATAAATTACTGAGCCAATCCGATTTGTTTCATAAACGATTGGTTGTCCCAGAACAAATATTCCTCAATCATTTTGTCGTCTTTCCAATGTCCGATAGTCGACATTGAAAGTTTGAACTTTTTATTTGTTGGCGGGATTGTCTTGCCATTCCCTATTGGCATTGGCTTTGAGAACGTACCTTCCATTTCACCAATCACACAAGTCCAGTCGCCACTGCCAAATCTAACCGGGTGATTTTTGATTTTGGTGTCAGGAGCAAATACAAACATTGGCGTGAGCATGTCAATGTGTTGTGGATTTAAGCCTGTTGTAGTCATACCGTCAGGGTAATATACTTTGATATTGTCGGCATGGCTGATGGCAAAGTTCTTCCAATCCTGATTACTGTAAAATTCATAGTCCAGGGAGTCAAACCTCACCAGTCGCATTTCTGTAAGAGCCTTTTCGTCTGTTAACATTTTGAGTTCGCTTTGCAAGGAGTCAATTTTAGCCTGAAGTTTAGCTGTGTCGCCACCACCGTTTGTGCAACTTGTAAAGGCTGCTGTAGCTACCAAAACTAAAAGGGTTGCAACTAAATTGATTTTGAAAATTGGATTTTTCATTTTGTTATTTTATAAATTGTTATTATTAACCTAATCCTCCCGATAACTATCGGGATCGGGATTCAAATTCAGTTTTTGAACCTGTTCCAACCGTGGGGTAGGGGAGTACTAAAGTTACAAATTCCCTCTTTAAGTTCCAAATGAAGACAGAAGCACTCCGCTCTCGTCCTGTTTCTCGATTTCGTTCCCGTTCTCACACTCGCTCTATGCTCTGAAACAGTAAGAGAACGAGAGTGAGTGTGAGTATGAGAATCGGAATGAGTACGAGTACTGTCGCCACCAGGCTATTTTTGCCTGTTATCCAGGCTTGATTTTATGCCAAGTCAAAGAGCGTGTTGAAATTTTAATACTGCTTTATCGATATTGAAAAATTGCATAAGGGAAATTCATAACTCTTTTGTTGCCTATGAGGCTTCTTTTTTACCAACCACCATAAATAAATAATTAAAAAAGGTATCCATCCAAAAATCATAAGCTTGCTATTTTTAAATCATTCATCTATATCACTAACCGGGTTGCATTTCACTTCAAAATTTACGGAGTTGGCAATATAACAAATAGCATGTGCTCTATGATGTAACTCTATTGATTTTTTAATCATGGAATGATCAGTCACTTTTACTTTTGGGTTTAATGTTACTGACTTAAAATGTCCGCCTGTATCGCCATAATCAATCATAATTCCTGTTGCGTTGTCAATGTAATCAGTAACAACAACTCCTTCCAGCGCACACACATACAAATACGAAAGCATGTGACATGATGCGATAGCCGTCACCAATAAATCTTCGGGATTGAGTTTGGATTTATCGCCAGCAGCAGGATTGTCGGTTGTAAGATGCAATTCCGGTTTGCCCTGTATGGTGACTGTGTGGCTGCGGTCATACGCTTTAAGATTTTTTGTGCCTTCGCCTTTGTTTCCGTGCCAAACAGCAGTTAGTTTGTAATTGTGCTCATGTGTCATACGGTTAAAAGTTTATTGTTTGCTGATTCAAGGATTGTCAAAAAAACTTTTGTTGATATTACTTCTTCTAATGATATAGGCGTTACAGGGTTCCTTTTATGTTCTGCCAAAGTCAATTGAAACCAATGTGTGTGATGCCAGTTTCCCAGTTTGTAACCGATGTTTTTAAAAACTCCTATTTCTTCAAAACCCAATGCCCGGTGAAAACCAACACTTTTGTCATTGGGCAAGCCCACCCCGGCAAACACATTGTAATACCCCTGCAATTTCAGCAATGAAAAAAGTGTTTCGTATAAAACCCTTCCGATCCCTTTTGTGTGGAAATTGGGAGCTAAATAAATGGTTGATTCGGGGCTCCATTGATATGCTGTACGGTAGCGGTGCGTGCTTCCGTAAGCAAAGCCAATAATATTATTCTTATGCAGGCAAACCAGCCATGGATATTTTTCAGTGTTTGTTTTTATTCTTTGCAGGTATTCGTCATGAGTTGGTGCATTGTACTCAAAGGAAATAATAGTATGGTCAACATAATACTTGTATATATCCAAAACAGATTGTGTGTCCGTTTCACATATTAATCGTATTTCAAATTTAGTACTCACAGTTATGATAAATAACTTTTGGATACAAAGGCCGGCAGGCAATGGAGCACGAAAGTTACAGATTTCCCCTTTACGAAGTATTCTGCTTCAAAGATTTTTCGGGGCTTCAATATTTGCCCCATATTTGAAATATTGAAATGCAATAAATACAAAAGTAATTGCTGTGACAAAATGTGGTAAATAAGTTGGCCATGACCTCATGAAAAATATTTGAATAAGAATTACCTGTGAAAAAACAGTCAATAATAAAATCATAAGCGTTAAGAATGTATTTAGAAATACCCTTTTTCTGAGTGTGAATTTAATCGAAAAAATAATCATAACAATTTGTATAATCGTAGGAATCAAATACCAATAATAAAATTCAGGTGAAGAAAGTAATGGTTTCAAAGGATATGTATTGTCTTATTTGGTCAATTGCGGTACGTTATTCAGGGCATCAAACCGGCTTTTCAATTCAGAGGATAAGTCATTAATTTTATAGGATACTGCTTTGGAATCCTGGCAGTAAGACAAATTATTGCCAATCCATTGTTCATATGCTGATGTTTTAATGGTTGCAAAAGAAGTCCACTCATCTTTACTTTGTTTTTCCTGTGAAAGAAACTGACCGCATAGTAAATAACGATTTTCTGTATTTGGTCCTGTTAAATTTCGGACCTGGACATTTCGAAAATTAACAGGAACCGGTGGTAGGTGGTCATGAAAATCCTGAGCGGACGCATTCAGTAAATAATTAACAATAGAATCCAGTGAAGCATGCTGCTTTTCATCATATGGAATACTATCAGGGATATCTTTTAATGAACTATTGTTATTATCTGGTGCAGTGTTACAGGAGGCAAGGCAAAACGTTACTATTAGAACAGAAATGTACAATTGAAAAAATTGTTTGCTAATTAGTTTCTTCTTTTTAATTTGTTTTTTCATTTTATTGATTATTTCCGTTAACAGTTTATAAATCCCTTGTTAGCGGATGTAGTTTTTGATTATTGTTTCTGAATCTTTTTTCATTTTTTCAAAGGCCGTTATAAATTCATTGCATCTTTCTTTTGCTATAGGGCTTTTTGTACTGACAAAGCCTGCTCGTTTACCAAGAAACACAAAATTATTTCCATAGTCACGAAATAAGTCCCATGAACTACCCTCTACATTCGGGATTGCAGCTTGCAGAAAAGCATATTCTTTTGTTTTAAATGAGGCCGTTCCGATATGTATTTTCTTAAGTTTATTAAGTTTTAAGATTGGAAGAAAAGCCGGAAAGTCGGACTTGTTAATTATGAATCCTAAAGTGAATACTTCAAGATTTGGTAAGCCTTCTAAAAACGAAAAGTTTTCAATAGGTTGATTCCAGTCAAGCGTACCACCAATATGTAAGTATCTTAAGCTATTAATACCCTTTAGTCCGTCAAAATTGGAAACTCTGCGAAGGTTCTCTAAATGTAAAGATTTTAGTTTTGTCAATTTACGCAACGGTGCCAGGTCGGAGAAACCAGAAACATATTCAAGAATAAGTTCATCTATTTGATGCAGGTTACTTATAAATTCAATGTCGCTGGCACGAAAGAAAGTCACTCTAAGTCTTTTGATTTGTGTCAGTTTACGAATAGCCTGAACTTGTTCCTTACCTGGATCGTGCAAAGTTAATTCTTCAATGTTTGGGCAGTCAAATACCTGGTTCCAGTTTTTGTGATATTTACTAATTGTCAGAATTTTTACGTTTTTTTTGTTTGCAATTACTTCGTCAGCCGAGTATGCAAACCTCTTTATGTTTGGAACCACTGTCCAATAATCGCCTTCTCTGTATAATAAATCTCCAAAATGATGTTTCATGCCTGTTTCGTTCTATTGCCACGAATGTTTTCGGGCTTTGTGATACTCATAAAGAGATTTTGAACAGATTATTTTGCAAGAATTAACTTTGAATTTATAGTGGTGGAAGATGATTTCAGGTTAATCAGATACACTCCGTTTGGTTCATTTGTAAGATCAATATTAAATTCAGGTTTAAGAAAACCGCTTTTCCAAACTTCTTTTCCCAGGATATCAGTAATTGTAATTGAAGTTTTGTAAGCTACCGCATCCTCTATTTTTAGTATAAAGTTACCTGATGTAGGATTCGGCCAGGTAATTATTTTATTTTTCGTAATATCCTGATGCGAATTGATTGACACTGAAACACCATTACATGAAATACATGTGGTGTCATTTAAAGGATTTGCATCGGCCCCCATTGTGTATGAGCAAAGAGAAAATGGCCCGGCCGGGAAAGTAAATTGTACGGGAAATTCAAATGTATCAGAAGTTAATGGCGCTAATGAACCATTCCATGTCGATGCAGCCGGTGTGTTTCCACTTATGAATACTCCAATAGGGACTGTTGTCAAAGAGATATTTCCAAAATTGGTAATAACTACAATGATTGATTGCGGAATTCCCGGGACAACTGAACATGTAGGCTGTATTATTGCGGTTACACCAACATCAATAACCCCAAATGCTGATTTAACATTACCGGTTAATAAAGTTGTAATTAGGGCAAAAGCTGAAATGAAGAATTTAATTTTCATAAAGTGGATTTTTTCTTATTATACGATTTAACTTTTTGCTGGCTCATAGTAGAGCATTATTGCACCACCATTAAAGGATTTAGTCTTTATGAGATTAAAAATAGTCCTGTCGTTAATATTTTCAAATAATGGCAAACCTTTTCCCACTATAACAGGGTGAATGCAGAGTTGAAATTCATCAATATAATTAAGTTTCAACAGCTGTATAATTAAGCTGCGGCTGCCAACTAAAATGTCTTTACCCGGTTGTTGTTTGAGTTCTAAAACTTCTTCTTCGATGCTTTGATTTGCTAATCTCGCACTTTCCCATCCGAGAGCTGTCGGGCCTGCATTTTTCAGCTTGTGTGAAAAGACAATTTTTGGAATTTTATCGATAGCCTTAGCAAAGTCATCCATTGATTTTTCCCCTGAAGGATTTTTTATCAGTGTTTGCCAAAATTCCATAAGTTGATACGTTATCCTCCCATATAGAGCAGTGCCTCCGTTATTTAACAGATCCGTGTAATGTTGATGTATTTCTTCATCTGGATTTATTGCTGTATGGTCGCAAAATCCATCAAGTGTCATATTGATTGCTCCAATTAGTTTTCTCATTTTATTTTATTAATTGCCTCAATTTTAATTTTCTTTCTGCATTCATCCACTAACGCGTTTGTTATTGAGTCAAATCGTTGTTGAAATTTGAATTCTTCTTTTTCGTCTCTTGTCGTTGTGTCTTTATTAAAAACCGTAAAGTTTGTGAAATGAATTGCTAAAGGAGATTCAGTTGATGAACCTCCGTCCGGCATGGCTCCTCCCATACTTCCTGAGCCGCCTAATAATACTCCAGGTGATTCTGTCGTTCGTTGTTTGTAATCCCAAATCATATTTATTTTTTTTCGATTTCCGATTTTGTCAACAAGGAAATATTCGTGATCAATTGTCCCGGCTTCAAACTCCGGTTGAATTATTAATATTCCATTGTCGGGGATATTTAAGACTCTCCGGTCGTTTTCAAAAGGTGGAATAATACCACATTTTTCTCCATAAATAACTCTGAACGCTCCTTCAAAGTCATTTGGAATTAGATAAGTTTCTTTTTCCGGCCGGGTCAAATATGATTTTGTAAAAGAAAATAAATACATAACGATGACTACAACAATTAATGTCATCGGAAATGAAAGCAGTCCGGATATTACCTTTGAAACTTTTGACCTTTCCGCCTGTTTTGGTAAACGCCAGTCAAGAAACAGAAGTTGAAGAATTGAACCTCCAATCCATAAATAAAGAATTGGAATACTAAAAGCACTAATCCAGGGTCCTAAAACTAAAGCCACACAATATGCCCAACCAAATGAAAGCACACCAGCAGTCAGAATAATAAAAAGCAGTCGTAACAAAAAGTGCTTTCTCCGAATTAGATTTATGATCGTCTTTCCAGCTACGCTAAGTGCAACAGCCAGTGGAACAGTCCAAAAAATAAAAGCGTATATATCGCCTTTGCCAAACCAGTCTTGCCGGTAAAGCACAATTATTGCTGCAACCAAACAAGTTAAAATGTTGATTAGTCCGCTCAGAAAATTTACAATAAATGGTCTGTTCACAGTGATCGTTTAATATATGCCAGGCTGGCACCAAATTAATAAAAATTCTAAAACAGCTGCCGGCCAATGCGGCATATTGGCTATTACCTGCAGCTTATCTTTCTGTTGTTATTTGTCGAAAGTTACAAAGTCAATAAATAGATAGTCCTGTACTGTTGGGTCAACGGCAAATATTTGTCCTGTCGATTTATTTTCAATTGTTGCAAAGTCATGATCTTTGAAAAATTGTGAACTAAAGAATTGGTGGGCATTTGTACCAAGAAAATAAAGCTGTCCGATATGCGATTTAACCGTCCAGATCTCAGAAAGATTGTACTTGTTTAAAAGGTGGTTGCATGTAGTTGCAAAGAATGAGGTGTAACCAACACAATTTGCCG
>JANWID010000131.1 GCA_025450095.1 Bacteroidia bacterium | reverse complement strand
TCTCTGCGGTTTTTTTTATGGTTGCACATTTTATTCCTTTACCAGTTTCACCACTGAAGCCGAATGATCCGTTGCATATAACTGCAACAGGTAAATTCCATCTGACATCAGGGTAAGATCAAGTTTGTTCCATCCGATGTTCATATTTCCGGACATCAAAAGTTTCCCTGTAATATCAGTAATTACATACTCCAGCTTAGTAGTACTATTGTACAGGTTGAAAAAGCCTGTTGAAGGGTTTGGATTTACCGTTACTGACATTCCATGGTACTCGAATATACCTACATTGGTCATCGTATAAATTACTGACGTATTCGAACAGCTGTTACTATCAGACACTGTAACTGTATAATCACCATTGACCAGCGGAATATAAAAGCTTCCGGTTGCACCGGGAATTATGGCGCCGTTAAGATACCACTGGTAATTTCCACTACCACTGGCAAAAAGTGTATCATTTGATTGTGTAATGACAGGAGCTGCTGGCAGTGGATTTATTATTACAAGAACAGGATTAGATGCTTCAGCTGTACATCCGGTCATATCAGTTACAATTACCGAATAAGTACCCGGATTATTGGTCACTGTAATCTGGTTAAACACTTCACCTGGAATTGCCGTACCATCCAGTGTCCATTGATAAGTAAATCCAATCACTGCAATAAAATCAAGTACGAGGGAATCTCCCGCACACATAACAGTAGTTGGTGCATTGATTATGGGTTGCTGAGGTATCGGATTCACAGTTACATTAATTCCGGGATCACTTACAGATGTACAACCATTAACCGATGTCGCCATTACTGAAAAAATACCGGTAGCATTTGCATACAGATCTGTTCCGGTAGCACCGGTTATGTTTGTGCCATTTATCATCCATTGGTATATAATTCCAGGTTCAGGCACCACACTTAAAAGGACTGAATCTCCCTGGCAGAAAGAACTGCTTCCCTGGACGTTTACAGTTGGCACTACCAGGCTGTCGACCGTCACAGAAACATTTGCAGTAAACATGCATCCTGTTGAAGTGTTGACAATTTCAAGCGAATAATTTCCTTGCAGGTAACCTGAAATACTGTCAGTAGTTTCTCCAGCTAACAAGATACCATTCAGGTACCACTGATATGTAAGTGGTGATTGTCCCGATGAATTCACAGCAGTAATAGTCAGCTGAGTGCTGTCACAAACAGTATATGAAGTTTGTGAAAAAGAATGCTCGGGTAGCTCGTGTACAATTAAATCTATTGGAGCACTTGTAGTTGAACCGCATGCATTCGTAACAATAACAGTATAACTACCACTATCAGTCGCGATAAGGTCCGAAAATATGGAACCGGTAAGGTCAACTCCGTCGAGCTGCCATTGGTAAGAATAGCTGGAGTTTACTGTGGTGCTCAGAACAACAAAATCACCATCGCAGAATTCGGTAGGGCCTGCTGCAGTTATAGCTGCGACAGGATCCGTACCAATCAGAAGGTCATAACCGTTGTCATCACCCGTGAATGCGGGGCTGGTTGAAACAACACGTATCCTGTAACCGTATCCGACAGGAGTGTTTGCAGGAATAGTACAGCTAATGCTACCCGATTGTGTTGAAGTTACTGATCCTATGTCCACAGCGTTAGTAAAATCTCCTATACTATCAGAAAGCTGTGCAATGAAATCATTTGCAGGAATAAAAATTCCACCGGCATTAAATACCCCGGTTGCAACGTAATTCACAGTAAGGGTTTGCCCCACGCAAAGCACGTTTGCAAGTGGTGGAACAACAATAATGGATCGCGGAAGATCGTAAAAGAAAATATCGGTAATTATTTCAATACCGAAAATTTCTGAAGTATTCACCTGCATGATCGGAACCCTGTACGTGGGAGAAAGCCATTTGTATTCGCGGATAACAGGCCGGTCAATCGCAAAACCGATTCCTAAACTATCAATGTTAATTGTATCTCTTCCCAGCAACGTAGTTTTAACTCGTAAGGCATCAAATGTTCCGGCAGGTGTAGTGATAGAACCCCAGCCATCAACATCATTCATCCGGGTTTGTTCATAACCATAATATAGTAATGCCGGAAGACTGATATTGTATGAGGAAAATGTTGAATCAGTATTTCCGAAATCAATCGGTAGCTGATAGATCTCATCATGACTGGTAAAAATGATAGGCGCCGGAATACCAGCAAGCTCCACACCAAATCCAACAGTTTTATAAATTGAGGCACTTCGATAATAAAATGTATATGGATTGGTAATGGGAAGCATGTTATTGAATGGAATATCCACTCCCGGTTTTGCATGATTTGCACGATTGGGATTCAATGCTATGTCAATATACGTTAGCGCATATACGAAATTTGTAGAGCTAACGGTTTGGTATATGGCAGAATCCTGGCCGGCTGCATTCAGGTTGTCAAAATTCCAGACATGATTCGGTCCCGTCGCTGCATAATTCAGAAATGGATTCAGAACTGCACGGGTTCTGTATAGAGAATCTCCCGAATGAGGCATTTCATCCTGCGTAATGGTTACCTGGGCTGGTAAGCGGGTGAACGCAAAGACAAGAATAAGAAGTAGCAGTTTTTTCATGCTGTTAGGTTTTGATTATGAAATTACTAAAAAACTCGCTGACAAGTTTATCAAAAAAAAGATATTACAAAAGCAGATTTTTACCAAAGGTAACGAATCAGGGGTAAAGGATAAAGATTAGTTGATTAAACCTTTTCAGGTCATTTGGTACATAAAGCAGTTACAGCTTCTCCATCCGAATTATAATTCAGATTGATCTCGTCATTATTGAAAAAACCACTGCCGCCAACATCAATTTGTGAGATGGTTTGGTTGGGAATTGTTACGCTGTTGCCGGAAACGAGCCAGATGGCATATAACGGTGATCCGATATTGTTGAAATTATAAACATAAAGCGTATCGTCACTTCCATGCTTCTGTATTGTAATTGTAAAAGTAGATGTTGGGACCCCTGGAATAGTTTCCTTGCATAACCAGTCGCCTGTAAATTTATCGCGGTCACTCCCCGGAATATTTGGATCCGCGGAATTATCATCGGTACAGGAAGACAGGAAGAAAATTAACGCACATACGTATAGGCTATGTTTCAATATGTTATTGGTATTCATTCTGAATTTTTTAAACGCGGTTTCAAATTCTGTTCCAAAGTCAAATAACTACCGTCAGGTTTATAAGAACACTCCAGAATGAATGAAAATCTTACTTAAGTCTTTCCCGGATATCAAGCCTGTATTTTCTTGCTGTATCCCTGGCAATATCATAACCGGCATCCATATGACGGATTACACCCATAGCCGGATCGTTATGAAGTACACGTTTTAATCGTCGTGCTGCATCTTCTGTTCCATCGGCTACGATAACCATTCCGGCATGGATAGAATAACCGATACCAACCCCACCCCCATGATGCAGCGAAACCCAGCTTGCACCTCCTGCAGTGTTGATCAATGCATTGAGAACAGGCCAGTCGGCAATGGCGTCCGAACCATCGAGCATCGCTTCGGTTTCACGATTGGGTGAAGCTACAGATCCAGTATCCAGGTGATCTCTCCCGATCACAATAGGAGCTTTCACTGTTCCGGAAGCAACCAGGTTGTTAAATGCAAGTCCCGCTTTTTCTCTTTCTCCTTGCCCCAGCCAGCAAATTCGTGCAGGAAGACCCTGGAATGCGATTCGTTCCTGCGCCATTTTTATCCAACGTGCCAGTGCTTTATTCTCCGGGAATAATTCCAGGATCAGCTTATCGGTTTCAAAAATATCCTGTGGATCTCCGGAAAGAGCAGCCCATCGGAAAGGCCCTTTTCCCTCGCAGAACAACGGCCTGATGTAAGCAGGTACAAAGCCCGGAAAATCGAATGCGTTTTTCAATCCCATTTCAAAGGCCTGACCCCGTAGATTATTTCCATAATCAAAAGTAACGGCACCTCGCTTTTGCAATTCAAGCATTAGTTGAGTATGCTTTACCATGCTTTGCTTGCTCAGGTTAATGTATTTATCAGGATCGGAATCCCTCAGAATTTTTGCTTGTTCAACTGTTAGTCCCTGGGGAAAATAACCGATCAATGCATCGTGTGCAGAAGTCTGATCAGTCAGCGTATCCGGTACAATTCCCCTTTCAATCAAACGTTCCAATAAATCGATGATATTCGCAACAACACCTATTGAAAGAGACTTACCGTTTTTCCGTGCTTCCATTGCCTGGTCGATTCCCTCATCTATATCCGTTGTCATCACATCAATATAACGGGTATCAATGCGTTTTTGAATTCTCCAGGCTTCGACATCTGCAGCCAGGCAAACACCTTCATTCATAGTAATGGCAAGCGGTTGAGCTCCACCCATTCCTCCCAAACCACCTGTAACAGACAATGTATTTCGAAGCGATCCTCCAAAATGCTGCCTTGCAACTTCTGCAAATGTTTCATAAGTCCCCTGAACAATTCCCTGGGAGCCGATATATATCCAAGATCCCGCTGTCATTTGCCCATACATGGTCAGACCTTTTGCTTCGAGGGCCCGGAAATTCTCCCAGTTCGCCCAGTGCGGCACCAGCATCGAATTGCTAATGATCACCCGGGGAGCATCTTTATGCGTGGGAAGAATTCCTACTGGCTTACCCGACTGTATCAGTAAAGTTTCATCATCATTCAGGTCCTTGAGTGCTTTTACAATGAGTTCGAAACATTCAAGGTTCCTTGCAGCTTTTCCGGTGCCACCATACACTATAAAATCTTCAGGACGCTCCGCAACTTCCGGATCCAGGTTATTGTGAAGCATTCTGAGTGCGGCTTCCTGAATCCAGCCTTTGCAATTCAGTTTGGTACCGGTTGGAGTTTTAAGCTTGGAAACATCCAGCTTTCCGGTAATAGTTTTCATGTTCATGAAAAATCAGTGTTTTGTATCGTTTTGATTTGTTCCGGTTGAACCGGAATTATTATTTCCTTTTTTTTCCCGGTAAGGACAATGCATGCAGTTATTATTGCAACAATATCCTCTTTTCAGATGATATGCCTCTGTAAAAATAATATAGCCCTCCTCTGAAAAATAATAATCTTCCTTATCAAATTTATCCGTAAACGGCATGCGGCAAAATTACGCTAATTTTAGCTTCTGATGGCAGGCAGGATAGATATGTATCTCACTGAAAATAAAAAACATGTAACAGATCATGGACCTTTCAAATATGATCGGGAAATAACACTGACTGTACGAAGGCTTGACCATATGGATCCAATTACCGGGGGCAATAAATGGTATAAGCTGAAATACAACTTAGAAAAATTTATTAAAGGAGACTATTCGAGGCTGCTCACATTTGGCGGTGCCTGGTCAAATCACATCGCCGCAGTTGCCCGCGCAGGAAAGCTGGCAGGAATTTCTACAACAGCTATTGTCCGGGGTGAATCCCCTTCCGGGGGAAACATAACTTTGACAAGGGCTGCCAGGGATGGAATGGATCTCATTTTTGTTTCACGAAGTGAATATCTTAAAAGAAATGAACCGGAATTCGTGAAAAAACTGGTTTACGGAAATGAATCTTACTATGTATTGCCCGAAGGAGGTTCCAACATGGAAGGCGTAAAAGGTTGCCAGGAAATCCTCAATGAAAATGACAGATCATATAATGATATTGTTATAGCCTGCGGGACTGGCGCGACTGCTGCAGGTATTATTTCAACGCTTCAACCGGAACAACATCTGACGGGCATAAGCGTACTCAGGGACGGAGGTTCTATCGGGCATACCATCCACGAATTGCTTGCAAAATTTTACACGGGTCCTGTTCCGGGTAACTGGAATATTGAAAATGAATTTCACGGTGGAGGCTATGCGAAGAGCAACCCGGAATTGATAGCATTTATAAAACACTTTGAAACTAAAACCGGAATCAAAACGGAACCCATATACACCGGAAAGCTATTTTATGCTATTGAAAAGCTGATCGTTTCCGGAAAATTCAAGCCAGGCTCGCGGATCCTTGCAATACATACGGGTGGCCTTCAATACCTCCTGGATGAATAACTGCGACTTGGTCCTGTAATGTCAGAATTAACAATCCGATGTTAATTACTGTGGCTTTATTTGAGTCCCGGACAACATAAAAATGCGTTTTATTGCGTTTTAATCCCGACTCCCGTCAAATGAGAAAGGCCTTATTGGTTATCCTCTTTATTGTCTGTATTTTTCCTGCTATCGGGCAACCTCCCAAAAGAATTACGGTTCCGGAATATATTTCCACTTATAAGAGTGATGCAATCAAGGACATGATGAAAATGGGAGTCCCTGCCAGCATTACCCTGGCCCAGGGTATCCTGGAATCGGAAAGTGGTAATAGCGATCTTGCGCACCTTGCAAAAAATCACTTTGGAATTAAATGCCATAATGACTGGAGTGGTGAAACCTACCATAAGGATGATGATGCCAAGGACGAGTGTTTCCGTAAATACAACTCGGTATTGGATTCCTATGTTGATCATGGACGGTTCCTGAGAGAACGGTCACGGTATGCATTTCTATTCGATTATTCTGTCCAGGATTATAAAAGCTGGTCACATGGATTGAAGAAAGCAGGATATGCAACCAATCCAAAATATGCTGATATGTTGATTCGCCTGATTGAAGAGCACGATCTGTCACAATTCGACCGGGGAGGTAAAAACATTCCGGTACAACCTGGCGAAAATGTAACTGTTGCAGCATCTCCATCATCACCACCTCCAAAGCCCGGACATAAAAATGCTAATACATCCCCAAAAACCGGATCCTCAGTTTCCGTTACACTACATGATGTCCCGTACATAATTGCAGGTTCGGGTGATTCATGGCTTTCGGTAGCTATGGCTCACGATCTCCGGTTATGGCAAGTGCTGAATTATAATGATGCCGGACAGAATGATGTCCTTTCACCAGGCGATCCTGTTTACCTCAAACCTAAACGTGGCCGGCCTCAGCAGGAGTTTCATACAGTACAGGGTGACGAATCACTCTGGCAAATCAGTCAGAAATATTGTGTTAAAATGAAAAGACTGGTGAAGTTGAATGATTTTTCGGAAACTATTTCCTTACAGGCAGGCCAAAATATCAAGTTAAGATGAATGTCACGTTTTGTTGACTGTTGGGGAATCTCTTATTAGTTTGTGAAAATATTACCAGACTTTCCGTAACAAGTTATTCATTCAATTGAATATGCATTCAGTTGTTTTTCGTTTCCTCCGACGAGCAGATTTTTATTCCCGTCAAGGTTCAGTTCATCTACAATTCCGGGAGCTCCTCCTGTAACCGGGAAGCCAGGATAAACAGTTCCATCAGGTTTGAGCAACCAGGTTTTACCAGCTGTTTCGGACCGGACCATAAGAGCCGGCCGGTCATGTTTTAAAATTTCGAGCTGAATAGATCCGGACAATTCCTGGTCAAACGACTTTCGGTAAATCAATGTCAGATCTTTATTGTAGGCTGTAATTTCATGACCTTCCATGAAAATAAAATCCATTTCACCGTCGTCATCAGCATCCGAATAAACGAATCCATGATCGGGTGACAAACCAGGAATCGTAATTATATCTGCCGATCCATCTGATTTAAGTTTAATGATATTGCCGTTATCATCTGTAAACAACATGCTTCCATCTTCCGATTTAAAGATTCCGGAATTCATGCCAATGTGCAGGTCATTTTGCAAAACCATATTCTGTTCTCCATAACGGTTAACAATAGTTAGTTTTCCGTTTTGTTCTGTCACCAACAGCATTTCCCTGTTCGAAAAGCTGAATTTTTTCAGAGTGGAAGTTACTATTTCAGTTGTGCCCTGGAAATTCCATCCCGGTAACGGTTTCCCGGAAGGCAGATATGCATAGATCCGTTTATTCTTGCATGCTACATAAATTTTGAAATCCCGGTTTTTATCAAAATCAAATGCTGCCAGGCCGTTAGTAGCTGGTGCCGGAAGTCGTATCGGGTAATTTCCTACCGGGTTCCCTTTGTTATCCAGGAGGTATATGTATTCAGCGGTATTAAACAGGAATTGCCGTGTATTATTCCTGAACAGATCTATTTCATATAAATCACTGAGTATTTTCCCATCAATAGGTTGTTTCCATAGAATGTTTCCACTGTTATCTGTCATATAAAGATTACCGGCATCATCATTAAAAACGATTTGGCGCATGCCGCTAACCGGATCAGTTGTCAGCAACGGTTTACCTGTTACCGATGAATCGGTTGAAATAGTAAAGATGCGGTCAACTCCTGCTTCGCCTGGTTTCATTGAAAAATTCTGAATAATATCAACCGTAACCTGCGATTCTTTTTCAGAAACCTGGAACGCGAAACCTGCAAATGCCGAAAGTACATCGCGATGATGATCCAGGAAACTATTCCAGGTTGCTGTGGCGATTGATCTGAAAATCTGGAGTGATAACTGTGGCCTGATATAAAAGAAATGGTTTGCCTTTGTGTTAAGACCGGTCAGATCATTTTTAAAATTTTCAGAGTGATACAATAATAACCCGGATGTATATTCATCAATAAATGTTCTGATTGCTGCGGGTTGATTTGCAAAAATGATATAGCCTCCGATATCGGTATAATACATTTTTTTAATTCTGCTGAAAATATCCCCGAACATTGCAGGCAGGACTCCGGTAAGTCTTATAAAACCTATGCTATGACCGTTATAATCCTCCTCCATAGTCTTATTCCCGGTTTTCTTGTCGATGTTTACTCTGATTTCCTTTAAACTTTTTCTGGCTAACGACATGTCATTTGCCTTCAATATTGCAAAACAGCTATTATCATAATTTAAACCGGGAGGATCCGTAATCACCAGGGCATATTCATTACCTAGCCAACTCAGAATCTTTTCTTCGATATTCAGTTTATAATTAGACTTAATACTTTTCAGAATTTTTCTGTTTCCCGGTTGCTGTGTTGCCAGGTACCGGTTTGACAGATTGCTATAAAAGCGTTGCTTATCAGTATAACCAAAGTAACTGATCGCAGCAGTTTTTCTGGGTAGAATTTTTAACAGGTTTTTTTCAACTGGTTTTTGTCCTTCGAAACAATTTATTAAAGCAGTACTGTCATTGGAAAATATGAATCCCGAAAAACCGATTCTGTTTTTGAAGATGCTGACATCCGTGACTGCCCATTTGCCATAGGCCTTAATTCCCGGAAAACCCGGAACAGCATCAGGATTAATAAATATTCCTGCAAATCCGGTCAGGTTACTGTAATTCACAGCGACTGCAATGCTATCAACCGATCTCAGTGATTCAATCACTTTATTTTCGGTCAAAACCGGTTTACCGAGCTTAAGCTGACGGAGAGCATCTTCCACAAGGAAGGGAGTAAAACTACCTATGAATAATTCTTTTGCAATAACATATGTGAAAACCTTTGAATCCGAAAGCGAAATTTCACGAATCATATTGCCATCATAGTTTCTGTGAGCCGGTTCTACACTGTCTCCGGCTAGCTCTTCCATCAGGTTGTCGATTCCCGATTCCGTAAATCCATTATCAAGACTTTTCAAAAACAGGAAATCAAATGTACCCGCTCCGGTAACATGTGCACTCAGGTAAACCGGCGTACCTATGAAAAATCCTTTGAGGTTACTTTTTCCACGAATTTTTTTATTCAGGACTTCAAGCTGATTTCCCAAATTTTCAAAGGCTGGAATTGAATTCAGATGCGACCATACTTCAGGTAGAAGAATTGCTGCGGAAACATCATTTTGCATGTTACAGGCAATGATGAAGGATACATCCGCCGGAATAGCTTTAAAGGGATCTCCCCCGCTCTTTTTCATATTGCGGACATACAAAAACGCAATAACCGCAATTAGAAAAATAAATAATGTAATTATTGAAGAGCTAACAACCCTTTTCATATCATTTCAGCAATTCCAAAAAATGTGTTTATAGTTCCCACACTTTGCAAGATTGTTTTACAACCCGTGAGAGAACATTTCGCCTGGCGGTTTCAAAACTAATCCGAATCACGAAGGCAATTGCCGGGTGAATTTTAAATTATTTACAAAAGCCTGTTAACAACAAATGGGTGATTTGAATTCGATCCGTACATCCGATTCCGTCGAGATTTGAATCTGTAATCCCTGCCTTCCGTAATCAGCTATAAAAATTAACCTCAGTCTTTGTGTATCCAAAAAAATCAGCTTAAGAATGCGGCAGACAGGCGCACCTTAATCGAATTCAAATTCCAACTGGTTGTTTAGCTGAAAACTCTGCCTGTGAAAAGGTGATCTTCCATACAAAGAAATGGCATTCCGGTGCTCTTCAGTAGCATAAGCTTTGTTCCGGTTCCAGCCATATTGAGGAAAATGATTGTGTAATTCTATCATAAATGCATCCCGAGAAGTTTTTGCAAGTACAGAAGCTGCTGCAATGGACTTATAGATGCCATCACCACCAATGCAGCATTGATGCACTATTCCCGGATAACGGTTAAAACGGTTTCCATCAATTATAAGCAGGTCGGGGACTAAAGTCAGCTGACTAATTGCCTTATGCATAGCCAGGAATGATGCATTCAATATATTGATGCGATCGATTTCTTCATGATCACAGATTCCGATAGCCCAGGCCAGCGCTTTTTCAAGGATATAATCACGTACAACCAGACGGCTGGATTCGGTCATTTTTTTTGAATCATTTAAAAGCGGATGAGAAAATTTTTTCGGAAGGATTACCGCCGCCGCAAAAACAGGTCCTGCAAGGCAACCCCTGCCAGCCTCATCGCAACCAGCCACTCTTTTTTTAGGTAAATAATAATCTTTCAGCATGTTGGACGTTAAGATCGGAGCGGAATTTATTTAGGTTAAATTTGCACCAACTTTTTCTGAATGCAAAAAAAATTTATCACCAATCTCGCATTTCTTCTTTTCCTCAACCTGCTGATAAAACCCTTCTGGTTATTAGGATTTGACCGGGCGGTTCTTTATTTCACTGGCGCTGAATCATATGGTTATTATTATGATCTATTTAACTTTTAATTCCTTTTTATTATCCTGCTGGATATAGGCATCACCAATTTTAATAACCGCAATATCTCCCAGAACAGGCATCTGTTAGATAAGCATCTGTCTGGGATTTTAATGTTGCGATTAGGTCTGGCGCTGGTTTATATCCTTGTCAATTTTACTGCATCATTGATTGTGGGATACAGCCTGGAACAGTTTTCTATGTTAATGGTGTTGTTGCTGAACCAGGTGCTCATTTCATTTATTCTGTACCTACGTTCAAATCTTGCCGGATTGCATCTGTTCAAAACCGACAGCATCATTTCCGTACTGGACAGGGCTTTGATGATCGTGTTTTGTTCAATGCTCCTTTGGGGAAATATTACAGAGCAGGAATTCAGAATTGAATGGTTCATCTGGTCACAGACAATGGCTTATATAATTACGGCTGTCATTACTTTTATTCTGGTAATAAGAAAAACAGTTATAACCAGAGTAGTATGGAACCCTGTTTTTGCTTTAATGATTTTGAAGCAATCTTACCCGTTCGCGGTATTAATCCTGTTGATGACATTTTATAACCGAATCGATACAGTAATGCTGGAACGAATGCTGGATAATGGGTCTATGCAGGCTGGGATTTATGCCCAGGCATACCGTTTATTGGATGCATCAAATATGATGGCCTTCCTGTTTGCAGGTTTGTTGTTGCCTATGTTTTCCCACATGATAAAGCACCGGTATCCTGTGCGGGATCTGTTACGGCTTTCGTATTCTCTTATTGCAGTTCCTGCAATAATGGCCGGAGTACTATCGGTTTTTTACAGGCGGGAGATCATGAACCTTTTGTATCATGAGCACATCGGTGATTCTTCAACTGTTTTCGCCATACTCATGACTTGCTTTTTCGCAATTTCTACAACTTATATTTTCGGCACCCTTTTGACAGCCAACGGAAATCTCAGACAACTGAATATTATGGCAGGTGCCGGAATGTGCTTTAATTTCATAATGAATTTATGCCTGATACCGACTTTCCATGCAATTGGAGCCGCAACGGCAAGCCTTGTAACACAATTTGCAACCGCCCTGATTCAGGTTTTGTTATGCGTGAAAATATTTAATCTGAAAATTGATAAAATTCTGATATTGAAATTTTTAGCTTTTATGTTTGGTACAATTGCTATTACCTGGCAGATGAGCCTGACTCCATTACCCTGGATCATTTCCCTATTGATCGCTATGGGTGTAAGCTTAACTATAGCACTGGTAATCAAACTGGTAAATTTCAAAATGATGTGGCAGATTATTAAAAACGAATCCTGATTTTTAAGCTGGCACAATAGATTGAATTTTAGGCGTTTTACTACAGATTGTGGCACAACCTTTTTCTTACCTTTGCGCGCTTAATTAACTTAAAATTTAAATTTCAGAATGAACAGTTCCACTGCTCCGGAAAATAGTTTTGACCTGCGTTTTTTAATAAATATTGCAGTTAAATACAGAATTCATCTAATACTGATTACTATTTTTTCAATTACCCTGGCCGTAATTTTTTCATCGGAAACCTTTATCAAACCAAAATACAAGTCTACTGCTG
>JANWID010000130.1 GCA_025450095.1 Bacteroidia bacterium | reverse complement strand
GAAAGGACGCGGTGGAGAAGTTTATCTGTTGTCCGGGAAATATTATTCATTAAAAGATATGGCGAAGCTGATTCATAAAATTACAGGTAAAAGAGTTCCCGGAGTTGTGATACCATATACTGTACTCAGGCTATCTTTACCGTTGATATCGTTCTACAGCAAAGTCAGTGGCGCTGCACCAATATTTACAGTAGCATCCATCGACGCATTAAAAAACGGGCACCCGGACATGAATCATTCAAAGGCATCAAAAGAACTGGGTCATACCTGCCGGCCACTGGAAGAATCAATTACTGACTTTTATAATTGGAAGCGCGAACAAAAAATAATCGCATGATCATATGACAATAAATTTGCTTCAGATTATTTGTTTTGGATGGATCTTCCTCGCCCTGGTGGTTCATGTAGCCATGTTTTATATAACTGCTCCTTTTGGAAGGCATACTTCTGAAAATTGGGGAATTACCATCAACAACAAATTGAGTTGGATGATCATGGAGTTTCCTTCATTTGCCCTGATGTTATATTTTTTATTGTGGGGCACTTTGTCGTTTAAATCTTATGCATGGATTCTCTTTGTTATCTGGATCATTCATTACTTCAACCGCACATTCATTTATCCGGCCCGCATCCGGACAACTCCGAAAAAAATGCCGCTCTTAATTGTAATGAATGCGATTACATTTAATTTGATAAATGCAGGACTGAATGGATACTACCTTGCGGAAATGGCACCAGTTGAAAAATACGACATCGAATGGTTGTCTTCTCCAACATTCATTCTCGGGGCATTCCTTTTCCTTGCCGGGATGTTTATCAACATGAAATCAGATTCCATATTGATTAATTTAAGAAAACCCGGAGAAACCGATTATAAAATTCCAAAAGGATTTTTTTTCAGGTTTGTATCGGCACCTAATCTTTTTGGAGAAGTTGTGGAATGGTCAGGATTTGCTCTCATGGCCTGGAATCTTCCTGCACTGACTTTTATGATCTGGACTTTTGCCAACCTGGTGCCACGAGCGAAAAACCACCACGATTGGTATATCAATAAATTTTCAGATTATCCCCGCGATCGAAAAATCATATTCCCTTTTCTGTATTGATGAAAAGGAACCAGGGTATTTAATCTTTCACTTTGTTAAGTCCCATCAGGCTGACCATCCAGTTTGGAAGTGGTTTTCCGGTTTTGCGTTTCTTGAGATCGAGATAAAAGCCCAATTTTTTTAATACCGGAATTTTATGAGTCTCTACCATTTCAATTAATGTTCCGTCGGGATCTTCCACGTAAGCAAAACGTCCTCCTGATTCTCCCATATTAAAAGTATCACCACTATCCACAGTGAACTGGTATTTGTGTTTTTCGAGATTTGATTTCAGTGCTTTCATATTTGAAACATCAAAACACAAATGAATGAACCCAAGATCGCCCCAATACCTGTTTTCATAAGCTTTTGTTGCTTTGCGATCGAGCGACTGGATCAATTCAATCTGAACATCACCAAGCAACCTGCTAAACGGAGCAATGTACGGGTTATCGAAAGTTAGCAGCACGCGTCGGTAAGTTTGGCCCTGGCCTTCGTCACCCAAATCGTCAAACTGACCTGTTACATCATAAACAACATTATTCAATCCAAATCCATTGCTGTAAAATGCGATGGATGCATCAATATCGCTGACACCGATCACAGCACCACAAACTCCGCCCTGCATGAAATTGGAATTCTTAAACCATGACTTATCATTTACTACCTGGTATTGATTACCGGCGGCATCATTCACCAGGAAAGAGAGATTTCCATCAGGACATTTCTGTGGAGCCGTACAACGAACATTTTTTTCAATGTTCTGGTATGAATCCTCAACCTTAGTTGATTTAAATTTCACAGCATTAATTCCATAATCTCCCCACAACACTTTTTTTCCTCCCACTGAAGTACGGCTTGTGTACTGCCATATTTCTGCTCCTCCTCCACCATTCATGTTCATTGCCAGGATGGCCCGTCGTGCATGTACTTCGCCACCTGTGTAACGGCTCATAAGTTCTGCTTTAGCTTCATCATCAAAAATTTTAACATTTAATCCAAATGCTTTACGTAACCATGTAAATGTTTCAGATGCATCTGAACATCCTATACCAACTTGTTGAATTCCTGAAATTAATGCCATGAATATAAATATGAGTGAATTTAAATCGGGTTAATTTTTTTAGCAATGCGGAAGAATAAACCTGGAATATATTTCCGAAGAAATACCAGGATCATTTCATTATTTGCCACGTATATTTTTCTTTTATTCTTCAGTATTCCATTGATAATTTTGGTGGCACACACATCCACATTGATTCCTTTTGCCAGGCCATTATCCATTTCACGATGCGCACTGCCATCTGCCGTCAATGCCGAAAGTGAAATATTGGTTTGTATGCGTCCTGGTGAAATTGTGGTAAAGTAAATATTTGGTTTGGTATTTTCCAACATCCAGGATTCAAAAAAACCTTCAATAGCATGTTTGGAAGCTGCATAGGCGCTTCGTAATGGGAAACCAAATGTTCCGGTTACGCTACTCATCAAAACTATATTAGCATGCCGTGATTTTAACAGCAGGGGCCATACAGATTTGGTTAGATTTACGGGTCCGAAAAAATTTACTTCCATGATTTTCCTGTCAACTTCAACAGCAGTTTGTTCCGCTAATGAGCGTTGACTTATTCCAGCATTATTTATCAATATATCAATCCTGTCAACCTTATTTTTTAAATCAACAGAAAACTTTCTGATTGAATTTTCATCGGTCATATCCACTTCAAAAACGGAACACATGGCCCCCTTTTGAAGGCATGCTTCCTGCACCATCATCAATTCATTCAAACGACGGGAAGCCAGTACCAGGTGAACATTGCTTCCGGCCATTTGTAAAGCCAGTGCTTTACCGATACCAGATGTTGCCCCTGTAATAATAATTACCTTATCGGTAAAACTCCCCATTAACCAAATAAATTCGGGGCAAAGATATTGTTTTTGGGGGAATTCCGGGCCTGTTATTGCCTGTTTGTCAAAGAGAACCCTTGATTTGCCAGGGGCAAACGGGTCATGGACTTGTCCCGGAATCGGTTGCAACCGGTTTTTTTGCTAGGACAATGAAAAGATCAAGGGAGCTAACTGACTTTTTCTCTTGGAATTAATTACCCTGTTGGGAATTATATTCCTCTTTTATGAATGGGAAAGTCCGTAACCGGGCAATTTCATGGTGTTTTACAGGGTGGCACGTGTTTGCATGGTATTGTAGAATTACCAGACAAAGGTTATACACAATGACTTTAAAAAAATCCGAACAGGCTGCTCTTCCTAAATCAAGGCGCAAGAATTCGATTCCCGACAGATATCACTGGTTGTACCAGGAACAAAAACAATTAACAATGAAATATAAATATCGATTCGAATCCTGGAAAAGGGAATACCAATGGATCAGGATCATGTTGCTACAGAATCACAGAAATTGTCTCAAACAAATAAACTCTCATTAACATGGCACTCATCAAGGTCATCGAACTTCTTGCCGAATCTAATAAAGGCTGGGAAGACGCTGCACAAAAAGCAGTAAGCGAAGCTTCAAAAACTATTCACAACATCAAATCCGTGTGGATCAAAAATATGAACGCGGAAGTAACAAACGGGAAAATCACGCTATGGCGACTCAATTGCAAAATAAGTTTCGAAAAAGACGGCGTTAAATAGAAATACTTATTTCAGATACTTTTTTCAGGTTTTCGGGATTGTATCCCGGGAAATTTATTTTTAATTTAGAGTACCGGATTTTTATGGACCTAATTATTAAAAATTGAAACTATGAAAAAAGCAAAATTCACAGTAAAAATCAATGCACCCAAAGAAAAGGTATGGAATACACTTTGGGACAACTCCACTTATAACAAGTGGACCAGCGTTTTCAACGAAGGCTCACATGCCGTTACTGACTGGAAAGAAGGCAGTGAAGTTTTATTTCTCAGTGGCGATGGACAACAGGGAATGTATAGCACCATCGCTAAGAAAGTCCCAAATGAATTTATGTCATTCCAACACCTGGGAGTTGTCAAGGACGCACAGAAACAACCTGCAGATGAAGAATCCAAACAATGGAGCGGGGCTACCGAAAATTATACACTGAAAGGAGCCGACGGGAAAACAGAATTGATTGTTGAAATGGATCTTACAGATGAGTTTGAGGATTATTTTAAAGACACATTTCCAAAGGCTCTCGAAAAAGTAAAAGAACTTTCAGAGGTTTAAAATCGCTAGGACAGCGTGCCATGAAGCTGAGTCTGAATCATGCTTCATGGCATGTTTTATACATGATTATCTTCGGCAAAAAATCGTTACTTTTATTTGCTGAAATTTAGTGGAATGAAAAAGCAACAATAATTACGTAATGGAAATCAAAGACATTGCAATCGATTTTCTACAATTGGTTGTTGCCGGAAAAATTAACGAAGCATACAAAATGTATATTGATCCTGATTTCAGGCATCACAATGCATATTATCGTGGTGATGCAACTTCATTGAAAGCAGGAATGATCGAAAATGCAGCACAGGATCCGCACAAATCACTTGAAATTCAGCGAACGATTTGTGAAGGCAACATTGTCGCCGTCCATTCCTGGATTCGAAAACATCCTGGCGATAACGGAGTGACTGCGGTGCACATTTTCAAAATTGAAAATTCAAGGATTGTTGAAATGTGGGACATAGTTATGCCGATCCCGGCAAACACACCAAATGAAAACGGAATTTTTTGAAAATGAATTAAACTGATATATGAAAAACTTCGACTGGACCAGCTTTAAAAAAAGGATTGCTGTGAAAGCACCCATGCATGTAATTTATAACGCATGGACCGTTCCTGCGGAAATTGAAAAATGGTTTCTGAAAACGGCACGTTATTTTGACGACAAAGGAAATCCGGTCAGCATGACAGCGCAAATCGAACCACCCATGACCTATGAAATGACCTGGTTTTTATATGATGGCCTGGAAAAAGGAAAAGTTACCCATGCGAATGGAACCGATCATCTGGAATTTACATTTGCCGGAGATTGCCTTGTGAATATTCATCTGAAGGAAGAATTTGGACACACCGTTGTGGAATTGGAACAAACCAATATTCCGACTGATGAGGACTCTAAACTTGATCTCAGGCTCGGCTGTTCCTCAGGCTGGTCATTTTATATGGTTAACCTGAAGTCAGTTTACGAAGGAGGCCTTGATTTAAGGAGTAAGG
>JANWID010000129.1 GCA_025450095.1 Bacteroidia bacterium | reverse complement strand
CCACTTATTTCTTCATCGTTTCCAACGGCTAATACTGCAGCAGGTATAAGTATCCGGTTCACACTTTCACAATAAGAAAACTTACTGCTACATTTGTCGCCCTTTAATTTCATACATATAAAATTTATTAATTATGAACTTTCCACCTGAACTAAAGTACACCAAGGATCACGAATGGGTCCGGGTTACTGGAGACACCGCAATTGTAGGCATTACTGATTTTGCCCAGGGTGAGCTCGGAGATATTGTTTATGTAGACATTGACACGATTGGTGAAACTGTTGAAAAGGAAAAGGTATTCGGCACTGTGGAGGCTGTGAAAACGGTATCCGATCTTTTTATGCCTGTATCAGGTGAGATTCTTGAACTGAACAGTCAACTTGAAGGTCAACCTGAAATGGTGAATAAAGATCCATATGGCGAAGGCTGGATGGTTAAAATAAAAATTACCGATCCTTCCCAGGTGGCTGGTCTGCTTACTGCTGATCAGTACCGGGAATTGGTTGGTGCCTGACTGGTAGTCAAACCACATGTTCCGGTACTATTTCACACCCCTGTTCTGGGCATTAGCAATACTTTTTTTCAGTAGTATTCCCTCGAAAGAGTTACCTGATATTTCTTTCTGGAAACTCTTTACGTTCGATAAGCTGGCGCACATTTCTTTATATGGAATTTTCTCATTCCAGGTTATGCGTTCATGCATTCGTCAATATGCAAGATGGAACATCCGGTATCATGCTGCTTCCATTGCAGCGGTGGTTTCCATTGTTTATGGTGCCGGTATTGAACTTCTGCAGGAATTTATTTTCACCGATCGTCATGGTGACTGGCTTGACCTGGTTGCCAATATCGTCGGAACTTGTGCCGGTATCCTGCTGTTCAAGAAGATTTTTTACCAGTACATCCGTTAGACTCTTTTCTGAAACATATTAATTTGACGGATTGATGATCCGTTGATAAAACAATAAATTTGATGTTTCATCATAACTGCGACGATGAGGCAAAACGACAATTTTATTCCACCCATGTCAACTCCTGAGTTTGTATTGCGACCCAGGGACGAATCCCAATTTCTTCAGGATCCTCTTAACCGATTGACAAATTTCAAATTTGCAGTACGGGTGTTCCTGGAATTCATGAAAGGTTTTAGAAAGCTTCATTTCATCGGACCATGTATAACCGTTTTTGGTTCTGCGCGATTTCGCGAGAATCATGAATATTATCATAAAGCATATGAATTCGGCAAAGGCATTGCTGCTATGGGCGGAACGGTAATGACCGGTGGAGGACCCGGGATCATGGAAGCGGCAAACCGTGGCGCATTTGAAAACGGAGGACGTTCCGTCGGTTGCAATATTTTTCTTCCCCAGGAACAGCGTCCCAATCCATACATGCACAAATGGGTGATGATAAAATATTTTTTCGTCCGGAAAGTATTATTGCTGAAATACTCTTATGGCTTCGTAGTGATGCCTGGCGGATTCGGAACCATGGATGAACTTTTTGAAACCTGTACATTGATTCAAACCAAAACGATCCGGAATTTTCCAATTGTGGTTTATGGCCGCGCTTACCATGAACCCCTGCGGTTTTTTTTTGAAAAGATGATTGCTGAAAAAACCATTACGGATGAGGATATGCACCTTGTTCTCTTTACGGATAATATTGAAGAAGGAATTGAGCATATACGAAAATACCTGAAATCAAATTACTATAAAAAGCCGGTATCACCTTCGTGGTGGTTATTGGAAAGAAGAAATTTTCTGAAAAAACATTCGGCTGTTAATCCTTCGAAAAATAATCTATAGACTGATAAACTCCTGTAAGCTGTTTTACAATCTGCATCAACACGTCGTTCGCCAGGGAGCTGGCACCAAAACGAAACCAGTCGGGTGACAACCACGCTTCCCCTAAAGTTTCACGAACCATAACAAGATATTGTAAAGCTTGTTTTGCCGTAGCAATACCACCTGCGGGCTTCATGCCGATCATTTTTCCTTCCTTATAATAAAAATCACGAATTGCTTCCAGCATTACCAGTGTAACAGGTAGCGTTGCCGCGGGTTGTATTTTGCCAGTCGACGTTTTAATGAAATCAGCACCCGCATGCATAGCCAGATCGCTCGCATGCCTGACATTGTCGAGCGTGCTGAGTTCTCCGGTTTCAAGAATTACTTTCAAATGCGCATTCCCGCATGCTTCTTTCACAGCAGCGATTTCATCGAAAACATAATTGTATTCACCCGACATAAATTTTCCGCGCGAAATTACCATATCAATCTCATCAGCACCTTCATTAACTGCGTATCGTGTTTCCCTGAGCTTAATATCTTTGGTAGTCATACCACCTGGAAATGCAGTTGAAACAGCTGCGACTTTAACTTTTGTTCCCTTGAGAGCTTCCTTCGCATACTTCACCATGGTTGGATATACGCATACAGCAGCAACAGAAGGAATCCCTGGAATAGATTCGTGAGGTTTAATAGCCTTGGCACACAACTGCCTGACTTTTCCGGGAGTATCTCTTGCTTCCAGGGTAGTCAGATCCATCATACTGATAGCAAGTTTCAAAGCGTGAATTTTTGAAGCTGTTTTAATGCTTCGCTTAGTAAATCTTGCTACACGTTCTTCAACTCCAGTCTGGTCGATAAACCCGGTATACCCGTTATAGTAATTCATGTATAACAATATAAGAATGTCTGTTCACTGAAACAAATTTAAATATCGGATCGAAGATCCTCAGATTTTTTAGCCCGGGATTGCAAATCCCGGGTGGCGGATTAATCCCGGCTGGCGAAAAAAAATAATGCCGGAAAGTTAGTCACCCGGCATTACGAAAACAGGAATTAGAGATTAACGTGTTTTTACAATTCGTTTTACAAGGTAACCATTGTTTGTTTTTGCTGTAAGCTGATAAACGCCATCAGAAAAACGGGTCATGTCAAGCTGCATTGCAGATAACGTTGATGTATTGAAGCTGTTTGAATACACAACCCTGCCCTGCAGGTCGGATACTTCCAGCTGAACATCAGTTGCTACAGGGAAGTTAAACTGAACCTGGAAAATTCCGGATGAAGGATTGGGAGTAAGAGTCAGGTATGTTGCATCGAGAACTTCTGCCAGTCCCACCGGTATGCAACCGGTAGATGTCAGCAATAACGGACGCAAACCTGTTATTGCAGCAGTCATTCGGGCACCCTGATCTTCTGTGAAACAGTTCATACATCCGTCATCGGTATAATCCATATAATTTTCATACATATCGGGCATATTGCTGGAATATGGAGAAGCGAAAGGACTGGTTTCGGTGCAGGTATTGGGTGACCCTGCAGGGCATCCGAATGTAGGACCACTCAGTGGAGGCGTGTCACAAATATGGTCTCCCTGGGAAGTACAACTATTAGCATTCAATCCGCTGCAGCCTCCTTCAAAAGTGTGGTACAGGTTAAACCAATGTCCCATTTCGTGTGTTAGCGTTCTTCCTAAATGATAAGGAGATAATGTTCCTGGAAAATTCGGACCTCCAACTGCTGAATATAAAACCACTATATGATCGTTATTTGGTGATCCGGGAGGAAAATTCGTGTATCCCAGCAGTCCGCCACCCAGGTTACCGACATAAACATTCAGATACCGGGTATGATCCCACTCCGGTGAAATCGAGCTGGGATTGTTGGGTAACGAGCTGAGTGTAGTAGGAATACGAACGATTCCATTCGTGGCAGCACCTGCGGGTGTTTGTTGAGCCAGGCAAAATTCTACCGGGATTCCACTGCATACCGCAGAAAACATAGAGCGGGTGTTCACCGTATCTGCATTATTCCGGGTATAGTCATCGTAAATGACATCCATCTGATCAAAAATCCGGTTATCAGAAATATTCTGCGCCGCACCATTATAAATGATGTGAAATACGATGGGAATATTGAAGGTTCCGTTAATCCGGTATCCGGGGTTATTTTCAATGATCCGGTTGATTGCTTCATTCGCCGACTGACGGTAAGCAGCGACTTCGGGATACATAATATCCAGTGCTGCCTGGTGTTCATTCGTTCCACAACGGACAGTCTGTGCCTGCATTGGGAGCACGATGCAGGTAATTCCAATAATTGCCAGGAGTAATTTTATTTTCATAGGAATGTGCTTTAGTATATCAAAGTTAGCGATCCCGGTCAATTTTTCCAAATTATCATTAATTTTGAATTCCTTAATATTCCGGGACATTATTCCCCGGATTTCCAGCTGATGAAAATACTCTTTTTTGCCGCTATTGCCGAATATGCCGGCACCAATTCAATAACGTTGGAGCCTGTACGAAATACCGATGAGCTGCGGAGTGTTTTGAAAGGGAAGTACCCGAAACTGGAAACTTTCAGCTATGCAATGGCAGTTAATAAACAAGTCATCCTGGAAAACATCCCGCTGGAAGAATCCGATGAAGTGGCACTGTTGCCACCGTTTTCGGGAGGATAAACAAGATCATGCTTAAAGATTCATTCGGACGAATTCACGATTACCTGCGTATCAGCCTGACGGACCGGTGCAATTATCATTGCCTGTATTGCCTTCCGGAACCCGAACTGAGTCCGGGATGTCATGCTTCTTCTGCTGATCAGATGACCGCTGATGAAATTGTTCAACTTGCTACGGTATTTACCAGCTTCGGTGTACGAAAGATCCGGATTACAGGCGGAGAACCGCTGGTTCGTAAAGACGCAGGGGCGATTTTGGAACGTCTCGGAAAACTCCCCGTTCAGCTTACCATCACAACTAACGGCTCCAGGATAGATGCTTTTGAGGAAAGCTTTATCAGGTCGGGAATCCGTTCCGTAAATGTGAGCCTGGATTCCATGAAAAGAGAAGTCTTCCACAAACTTACAGGAAAGGATGACCTGGCAAAAGTGCTATCAAATATAAAAATGCTTATCGATCATGGATTTCACGTTAAAGTAAATATGGTTGTCATGAATGGCTACAATGAAACTGAAGTTTGTGAATTCGTGGAATGGACAAGACTAACTCCTGTGCATGTACGTTTTATTGAATTCATGCCGTTCCCGGGAAACCGGTGGCGCCCTGAAAAGCTGATCACCTTTGAGGAAATTTTACAGCAGGTTCATAAGCGATACCCGGGAGTTGAAAAGCTGGAAGATCATCCGAACGATACAACTAAAAAATACCATGTTTCCGGGCATGCAGGAACATTCGCGGTCATCAGTACCATGAGCGAACCTTTCTGCAGCGGATGTAACCGGCTCCGCCTGACTTCCGACGGAAAACTCCGCAATTGTCTTTTCGCGAAATCAGAAACCGATCTGCTTTCCGCACTTCGGGAAGGACAACCTGTTGAACTCATGGTGAGAAAATGCCTTGAAGAAAAACATTTCAGGCTGGGCGGGAACACCGATGCATCATGGGCGATACAGGAAACAGAATCGCATAAAAGAAGCATGATGGGAATTGGCGGATAACATCACCTTCCAAAAAATTCAACTTTGAGCAAAACCACTTTTGTACCTGTAACTAAAGCAAAGGAAATTATTCTGAAAGCTGTAAGGTCTGGAGATGCTGTTGAGGTAAAACTGGCACAGGCATTTGGTTGCATTCTTTCCGGTAATATCCGGGGAAGTGCTGATGCACCGCCGTTTCACCAGTCGGCAATGGACGGATATGCATTCCGGTTTTCTGATCTTTCAAAACAAAATATTTTCAAAGTAATGGGGGAATCAGCGGCGGGTAAAAACTATGATGGTAAAATAGAACCGGGCCAGGCCATTCGTATTTTTACCGGGGCGGCTGTGCCCGATGGTGCCGACACCGTGGTGATGCAGGAAAAAACAAGTTTCAGGAATAAGGAAGTTACGATTCTTGATGATCAGGTTCGCAAGGGATTGAATATACGCTTGCGAGGATCTCATTTTCAAAAGGGAAATGTAGCAGCGGAAAAAGGTGTTATGGTACATGAAGGCACCACAGGATATCTTGCTGCTTTAGGAGTGGAAAAGGTAAAAGTTTACAGGAAGCCTTCTGTAACTTTGATCATAACCGGGGAAGAACTTGTAAAATCAGGTAGAACATTAAAGCCCGGACAAATTTACGAATCCAATTCAGCAACCTTGCAAGCTGCACTGAAGCATAATAATATTACTGAGATAAAAACAATTTTTGTAAAGGATGATCTTAACGCGACACGAAAAGCGTTTTTAAAAGCTATTAAGCAAAGCGATTTCGTTCTTTTTACCGGTGGAATTTCTGTTGGAGATTATGATCATGTCAGTACAGTAATGAAACTTGAAAAAGTAAAAACAGGTTTT
>JANWID010000128.1 GCA_025450095.1 Bacteroidia bacterium | reverse complement strand
GCCATGTAGGAAAATATTTTGGACAATTTTCTTATCTTACTAAAAATCAAATATATGTATAGGCAATCAAAAAACCGAAATTACGATACTAGAGGCCCGAAATAAAAATTTTCCTCGAAAAAACCTGATCTCCTACCTGCACTTTAACAAGGTAAATCGCATTGGTTTGAATGTTTTTACTGATGTCTGCCGATAACACGTGAAAACCGCTGACAAGTGAATCGGGTAATTTTTCAAAATCTGATACCTTTTCACCTAACAGATTATAAAGTGTTGCTGAAAAACCTGCAGACTGTGTCAGATACACAGAGAAATACATAATAGCATCGGCAGGATGATAACTTATTTCACAGGATGATTTGCCATCATTTAACGGTGCATCGGGACCATCCTTTGTAATTGAAAATTCATCCGCAATGGAACCCGTTGATGTTAAATACCGGGCCGATAAATAATCCTTATTCACATCAATTACCAGGGAGCAATTGGATTGGAAATCGTTAAAATACATACAGGGCAACGATCCGCTGTTCATCGGTCCACCTGCGATTTGACCGGAAGTACCGCAAACTGCATATACAGTTCCGTTGTATGGTATACGTTTATGAAAGTGACTGGAATTGATACTCATCATCATTGAAGAATCAAATGACTCAGCAATACCGTAATGACCCCTGATCAGGTAACTACGTTCATTGGCATGAGAATGTCCACTCAACACCAGGTCTGTTTTGAATGTTTCAAGCAACGGAACAATGTGGGTTCTCATATCGATCAGCTCATTTTCCCGATCGCTGTCATGCGTACCTTTCGAAAAAGGCGGGTGATGAAAATATACGATAGTCCATTTTTGTGTGTTTGCGGCAAGATCATCTGCAAGCCATTTATACATGGCACTACCCGGGGTATTCGGGGATCCATAGCTATCGAGCGAAATGAAATGAATGTTTGAATAGTTATAAGAATAATATTTTGGAGTGCCCGAAGCAACACCACCGGCTTCTGCATTTTGTGGTAATGAAAAAATTGAAAAATAGGGGAAGGTATCAGTTAGACTTGCAGCAGAGTGATACCCTACCTGGCCATAATCGTGATTACCCGGAGCAGGGTAAACCGGAAATTGTTTCAGCTGATCGGGATACATATTGAAAACATTAACCTGGTATTCGGAATCCAATCCTGCACTGTATGCATTATCTCCCAGCCATAACCAAAGATGAGTAGGCGTTTGTGAATAATTGGAATATGCATCTCTGACTTCAACCTGTGCAGGAGATCCGGTACCAAAATCTCCGGTCGCCCATATGCGCACCGGCGTTATGTTTCCAGGTGCAGGAGCGGTATAAAAATTATTAAGATTCCCGCCTTGAAACAAAGCATTCTGGTCTCCGACAGCATAATAATATTTTGTTCCTGCTTCCAGACCAGTAAGTCTCATTTGGTGCTCAGTAGTAAGCGTTGAATTCACCGAACTTTTTCCATAGCCAAGCGAGGATCCGAAATCAACACGTGATGCAGTTGGTATATCTGTTCTCCAGCGTATGATGATTGATTCTGAAGTGACTTGTTGCAGATAGGGTCCGCGTGTCAGTAATGGAGTTTGGGCATTCACTTCCGGAAACATCCCCTGTGTTGTGAAAAGCACAATTAAGAAAATTAAATATTTCATTGGTTTAAATCGCATTCAGCGGGTTGAAATTAAGAAATATCAGGTCACCACAGGCCAATTATTAGCGGATGCTCCGGTACAATTCTTCCTGCTTTACATCCACCAGAAGCTGTAAAACCTGGTATTTGTAGATTTCCCCGCCAGGTTTCTGCCGGATATAACCTTCCCGGATGTATTGTAAGAGTTTTCGGTTGGGAATATTCAGCAGCCTGACAGCCTCCGTTGGAGTTATAGCGCTGAGTCGTTTCTTTTCAGACTGGACTTCGGCATATAATGCCTGCCATTCCAATAACAGCTTCAGTGTTTCCTTTGAAGGAAAGCCGGAAAAAAATTTTAATTCACCCTGGGTCACATGTTGTGGTTAGAATTTCCGCAATATCTGCAATTGGGTTATGAAAAACAATATCAAGAGTTATTGAAACAAAAAAATAAGCACGGAGTCACAAAATACGAAGGGCCATCGGGGAACTATTCGTCGCGAAATCTACCACAATATTTAACAGATTTTACAAGACAAGGAACGAGATCATTACGGCGTGTAGTATAAATCTTATATCTTAAATTTTCCATCTTCCATCTCATATTAACATCAAGCTAATGCAATGTTTATTTAAAATTTTAAATGGAAAATTTAATATTTAAGATTTAAAAAAAAAGCGGCAGGTTGCCCTGCCGCCAGTCGAAAAATAGACCTAACCACAAGTCTAGAAGACCACTATTTTTTTATACACGATTTCTTTTCCTGCTGACGCTTTAAGCAGATATGAACCGGCATGAAGCTCTTTAATATCAATTATTGAATTATTTGACGGATCCTGAATATTCATCACTTCCTTCCCCGTTACATCATACAACAAATAAGATTGAATATTTCCGCTTCCGGAATAACTTATATTAATAAAATCTCCTGCGGGAACGGGATAAACAACGAGTTGATCACCTGAATTAATTTCACTTATTCCCACAAAGTTAGGATCAATGACGACGTCATCTCCTATGCCATTAAGCTGAACGGGAAATTCGTGTACAGTTACACCGACTATATCAGTTGGAACAACTGTCAGCGTTACTTTACCGGATACATTGTCCGTGGTGACAATGGTAACTCTTGCAACAGGTCCGGTTCCCCCGGTGATATTAACCTGGTTTATTTTCGAGAGCGCAATATCAACGAAACCGTTCAGTCCCTGGGAGCGATCAACTTTGATCATATCCACACCGTTAGTTCCGAAAACGCAACCCGGGTACGATACCATGATAGAATCCGGATCAATCAGTGCGGGATCGAAATACATACGGAATGCAAGACCATATAAGCTATCGACAGGAGTGGAAAGGGTTATATCGAAATTGACAGTCGTTGAAAGATTAACAGTATCATCGCTGCAAGTAATTACCAGGTCAGCAAAGGTGGTGACATCGGGGTTACTTAGCCGCAGCGGGTGATTCATTCCATAATTAAGATATATGGCTAACGTATCATTCAATGTTACATTGCCATCGCCATCGGTGTCGGCATGTTTATGATTAATGCCGCTTCCAAAATATGTACTCCAGTTGGGGCAGGCTTGCGAAGTCCATGATGTAGTTGCTCCGGGTCGTACCGGTCCGCTTTCATTAAATGCAAGACCTACAGCAAGCAGGTCGTACAGGTTAGCATCGCCATCGGAGTTGGCATCACCCGGCCACACATTATTTGTATTGCATCCGTTTACATAAACATAATATGCCTGGCTGTAAGTTCCATAATAATCGCAATAGTCATCATCGACTGTGATGATGAAAATATATGGTGAAGCGCTTATATCTCCGGTAACGGGAATCCAGTTAAAAGTCCCTTGTGAAATTACGGGAGCAGGTACGGAACTGAAAGATGCCGATGTTCCCGGATTGCTCATGGAAAGTGTAACTACCTGTGGAATATCAGGATCGGAACCAGTTACATTAAATGATATTGAATCACCCGGACAACCGCTGATAACATAGTTGGAAGTTCCGTTGATACCGGTCAATACCGGTGCATTGTTGGTGCCGTTTGTTACCGCGATCTGGTAATCACGGTATACTTCACCTACAAGAATTGCATTCCGGTATTCGGAAATTTTCATGCACACTACAGAAACCTGTACCATGTTCGGTGTCACATCCAGGATTCCGTTTGTAGGATTGAGTGTAGTTGGTTGTGACGACTGGAAAGGTTGCAGGAATGAATATCCGGGCTGATATAGAAGACTAACAGGTGCTGAGCCATTATAATCTCGTGCAGCTACCAATTCATACGACAGTACATCGCCATCAACATCATACGCATTCCAGCTTAATTGCGTTGTGATATTGTTATTGATCATATTATATGGTATGCTTCCAAACGTTACCGAATTATTGAAAGGAACATCCAGGTTGTTTAATCTGGCTGAGAAATAACTTCCAACTGCGCCGGGTGTGGCAAGATTTGTAATTGTGCCATTCCTGCAACATTGAGTCATACTTAAAATCCAGTCACTACAATTACCCGGAAGCGTTATGGTGCCTTCATATGTAAATTGTTGTACACCAAACAGCCCACCACCATTGCAACTTGAATTTGGAAGCGATGAATTGCAGATGGGAGATACTGAAACAGGCACACCTACCTGGTAAACAGAAAATGTATCACTTAAACCACACGAAATCGACTCGTAATTCATAGTCTGATAATTACTGAATGGAATACCCATACAGTCGCGGTACATGGTGAGCCGAATGGTGTACGTATTTCCTGTCTGCCACTGATAATTTATTTCACCACCCATAATATGGGAAGCGTTCGAAATTCCTGCAAACAATATCATAGCCAGGACCAATAAATATCTTTTATTGGTTATAAAATATCGGGTCAGAACGGTACACATGTGGTTAAGATTAGGGTGGTATTAACAACACTTTTTCACGATACAAACATAACCCGGGATTTTCCAGTAAAAAAAGACAATATTGGAAATTTGTCGGATTATTTTGGGGTCTTGTAATTACCCAAACTAAAGTATTATGAAATTATATATATTTAACAATCAGATATATATAGATTACTATTTTTTTAATTATTTTGTATTTTTGTCGAATGCATAATATCCGGTCAACTAAGACAATTTCAACCTTATCGGTATTATCTCCTGCTGAATGGAAGCAGTTGAAGACGTTTCTTGATTCGGGGTTGGGTGGTCCGTCGGCATTGGCATTGAAACTATACAGGTATCTGTCGGTTTATTTTCCTTTCACTACAAACAAAGGGCTCGACAGGGAGAAGGTTTATGAGGCACTATTCGGTAACGGGAATTTTGATGACAAGAAACTCCGGTACGCACTTACTGATCTTTACCAACATGCGTGTGGATTTTTGAAATACAAGGCGCTTGATTCAGATGTTGGAGAAAGTCGTTTTTTGCTTGGTACACTTCTGGCACAGAGAGGTGCTGATAAGGCTTACCTGTCGTTATATCCTACAGACGACATTGATCTAACGGTGGATGCATATGAAAATGCAGAACATTATTTAAACCGGCACCGGCTTTCATTTATTCATATGAATCATTACCTGCCAAGGCAGAAACGGGATCAATCGAATCCGGTGGAAATGGTTTCCAGGAACCTGGATATTTATTTCATTGCAAAAAAACTTCAGCTGCTTTGTGAAATCATCAACGTTCAAAATGTGAAGGCGGTAAATTACGAATTCCTGATGCGTGATGAAATTGTTAGCCTGGTGGAGACGGGGCAGTTTAACAACATTCCAATTATAGCAGTGTATTACCGCATCTATAAAACACTTACCGAACCCGATCGTGATGATCATTTCAAAGATCTGAAGACGCTGCTGATTGAATATGGTTCCAGGTTTGAGAAAGAGGAACTCCGGGATATGTACCAGTATGTGATGAATTACTGCATTAAGAAAATTAACCAGGGAGTTACCGAATATATTTCTGTTTTGTTTGAAATCTATCGTACAGTACTGGAAAGGAAAGTAATTTATTCAGGCAATTATCTTTCACAATGGGACTTTAAAAACATTGTTGTTATCGGTATTCGGGCAGGACAGCAAAACTGGGTATTATCATTCATCGAAAAATTCAGCAATGATCTGCTTCCTGGTGAAAGAAGCAACGCATATACGTACAATCTCGCCTACTATTATTTTAGCATCGGTAATTACCACCGCAGCCTGAACTTACTCCGACAAGTTGAATTTACGGATTTGTATTACCAGCTGGATATGCGTGCTATTCTGTTAAAGTGTTATTTTGAAACCGACGAACAGGAAACACTTTTTTATCATGTGGCAGCATTTCGTGTTTTCCTGAACAGGAACCGGCTTATTTCTGAATACCAGCGAACGATTTACAGAAATCTTTTAAAGTACACAACGCAGCTGGTAAGAGCTAACGGGAACAAACGAAAAATTACAGTGATTAAAAATGAAATTGAATCTGTAAAACAAATCGCGGATTTGAATTGGTTAAGGAAGAAAATGGAAGAGGTATGAGTTACAGGTACCCATCCGTACTTAATCAATTTCGAGTTTTTCACAGGCTATTCTCGCCGCAATCTGTTCAGCTTTCTTTTTCACATAGTCGACACCGGTAGCGATTTCCGTTCCGTCGAGCATGAGCCGGACTTTGATGAGCCGCGAAGCTCCGCCTTCTTCGAGTGTTGCGACCAAAATATTTTTTCGTTCCCGTTGTGCCCAGTTGATAATCCGGCTTTTAAAATTCAGATCTGCTTTTTCGATTTCATTCAAATCGATATGAATGCTGAAGATGCGGTTTATTACAAATTTCTCAGCATGCCTGTAACCCTTATCCAGGAAGATGGCACCGATGAGCGCTTCAAATGCATCGCCATACATGGAACGGTACATACCGGGACCCGAATTATTTTTAATGTATTTGTCAAGACCAATTTTCAGTGCCAGGTTTTTGAGGTGTTCGCGGCTAACAATGCGGGAACGCATTTCAGTTAAAAAACCTTCATCCCGGAAAGGAAATCTCCGGAACAGCATTTCAGCGACAATGGCTCCGAGTATTGCATCGCCCAGGTATTCGAGCCGTTCGTTCGAAAGTTGCATTCCGTTTACGGAAGCCTGGGATGCAGAACGGTGAGAAAAGGCAAGCCGGTATACAGAGAGATTAGAAGGATAAAATCCCAGTACATTTTTAAGTGACAGGATCATCTCCTTATCACCTGAAAACAACAGACGGTAAGGTAAAAGTATATCCAATTAACTGTATTTCCTGAAGATCACAGATGCATTATGTCCGCCGAATCCAAAAGTATTGCTCAGCGCTGCGTTTACATTGCGGTGCTGTGCCTTATTGAATGTAAAATTGAAACGGGGATCAAACTCCGGATCATCTGTAAAATGATTGATGGTTGGAGGTATGATATTATTTTTTACTGCAAGAATGGATGCCACCGATTCAATAGCACCTGCAGCACCCAGCAGGTGCCCGGTCATAGATTTGGTGGAGCTTATATTCAGTTTGTATGCATGTTCTTTGAAAACACCGGCGATAGCTTTCACTTCACTGATATCTCCCAGCGGAGTGGATGTACCATGCACATTAATATAATCAATTTCTTCCGGCTTCATTTCGGCATCTTCAAGCGCGTTCTTCATTACGTTCAGAGCGCCGAATCCTTCCGGGTGTGGTGCGGTAATATGATAAGCATCGGCAGACATGCCACCTCCCATCATTTCAGCATAAATTTTTGCACCACGGGCAAGCGCGTGATCCAGTTCTTCCAACATGATCGCAGCTGCACCTTCTCCCATTACAAAACCATCACGGTTTAAATCGAACGGACGGGATGCGGTAACCGGATCATCATTTCGTTCCGACAGTGCATGCATTGCATTAAATCCTCCAACAGCCGGTTCGTTTATCGCTGCTTCCGATCCGCCGGAAACAATAGCATCAGCCTTTCCCAGGCGGATCAGCATGAATGCATCATTTAACGCATGTGTTGATGAAGCACATGCTGATACAGTTGCATAATTGGGACCCCGTAAGCCATACCGGATTGAAATATGTCCGGAGGCAATATCGATGATCATTTTCGGAATGAAGAAAGGATTGAACCTGGGAGTTCCGTCACCTTTTGAAAACGCAGTTGCTTCATCCCAAAACGTCCGAAGACCACCAATACCGGCAGCCCAGATAACTCCAACTCTGTCGGGGTTAAATGAAGGATGAGTTACCACACCGGAATCATCTACTGCCTGAATAGCAGCGGCGAGACCGAACTGGCTGAATAAATCCAGCTTTCTGGCCTCCTTACGATCGAGAATGGTACCGGGATCAAAATTTTTTACCTCGCAGGCGAAGCGGGTTTTGAATTTTGAAGCATCAAAGCGGGTTATAGGAGCAGCACCTGACCGGCCATTAACAAGACCATCCCAAT
>JANWID010000127.1 GCA_025450095.1 Bacteroidia bacterium | reverse complement strand
GAAATGATTGTTTGCCGGATTGGGATAAACAGAAATTTCGGAATGGACAGATGTTGAATTTGCGGATTCTGTGCCCAGGCGATGTTCTTGTCCCCCGCATTTTGGAGGATCCTGATCATAATCGAAATCATATGTGCAAGTTCCGCATGGTAATTCACATAAGTTTGGCTGTACATTAAATGTTGTTGTTGTACCGCTAATATCATTTATACAATTAGGAAAATTTGGTTCAAAGTAATTTACAGCATTACCTGAATTATTTACAATGTTAAAATTAGGTACTCCGCAGTTTGAAAATACATTGCCAGCAGATATAATTTGCGTTGGTGATAAAATGGGGCAACCCCTTGGATTAATGATTGGCCAATGACAAACCGTACCACCTGCCATGTCACCTCCGGGACCACCATTAATATAAATGTCATTATTCAGATCTAAAAAAGTATTACACTCAACATAATTACTGGTAAGTTGATCTCCTATTAGATGAACGCCGATTCCTTCCTGAGGAATAACCTTAGCATTCTTGAACTGATTTCTGTAAATATAAAAGTGGTTTGCATTTGTTGCATTTGCCATAACTACATGCTGTGTCATTCTTTCATCGGTTCTGAATGAATTATGAAATATATAGTGCGTACTGGCCAGTATCTTATCTACCTTACAATTTATAAAGTTAATTGGTCTGATGGTAAAATATGCCGATGCGGTGCTATAATAGAAGTTACTCCAACTGGTAGTAAACATTGACTGGTCGGTTGTTAATATGGAATAATTATTATCATTGAAAATAGCATAATGAACTCTTGTAGGATCGCATGTATTAATATGCCCTGCAGCAGACCAGTTTGCTTTTATACCAATTTGAAGTTCGCAAAATAAGGAGCGGGTTCCGCGATCATGACAGTCGCCCCAGGCTGTGTTATTACAACCGGTAAAATGTCCCTGCCCAGCAACAGCTATACCCCAATGTTTAACGTCAAATGATGCATCATCCGCTTTGATCCCGATTCCCCTTGTATTTGCCAATCCATAAACAACAGGATAATCATTTCTGAACTGGCAACCTGAAAATTCTATATCGTATACACCAATCAGCCATACGTGGGTATCAAAGTCCGGATTTCCGCAAATAGGTTTATCCCAAATGAAGTTACAAAGTGAAAATAGCGCACCATTATCGCAACCATTGTTGCAATTATTATTGTAACTATAAGGAGTCATCATGACATCAATTTTATTATTAATGAAATTCGATTCCCGGCAGATCAGAATAGCCCCATCACGCCCTTCTATAGCAGTATAAGCTCCGCTGATTGTAGAATTTCTCATATCCAGATATCCCTGCAGACCCAAATTAGTAGGAGTCTGACATTGATTTCTATCGCCCTCAACCAAAATACCTCCCCAGACGCACGGACAATTGGGAGATCTTTGCAGCACAGCTCCATTGTAAATATTAATTCGGCCTCCTACTGCTACCCTGATCATAACATCGGTGAAGTTTATTACAGCACCATCTATTGTCAATGTCGCCCCAGCAGGTACCACAACATCGTTGACAACCGTGATGGAAACATTCCAGAGTGTAGGACCCACGGGAAGAGTCAATGTCCCCTGAGATGTACATGGTGCAGAAGAGTATGCAGGAATATATCCTGACCCGATTAAGAACAACAAAGAAAACATTAAAACAATTTTAAAATCATTTAGCTTTTTCATGAGATCGTTGATTAATATTAATACCTACTCTGTTCCCGCTTTTCGGTATCCGCGTGTTTATTTATGAAAACTTAAGGCGAAACTAAATCCACCAGAAAAGTCAGTTCTTTAAATTGAGATATCCAAACCTAAAAACAACTCAAGTCGTAGTCAAGCATTATTTGACAAGCGGTAATACTTTTTGATGAAAGGGAATGTAACGAATGTACGAATGCACTTCGTGCTACGAATCTACTAATGTAACGAATGTACGCCTGCCAGCCGCAGGCTGGAATGAATACGAATCTACGAATGATACGAATTTGATAGCTAAACCATTCGTTACATTCGTAGATTAGTAGGCGCAGCCATTCGTATATTCGTTACACTACTAAGAAAAGGCTCCCTTGTATACCAAAGGAGCCTTTTACCGGGAAAGGGTGAAAACTATTTAATAATTTGAATTTTTTGAATTTCGTTTATGCCGATGCTGCTATTCTGAATTTTGATAACATAAACTCCGGGAAGATAATTATCGGTGTTGATATCCGTAATTGATTCGGTCGCTTCAAATGTTTTTACCAGCTGACCTTTCATATCATAAATTGAAATGGTGCAGGGCATTTCGATTTTTCCAAAACTGATACTGAAATGATTGTTTGCCGGATTGGGATAAACAGAAATTTCCGAATGGACAGAAGATGAATTAACGGATTCTGTGCCCAGGCGATGTCCATGTCCTTGTCCGCAGAGTGGAGGATCCTCATCATAATCGAATTCATATGTGCAACTTCCGCATGGTAATTCACATAAGTTTAGCTGTGCCTGAATTGGTGTTGTTGTACCGCTAATATCATTAATACAATTAGGAAAAGCAGGCCAATAGTAATTTACAGCATTACCTGAATTATTTACGATGTTATAAATAGATATCCCACAAACTGAAAATACATTACCAGCGGATATAATTTGCCCTTGTGGTAAAACGATGCACCTGGGCTGAGGTAAAAACGGGTGGCACACCGTACCGCCTGTCATGTCACCTCCAAGACCACCATTAATATAAATGTCGTTATTCAGAGCGAGAAAAGTATTGCACTCAACATAATTACCGGTGAGTTGATCCCCTATCAGATGAACCCCGATTCCTTGCTGAGGATTACCATTTGCATTCCTGAACTGATTTCTGTAAATAGAATAATGGTTTGCATTAGTTGCACCCGCCATAACTACATGCTGTGTCGATCTTTCATTTGTTCTGAATGAATTATTGAAAATAGAATGTGTACTGGCAAGTATCTTATCTACCTTGCAATTTATAAAATTAATTGGTCTGATGGTAAAATACGCCGTTGTGGTGTTATAGTAGAAATTACTCCAGCTGGTAGTAAACAGTGACTCGTCGGTTGTTAATATGGAGTAATTGTTATCATTGAAAATAGCATAGTGAACTCTTGTAGGATCGCAAGTATTAATATGCCCTGCAGCAGACCAGATTGCTTGTATGCCAATCTGCAGACCGCAAAATAAGGAACGGATTCCTCCCTGGTGACATTCGCTCCAGGCGTTATTACCACAACCGGTCCAATGTCCCTGAATTGAACCTATAACCCAATGTCTGACGTCAAAAGATGCATCATCCGCTTTGATCCCGATTCCCCTGGTATTTGCAGTGGTATAAATAACAGGATAATCATTTCTAAACTGACAACCTTCAAATTCTATATCGTATACGCCCATCAGCCATACGTGAATATCAAAGTCCGGATTTCCGCAAATAGGTTTATTCCAAATGAAATTACAAAGTGTAAATAGTGAAATATTATCGCAACCATTGTTGCAAAAATTATTGTAACTATAAGGAGTCATCCTGACATCAATTCTATTATTAATGAAATCCGATTCCCTACAGTACAGAATAGCTCCATCTTGTCCATCTATTGCAATATTGGCATCCATGATTGTAGAATTTCTCATATCCAGATATCCCTGAAGAAGAGGAAGTAAAGGTGTCTGACATGCAAGTCTATCGCCTTGCACTATAATACCTGGCCATGTACACGGGCAATTAGGAGATCGTTGTAATACAGCACCACCATAAATATTAATTCGACCTCCTACTTGTACCGTGATGCTAACATCGATGAAGAATATTGTAGCACCATTATTTATTTCCAATGTTGCACCAGCGGGTATCACAACATTTTTTACAACCGTGATGGGAAAAGACCAGACTGTTAAGCCTACGGGTAGAATCCATGTCCCCTGTGATGTACAAGGTGCAGAAGAGTATGCAGGAATAAATCCTGCCCCCATTAAGAACAATAAAAAAAACATTAAAACAATTTTAAAATCATGTAGCTTTTTCATATCATCATTGATTAATATTAATACCTACTCTGTTCCCGCTTTTCGGTGTCCGCGTGTTTATTTATAAAAACTTAAGGTGACATCAAATCCACCAGAAAAGTCAGTTCTTTAAATTGAGATACTCAAACCTAAAAACAACTTAATATACTGACAAGCTTTTTTTGATGAGCGGTAGTACTATTTGATGAGTGGTATGTAACGAATGTAACGAATGCACTACGTGCTACGAATCTACGAATGATACGAATTTGATAGCTAAACCATTCGTAATATTCGTAGATTCGTACGGCATAGCCGATTCGTATATTCGTTACATTCGTAAATTCGTTACATTTTTACTATTTTAGCACTTTCATTAAAATACTTTTCATTTAAAACTTTTCCATCATGACTACCTTAAAAAGACAGGATTTAATATTTCCGGAACTTTCCTACCGGATTCTTGGTTGTGCTTATAAAGTCCACAACCAGCTTGGCGGCGGACTAAAAGAAGATGTTTATCAAAAAGCTCTTGCTTGTGAATTTAAAAACCAATCCGTGCGTTTTACAGAGCAGTACCCAGTGCCCATAGAATATTCAGGAGAAATTATTAAGAAAAAAAGATGTGATTTCGTTGTTGAGGATTTAATAGCCGTGGAAATAAAATCCGGAACCCGCATAAAATACAAGGATTTTAAACAAGCCGAAGAATACATTAAACAATTGAATCTTAAACTAGGATTACAAATAGTCTTTGGCAGGGAAAACGTGACTCACAAAAGAATTCTAAATCTGTAACGAATGTAACGAATATACGAATGAATACGAATCTACGAATATTACGAATTTGATAGCTAAACCATTCGTAATATTCGTAGATTCGTACGGCGTAGCCGATTCGTATATTCGTTACATTAGTATATTCGTTACACTATTCGCATTCTTGCCTCCCGTGATACGGGTTTATACATCCAAATTTGTCTTTACAATCGATGTAATTTTTGACGGAAAAGGTGGCTACATCAACTGTGTCAAGGATCTTATTCCCATCTTCATCAAAATTAATTTTTCTATCCATCTTGTACACCCATTTTTTATCTTTAGCAAACCCGGCACTACCTTTAAACAGGATAACATTTTTATAGTCGTCTGATGGTATTTTATAATTCATAAAATAATAATAACAACCATCCGTCGCCCAACGTTGATACTCGCTTTCATTATTTGGATTTGGATATATCGTAAACTCTTTTGTTGAACAAACGTGAAGTGGCTTTGTGGTGTAATAAATATCTTTATAGTTTGATGAGTAATAGCTATCAATAATTTTAAATTCGTTATTACTGGATGATTGAATGGAGTCACCTGCATAATATGCTCTGAATTTATCGGTGGCATACAAATCACTGACAAACTTAAAAGTTGCAGGATCTGCTCCGCTTATCGGATTCCCCTTGTAGTAAACATATTTGATGTCCTTGCCATAATCATTATTACCCAGAACTTCAAATGTCCCTGGATCCAAATCTTTCAAAAATCTTTAACATGACCCCGCGCTTCATTCCATTCATGGTAATACACTCCGTCATCTTCAACAACGTAACCGGTACTGCAACCTGTCAATACTGTAAGAATGAAAATCGCTATGTAAAAATTTATTTTCATCGTTCTCTTATGTAACGAATGCACTTCGTGCTACGAATCTACGAATGAATACGAATCTACGAATTACGAATATTGGCTTATTCGTAATTCGTAGATTCGTAGGGCGAAGCCCATTCGTATATTCGTTACATGCTACAATGTTTATTCATCAGCTTCCTTGCTGTTTTAGCTTCCTTATCCGAAACCCTTGACAAACATTCACAAGCTTTAGAAGTATTGTTGAGTTCAAGGTAGCATTGTGCACAAAGAATTATCACAGCATCACCCACCGGACCAAGTGCTATACATTCTTCCAGTTTCAAAGCTGCTTTTTCATACTGTTTATTATCGTAAAGCGCTTTCCCTTCGGTGTACAATGCATATTTCCGGATTGCAGTCGAATCCGATTGGCCACTATTTTTCAGCGTAAAATTTATGGGTAGATTAAATTGCATTTTTACAGGGCGCCCATCCTGCATGGCAGGTATCCATTCAGGCATTCCCGAGATCACCCTGATGGCCTCATCTGCCAGGTCCTGGTGCGGAGCATGCAACGTTCTGATATTGGATATTTGTCCCCTTTCCGAAACCACAAATGAAATAAATACCTTGCCCTGAATATTCTGCTCCCGCATCTTTGCAGGATACTTAATATTATTTATCAGGTACTTCATCATCGCATCATCCCCTCCCGGAAATTCAGCCATCTTTTCCGGAATTGTATAAATGGTATCGTTGTTCTCAATATTAAAAGCAGGTGTGGTTTGAGAGAATGATACGCTTGATAAAAGCATGAAGGTTGCAATAATGAAGTTACGAATGAACATGTTTTTGTAATGTAACGAATGTACGAATGAATACGAATCTACGAATTATAAAAATCCGGGCTGTAAAAATCCAAATTTTATAGCTCAGGAATAATAGAATTAATACTACGAATTAGCGTAACGAATATACTAATGTAACGAATTTACGAATGGGCTCCGCCCTACGAATTACGAATAAGCCATTCGTAGATTCGTAGGGCGGAGCCCATTCGTAAATTCGTTACATTAGTAGATTCGTAGGGCGGAGCCCATTCGTACATTCGTTACACTACTTTTAGCCGCACATAATTTCTTCATGAAATTTCCAGTTCAGAAACGAGCAGAGTCCATTGATATCCGGAAAAATAGTTTTGCTGTTAATTCCAAATATTGATAATTTATCGAGTATTTGACTTTTCTGTGCTGCAGGAACTTCAATTTCGGTAGTCATGGATTTAAATTTCCGATGATTTTCAAGCGTTACAAATTTTTTATTGCTTCTTGAAAACCGGTGCGTAGTAAACCATCCTGATTGAGCAATAATCCGTTCATTATTGAGAGTTGGCCGCAATATTTTTGTTCTGTTTGTTGTAAATGGCGATTCATTTAAAGTAAGGTCTACTAACATATCTTCATTTGCCGATAAAATATAAACAAATGAATTATTCCCCATTTTATATTCATTACTGCAGGCAAACCAAAGTGCAATTAATGGATTGCTGGTCCAATCAAGTAACCGGGTTCTAAGTCCGAAATGTTGCGCTAAGATCAACCATTCCCAATCGTTTCGTGGCGTCGACTTAATCAATAACGGAGACCGGCGTTTCAGATCATTGAGCATCTGGACTTCAATTTTTGTAGTATCAAAATCGGGTCTGGGTCGTGATATCGAAGGAAGCAATGCATCATTTCCACTCTGGCCCCTGTACAAAAAAATAGTGAACTCTGATTCCTGAATTTCTTCAATATTTGCCAGGTAATCCTTGAAGGTTTTTATTTTTATGCGATTCATTTTTTCTTTTTTCAGTTTAGGTAATAATTCAATGTTACGCTACTACATCGGTTCCGGGTTTTACATTTTTAAAATCTCCTTCTTTTTTACCTGGCATATCGGGTCCGGTTAATTGTTGCAACCGGAATACTTCATTGCTTACCAATCGCTGTAATTTTATTTCAATTAATGTAGTGCAGTTTGGTTTCAGTGCCTTGCTGAACAAATCATAATTCGCTTTTATTTTACAGGGCTGGTAGCGGACAAATCCTTTATCCGGCCGGGGGCGGATTTCCATTCCAAGTGCGGAGATCCCCTTGATTTTTTTACGTAAGTCCTCCCCGTTATGAATTACCTCCGTATTACCGATCATGATGTCGTAGTTGAAATAATATGTGATTGTCTCAGGTGAAAGGCGGTTACGCTGACGATCAACCAGGAATCCTTTTGGCAAGTGATCAGGGTCGTCATCTTCACCGGTGAGAATTAAATCGAAATCGTTTACGGGGTGATTTTCACTATCCGTGATTTTAAATATTACCATGGAAAAACGATCGTGGATGAAAATACGGTCGGAGAGTAAATGTTTCTTTTCGATTTCGATTCTTTCACGTTCCTGTGTCTGCCGGGTCTGATCAAAAAACGCCTGGTATAAACTGTCGTAGTCAGCTTTGGTGGTCACTTTCAGACAATCGAATATGGCATTGACAGTTTCGCTGCTTTGGGTATCATCTGCTGCTTTCACACTTTTCATGATGCCCATTTTATCACCCGAATGCGATTTACTGGCTACGACTCTCAACGGTGTTTGAAGCGCCTGTTTCATTTCAGCTATCTTTAATTCGGATGCCTGTTGTTCGAGCCGGATGTAAGTCGATTCCAAATTTGCGGCGGCCACGCGAACCACGCCATCGGATCCGATTTCACCCGTATAGGAATTCAGATGATCATAAAGATTTCTGTCGATGCATTCACCGGCTATTACAAACGGAAAGATCCCTTTGGGATCAATTACATTTTTATCGGCAAAAATCCATTGCAGGTTTAACTTCCACGCATCCGCACTTCCCAGCTCGAGCCAGTTAAGCACTCCCTCACCCGGTTCCACATGATCGAACCAGGATGCGATCCGGCTTAACCTGCTTTTCCCCAGCTGTGCCAGCGCCGAACCATAATTTGCAGGTGCCAGCATGATAAGGTGACTCATCGGACATTCTTTACCTGTTCCAAAACAATAGCGGCTCCACCAGTCCCTGATCACAGGACCACCTGTTGAATGCGTGATACATGCAAACCGTTTTCCGGCTTTAATTAAATCGCCAAGATCATCATTAATCGCCTGGCGAAACGCGCGTGAAATATCGGAAAGCTGCACCGCATCATTAAAGCTGATGTATTTCCCAAGAAATATTTCCCGTGTCTGAATATCGAGCCCACGGGCAGTAGCTTCATTACGCAGGCGCACCGGCAACTCGCCATACGTATTAACATTAGTTACACTCCAGCCGTGGACGAAGACGAGGGTTTGGGACATAATTATTCTGAGGTTTTATTTAAAAAGAAAATTGTTCAGTAGTTATTAAAGTTTTAATCCTGCAGCAATCCCAAGTCCAAAAAATCCCTTACCCTGGTATGCCCATGCGTCCGAATGTCTTCCAAACATAATATCGTGGCCGTAAGTAAAAATTAATCCAATGTCGTTGCGGGCAATTGTTACACTTGCAGATGGAGATAAAATAAAATTATTCAGCGAATACGTTGTAGTTACTTTCTTCTTAAGAGGCTCTTTACTTAAACTGGCGGATGAAAATCCCAATGAAATTCCGGGAGTTACTGAATAGCTGTTGCTGGATCGGTGAGTAAATTGAGTCCAGCCAAATGAATAACCCCCTGATAAACCCAAGTTGAAATTTCCTGTAAGTGCATTTGCTGAATATGTGCTGTCATTATAATCCTTTACCTGAGGTCTGACTTTAAGGCCGATTATATTGACTCCTACAATAATTGTCTGATAATGGAGACAAATTTTTCTAGTAGGGTTGCCCACTTTCGAACGCTTAAGGTTAACTATTTTCAATATGTTTGGCGTGTTTGCATTTATTACACTATCCTGCCCATAGCAAGGATCTGTTACTGGGTTTTTCAAATAGCTGTTTGTTCTGCTATCAGTTATTGCCCAGGGATCAATCGAAAGTTCTCCATCTTTATTATTTATAAGGCATTTAAACGGTTCATTTAACTGAGGGCAAAATCTATACTGAACCTTATTCGTATCTACAATATGATATCCTTTACTATTGAGTTTTACCAACTTATTACTTGATATCCGGTATTGAAATTTTAATCGGTAGGATTGAGTTTGAGCAAAAGCATTTATAGCAGCAACTATGATAATTAAAACGAGTAAAATAATTTTTTTCATAAAGTTTTTATTTTAACCTTTTAAATCCATTAGTTATAATAAATGCATATAATTTTTTATTTTCTTCCGCAGTTAGTTCAAATTTTTCTTCTTTTGTTTCATCCCCTATTTTAATTTCGTTCTCATATCTGGAAGTTGTAACTTTAATTGTGAGCATTGATAACCCAAATCCTTTACCAGCAGTTACCTTCTCTTGTTCAATTATAGTTGCGTTTTCAAGACTATCAATAATAGTTTGTCTGCTTAACCCAATAGTTTTTATTTCATTAAGCATTCGCTCATTTTCGGACTTAAGGTTGTAAATTTGAGCTTTAAGATCACAATTTTCATTACCTAAGTAATTCTTCTCAACCTTATTTGAAATAAGAAGCAGAGGAATTAAAATAGAAAAAACCCCTAAGAGCACTATTTTTGAAAAATGAAATATCTTTTCCATCATTATATTTTTGATTTAAGTATCTCTATAATAAAACTTTGAATTTCTGTTTCCTTGATTTGATCATTGCTAATTTCTGCTGATTGAAATTTCTCCTTTAATATATTTATAATATAGAGTTTTGAGCATTCCATCAAATCCTTTTGAATACTAGCGAAAATAAAATTGAAAAGTGGTATCAAAGCGACCTCTAAAATGTCACTAATTTCTAAAATGCCATCTTCTACATTGAATATTCCAAAATATAATAAGATTATTGTCGAAATAACAAAACAGAAGCAAGCAGCAACAAAAAGCTGACGATATGTATTTTGTTTTTTTATTTCACTTGCTTGAAGAAAATTCAAAACTTCTTCATATGTTTTTAGTTTTAATTGCTCCATCACTATAAATTAAACAATACTATTCATAATAAGGATTATTCAATTATGTATCATCACTTCGAAACTCAATTCGAATGATGTATAATTTTTAACATTTCCCGATATACCCAAAATTATATTCCTCTACAATCCCACAAAATTGATTTATACTAAAAGTATAATCTAAATGGGGGTATTTTCCACGGGGGTATTTTTCACGGTGGACTTTGAATAAATGCTGAAACTGAAAAAGCTAATTAGATTTTTTTGTTACTGAAAATTTCTCTATTCGAAAGAAAAATTAACCAGTCGGCATCAATAGTAATGATTCATTTATCTGTTTGGAGTATGATTTTATAATTGCCCGGCTACAAGAGATTCATACATTCGGTAGGCCCAAATGGATTCATTGCGAAGCTCAACGAATTTGAATTTCTCATATAATAGCTATGAAAAATAAGCCCCGGAATGTTAAATAGGATTCCCCTTATTATTCAAAATTGTTCCGCCTTTGACATTCCGGCTGCCTTTATTACGTCAAAATAAAAACCGCTTTCCTTAGTAATTAATTTTTTTATTTTATCACTCATTCATTCTCCCTGGTTATTTACAAGGCATAACACATTCCTCCTGTGTATTATATTCTTCGTCCAGGCGAAGAGTTCCACCTGGTACAATCTTATATCGGATCCAAACTTCCCGGTCACCTGATATTTCCTTTTCGCAATAACATTTGTTCTTATATCTGCCAAAAAGTATAGTTTTAAATATCTTTATCCTGAATTTTTTAGAAGCCATAATTAAATTATTTTAATGTTTCCTTTTTAAAATTTATTCCCGGAGAATTAAATAAATGCTGCAAGTCATATACTAATGGTTTAGGGCCGCCAATTTTATTACCACCTGGTGCAATAATTTTTGAAATCGATATAGTTGAGTCATTACTTAACGAATCATATTCTACAAAAATCATTTTATTATAAGTAATATTTGACTCGTCAGCCGCATTCCAGGTATTCTTAAGCTTCCAGGCTTTTTCTTTTTTCTTATATACAACTTTTACGGCTCTATCAAATTCATAGGTGTTTTTATCTTTCCCGGCCTTCAACTGTTTTCGTGAGTATCTCCCATAATAAATTGTACCTATTCCGGTAATTTCATCCACTCTATTACCTTCCCCATCTGCACCAACTCTGGTCGAATAACTTATATACAAACATTCAATTTTTGAATCGGGCTTATAAATTAATATCAGGTATAAAACCGTTGAATTGCCAGTATAACCATAATATCCGGTCGGATTATGGTCAGTTGGTGGTAAAGATCCATAGTCTACCGTTTGTTCAATTTCAATAAGTTGATTTTGAAATTGCGATTTAAAAATTTCAATCGAATCAATTTTATCTGTTTGAATTTGATTTATAAAATTGCTAATCTGGTCCCGATCCATTTTTATCGGCAAAGATTTTATTGTGCAACCAGTTCCCAATGTTGCCAAAATCACAAAAAACAATATTTGCTTAATTTTGAATTGGAACATTAAGCGAATTTTTAAAATTTACCCCGATATATATTTTGTTATCATCATGATTGGGATGCAAAGAGAAATTTTGCAAATAATGAATGATATCCTGAAGTCCAATAATAAAACTGTCATCATTATACCTAAGCTTTCCAATTACCCCAACTTCAAATCCATAAAATTCAGGACTATTGATCCGGAGATAATAGTTGGAAGAGTTGTAAGCATGAAAATTTTTCTTTTTGTTTGATTCTTCATCCTTGAGATATTCCCAATTGTACGGCGGGATATCAATTCCAATCAGGTTTGATAATTCATATAAAAGAGGGGAGTATCCAGTAAACTGGTTGAATCCGAATTCGACAATATTATAACCTTTCCTGGAATGTCCAAATACATTTAATCCTCCTGTCCACCACCGGTCAAAATGATCGGCTACCGGAATTATGTTAAAGGGTGGTGCACCATCATTTGAATAATTGATACTAAAGCCAGGAAATGATCCGATAAATGATCCGACAATCTGATTCCTGTTGCTGCTATTGAGAATAAAATTTGCTGTGAAAAGAGCAGCATAACTGTTGTTCAGGATGATATTATCATAAGGAGCGATGTCCACTGTTCGTAAATGCTTGGGATAACTTCCCCATTTATCACCGTAACCCATCGAAATTGCATTTACCAGATCCAATTGTATATCATTATAAAGCGGATTCATGTTTGAACCGAGTGTTTTAGAATATGCGATCAATGTAATACCATAATTAGTTATTACATTTTCATGATAGCATCCGCTGATACCATAACTTGCAAATAATTTTAGTCCGGGAAATTGCTGCCTGTTGCCCCAGTTTAAATTCAATGTTAATCCATAATTGAAATGGCTGTTAAATACCCAATCATCCTGGGCTTTCATTTCCTTTGAAAGCAAAAGCGATACTAAGACAGCTATCTTAAATATCGATTTATTTGTGAATCTGATTTTAAACACTCTTTTATTCGTTGAATTAATCAGCAGATTATTGCAATTACATTTGATAATCCATCTTATTGAAGTAAATATAAAAGTAAATGCGGCAGTTTATAAAAACATTGATAAAATTATCAGCTCACTATTAATATCCAAAATTAAATAAGGGGGTATTTTTCCCGGGGGTGTTTTAATGGGTAAAAAATGGAACACGGATTAAACTGATTTAGCGGATTTACACGGATTTGTTTTATAGAAGAATTTAATCCGTGGTAATCCCTGCCTGTCCGGTCAGGCGGGCGTTTCATCCGTGTTCACTATTGTGACTAAATTGTCACACACTTTAATGATTTCAAATATTTTTCATCTACCGTTGCTCCAAGTCCATTTGTTTCCGGAACCGATACTACGCCATTTGCACTATAAGTTATTCCACCAACAACCGGATCCTCCGTAAACATCAGCGGCGTATCAAAATCACAATAAACAATGTTGTCGCTGGTAAGTGCCAGATGTGCAGCTGCGGTGAAGCCCAGTCTTGATTCGAGGAAACCGCCGATTTGAACTTTTATTCCTGCTTGCTCGGCGAGACGAATTATTTTTTGTGCTTTGAAAATGCCGGATGACTTTCCCAGCTTCACATTAAACATATCGCACGACGATAAATCAATTAATCGTTTTGCATCATGATGATCGCAACAGGATTCGTCTGCCATGATGGGAATAGAGCTATGCTGTCTCACCTTCGAAAGTTCCATAAAATTCCAGCGTGGAATGGGTTCTTCGCAATGCTGAATGTTGTAGGATGCTAATACAATTAATGTTTGTATGGCCTCATCGGTTTCCCAACCCTGGTTTGCATCAATCCGAATCGGAATTTGATTCCCGATAGTTTCTCTGATGAGCCGTATGCGTTCTATATCTGTTTCCTTAGATTCCCCAAGTTTTACTTTTATTACCTGGAAACCATTTTCCTTTATTTTTTGTGCATCACGTGCCATCTTCTCCGGCTCGTCAATACTTACCGTGTAATCGGTTATTAAAACTTTATTATTGCTGCCCGACAAAAACCGGTACAACGGAACGCCTGCATCTTGAGAAGCGATATCATACAAGGCCATATCAAATGCACTTTTGATACTTGCATTACCATAAATAGCTGCATCCATTGCTTTTGAACACGCCTCAATTTCCAATGCATTCTTTCCCTTTAAAACTTTAGCTATGTACTGCCCGACAATAAAACACGTCTCCATGCTCTCCCCATTGATCGTCATAAAAGGGCTGCACTCACCAAAGCCTGTTATACCATTGTCCGTTTTGATAACTACGAAAACATTTTCTGCATACTCATGAAGCCCTAAAGAAGTTATGAAGGGGGCTTTGAGTTTTATTGGGGATTGGTAAATTTCAACAGATTCGATTTTTGAGGTTTCACTTCCCATTTTCATTGGAATTTCAGTTCCTTCAATTGATTCTCATCAATCTCACCTATAAAAGTGTATCCACAACTTATATCTAGGCATTTGTGGATTTGAGTGAATGGAAAAGTGGTTTCTATTTGGGTAAAATCCGTTCGAGCTCCGCAGAGGGGACATGTTGTTGGTTGATCAACGTCGACAAAGTGGATGTTCATTGGAGTTATTTTTGAATTTGACATAAGAATAAAATTATACAAAAAATTCAAATAGTTTCCATCCCTATTTTTTTGAAATAATCATATGTTGTATCGTAATACTCCACTTTTCTTGTGTGATCATTAGGATTTCCTTCAGGAACCACAATGACCATTCCCTGCCGCGCACGAGTCAATAAAACTCGATAGGCATTTTTCAAATATTGTCTTCTTTCTTCTTTTTTTATGTTGTTCCATTTATCCCCAACAAAAGAATAGGATTCCCAACCTTTTGATGAATATCGGAAATCGGCATCCCAAGTAACACAACTCCAATCAACTTCTAACCCTTGGACATGAAATTCGGTTGCTACATCTTCCAAATAATACGAGGAACGCACATCTTCTTTACCATCCAAGAACCAATGTATTGGATCCATCGGCGATTTAACATCAATTGCATGTGGTTTTAATCGTTGTGCTTGGGATGAAACCATAATACCATATCGCTCACTACCTCTTGCTTTTTGCTTGAGCCATAGTTTCGCCCTCCCTAAATCTCTGGTTAAAACAATTGGATATTTTTCTCGAATAGAATTATAATGAAAAATTGATTCGTTTAAATCAAGATCTAAAATACACTTCACTAATTTTGAAAGGTGTTCTGCACGAAAAGATCTCATTGATACCCCCAAATGCAATTCGTCTTTAATAAAAACATTTCGGCGATTTTCTATTAATTTGAGAGCCTCTCCTGCCGCATATTCTTTATCGGTTATCCTTGATGAAATGTAAATATTCCAATCGGGGAATGACCTATTCAACGACTCAATCCATTCTGTGATTCCAGCCTCACCAGTATTAATTTCTTGTCCTCCACCAACCAAGCAAACTATAACTGACCAATCTTTATGACGGTCTAGACAAGAAATCAGAAATTCTGGTTCTGAATGTGCAAAATCAACAACATTCTTTTTCCGCTTCATGAAAGAAGCGGTTTGCTCAAGATTCCAAGCTCGTTGAGCCTCATCAAAAATTGCAACATGATCAAATGGTGCACCAGCATCTTTCAAGTATTCATCTCTAAAATGATGAACGTTTTGGATGAAAACTTTCACGCGACTTAGTACTTCACCTTTTCGAACTTTGATTCCGTTTTCTTTTTCGCGTTTTACCTTGTCACGCGTAAGTGCTTCCCTTAGCACGGCAACTAATGGTCCATTACCTGATAGAAATACACTGGTAGTACCTTCTGCTTTATCCAGATGTTTTGTAGCAATATCTAACCCAACCAGAGTTTTACCAGCACCCGGAACACCTGTTACAAGGCAAATAGATTTTTTACCTTGTTTTCTAGATGAATGAATTATTTCATCAATAGCTCTGCTTGTTTTACTCAGATTTTCAGCAGAAGCATCTTTTCTTGAAATATCTTCGACTGAATGATTATTGAATAATGCCATTGCAGCCTCAATAATTGTGGGAGTGGGTGAATATCTGCCATTAATCCATGAATTAATATCTATTCCATTTCCTTGATTTATCTTCAAAATTGCTTCTATAATTTTCTTTAAGGAAGAGATATTTGAACATATCGGGAATAAAATGTTATCGGATTGAAAAGAGAATTGAATAGAGTCGTTGAATATTTTGGCTTCAGAAGCTATTAAGATCGGGGCTATTATCGCATCCCGACTGGTTTCATGAAAATTTTTTAAATCTAATGCATAATCCCATACTTGTTCAATATTAGATGATAGAAACTCTTTTTCTCCAACTTTAAATTCCAGAATAAATATTACTTGTTTAATTATAACTATGACATCGATTCTTCTACCCATTCTTGGAATCGCATACTCAAAATAGATGGCACCACTAAAATTATATAGCACACCTTTTAAAAATTCAATTTGTTTTTGCCAAGAACTATTTTGACTTAATATCAAATCAAATTGACTTTCTGAAACCAATTTCCCAAGAATTGAACTTGAATCTTCAGTAAGAAATTTTGATAACTCACTACCATAATAAAAGCGGTTCATTATATTTGATTATTTTGGAGCAGCTTATTTCAAAACAAGCCACGTTGTCATAGCTCCTACCTTACTTTTGCTTTCTTTTCTTGTACTTTCCCATTGGAGGTTCTGTGGTCCAAATATTATATCCATAGCAAGCACTACATTCTGATGAGCGATGTCATCTTTGTTTTCCATTATATCAGGTAAATGCTTTTTCAGTGATTCAGCAAAGCCTTTCCACGGAATTCCTGATCTTTTAATCTTTTCAATTACTTCAGTATCTTTTTTCAATTTTTGAATCGCAGCCATTATATAAGTACTTTGTACATCTTCGGATTGCTCAGAAGGATTTACTTCATTTTCAACTTTGATATCTAATGTTGTTTGCGTACTATTAACTGGTATAACAGATCGACTCTCTG
>JANWID010000126.1 GCA_025450095.1 Bacteroidia bacterium | reverse complement strand
GTTTTAATAGTTTACGGGCTAAGTATATTCTACTTTTCTTTCAGAAATTAGTTGAAGTAAGAAATCATGGTTTCTTACATCGAAAAATCATTGCTAAATACTAGTGCTTAACCACCAAACGAATAATCCTCCAGTCATCCGATTGTATTCGAAGAAAATTGGTACCTGAAGCCTGTTCGGATAAATTAAATTTATGAGTTTCCGTATTGGAATCCATTGATATGGACTTTGAAAAGATCCTGCTACCTAAAACATCATACATAGAAAGTGTAAGATTTAAGGGTATTTTGCTTGAAAGCATTACTGAAATTTCATCGTGTGAAGGATTCGGATATATATAATATAATAAGTCGTTTTCATTTTCATCAATTCCGGTAAGTGAAACATATTTTGAAGAAGATGTTGAAGTACACCCGTTAGCATCTGTAATCGAAACTGAATAATCGCCAGAAAGCATTGCAATAAATTGCTGTGATGTAGCTCCGGAAACAGGTATGGAATTCAGATGCCATTGATAATTTTGTGCAGCCGACGACGTCAATGTATCTCCTGCCTGGTTAATAACCGGTGTTACAGGAGCAGGATTTACCTGGATAAAACTGCTTTGTATAATCGTATCATGCCCGGCAGGATTACCGGCAATTAATTTAACATCGTAGGTACCCGGATTAGGATAACAAATATTATTAGGGTGTTCCAAAACAGAAGTCGAAGGAGTTGCACCCGGAAAAAACCATTGCCATGATGTTGCATTCGAAGAAATACTTACAAAATCAATACAGGAATTGCTGCAGAGAGTTGTGTCTCCGCAAATAAACTCTGCCTTCGGAATTGTTGAACAATCAACAACATGGATGAATGAAGATTCCGTATGATTGCTTTCACAATATCCGTTAGATACAGTAAGTGTTACATCATAGTTTCCGCCTATTGGATAACATATATTAGATGGATTCTGTGTAACAAATGCAGATGGTACTGCCCCGTTAAAAGTCCACGTCCAGGAATTTGCCTGTTGAGTCGAAAGTCCACTGAAAGAAATGCAATCATTCACACAAATACTCGATGAGGATACCGTAAAATGTGCATCGGGAGTAGGGTGAATATTTATCATATTTAAATTAGCCCTTGTCGTGCTGCATCCATTATTGGTTGTTGCTGTTAACAGAACCGTATACGAACCTGCTATTGCATAGGTGTGCGTTGGAGAAGATGACAAGGATGTACCGCCATCACCAAATAACCAGCTATAATTAGTTGCGCCTGTTGATGAGTTCGTAAACAAAACCGTTGCGCTGTCACAGGCATGATTTAAGGAAGATGTGAATATTACTACCGGAGCAGGGTTAACGTTTACAGTAATGATTGTATCATCTGTACAATTGGATGTACTGATAGTCAATTTCACCTGGTAAGTTCCCTGCAATGCATAAAGATGCGACGGTGAAATATTGTTACTGAATGAACCATCATCAAAATCCCATGAATAAGAAGTTACAGGATTTCCATTTCCACTTGAAAGATTTATAAAATGTGTAGAATCCCCGGTGCATACATTCGTTGAATTGAATGAACTGAGTGGTGCATTTAACACCTGGATCATATTTGCCTGGCTCAGTGTATCTGAACAAGAACCCTGTGAAGCAATCAGTGTGACAGAATATAAACCTGGACTCGAATAATTATGATTTGGCGAAGAGGCATTTGAAAGCGGACTTCCGTCTCCGAAATTCCAGCTGTACGTCGGAGATCCTGTTGTTGTATTAACAAAATTTGCAAGCAGGCTTCCGCAACCAATAGGATTTGAAACACTGAAAGCAACTACGGGTCCGGGACTAACGTTAATTACAATTGTTGTGTCATCCGGACAAGTGCCTGCAGTAGTTGTGAGTTTTACATTGTAAGAACCGGATGAACTATAATAATGTACCGGGTTCACCTGTGTAGAAAGTGGTGTGCCATCGCCAAAATCCCATTGATTTGATGTTATCGGAGAACCACCGCTGGTCGATAAATTATTAAAGGAAATGCTGTCTCCCAGGCAGATTGCAGGAAGGGAAGAAAAAGATGAATGGGGAGAGATCGCAACCTGAATTAAATTTGTCTGAACAACAGTATCCGAACAGCTTCCTTGTATTGCAATTAACGTAACATTGTATGTGCCCGGTAAAGAATAAATATGAGTTGGATTTTGTTGTGAAGAAGTTGGAGATCCGTCACCAAAATTCCAGTTGTATGTTGGCGAACCGGTTGTGCTGTTTGTAAAATTTACATTCAATGGAGCGCATCCGTTTACAGCAGAAGTTGTAAAACCTGCTACCGGTGCCTGGTTTACTGATATAGAAATTACCGTATCATCTGAACACAAGGCGGAAGTAGCGGTTAATGTTACATTGAAAACACCGGTGGATGTATAGATATGATACGGATTCGTTGAAGTTGTAGGCGGACTTCCGTCACCAAAATTCCAACTCAAAGATGTTATTGTAGATCCATTACCGGTTGATTGATTAACAAAGAAAATGGTATCGTTCTGGCAAATATTATTATTAGATGTAAATGATGAGGTAGGGGGAGGACCCACTGAAACAACATGTGAAATTGAATTGGAGCAGCTTCCGGCTCCGCTCGCGGTTAATATCACAGTATAGGTTCCTGCAGAAGAATATGTGTGTGAGGGATTTGTTTGTGTACTTAATGGTGTTCCATCGCCAAAATTCCAGGAGTAGCCGATTGCATTCGTAGTGCTGTTTGTAAACTGAACGGTTAGCGGGCCACAACCGGTTGACGAAGCAGAAGAAGAATAGTTTACAACAGGTGCGTTAAATACATTTGTACTTTGTGAAACGGTGCTTGTACAAACACCATTGCTTACTGTAAGTGTCACAGTATAATTCCCTCCGGAAGAATAGGTATACGAAGGATTTTGTTGAATTGAAGTACCGGAGCCGTCACCGAAATTCCAATTCCAGGAAGTTATGCCTGAAGAACCGCTTGCAGAAAAATTTGTCGAACTGCCCGCGCAAACTGTTGTGGATGAAAATGACGCCGATGGGCTATTGCTTACGTTAACTTGTAATGGTACTCGAACAGAGCCCGGACAACAACTGATGTAGTAGGTTTTAGAAGACGTAAGCATAGGAGTAGTAAATGTTGTTCCGCTACCAACCGGTGATCCTCCTGTTGCCTGATCATACCAGTTATAAATTATTCCGGGCGGAGTCGTGCCGCTTGTTGTAAATGTAAGTGTTGTTGATGTGGAAGAACATAAATTAACTGGCTGGGTAATTATTCGAAAAGCATTTAATGATGCATTATTAATTCCGGCACCTCCTTTAGTTGCACCGTTAGGTGGAAATTCCGTCAATGTTCCTGAGTTGGTAGTACCGTTGATTCCACCATTTGTATTTCTTGTAACGGCTCCGTTTGAAAGTGCAATGTATCCGCCGCCGCCACCGCCACCGGGTCCCTCAGCTTCGAGAGTGAAAACTGCAACTGTCTGTGAACCCCCATTGCCTCCGTTTGCATTAATTGAAATTCCTGTAACAGCATTTGTTGTATTGAGAAGACCTGTTCCACCACCACCACCGCCACCTGCTCCATCGGTACCGTTAAATGGAATTGTAGAAGCGCCATTGGTTCCATTGGCAAGAATTTGTCCTGAACCGTTAACGTCATTATAGGAAAGAAAATATAAAAGACCTCCGCCACTTCCACCGGCACCGCCTTTTGAATTATTCTGCTCGCCTGCACCACCACCGCCACCCATAAAAATTTTTCCTGTTGAATAATCAAGCGGTCTTCCTCCGCGACCACCATTTTCACGTCTTGCATCCCCTCCCCATGCACCATTTGTAGGACCAACAACTAAAGCGTTCTGGTTGTTATCAGAAAATGTATAGCCCCCTTTTCCTCCACCGGAAGATGTTGATGCTGCAAAACCTGCAGACTCAAGATTCCATGCTGTAGCCCATGATGCCGTTGAAACATCAGGGTTACCGGTGCCTGTATACCCTGCAACATTCCCTGCATTTCCGCCGCCACCGCCGCCAGCGTTATGTGAATTCCCTCCACCACCGCCATTTGCCGGAGCTCCTTTGCAATTCCTGCCGCCTAATAAATCATAATCTGTAACATCGCCTGCTATGCTTTCTCCTTTTTCTGCACCATAATCATTACCGGGCCACCTGTAATTTAAAACTCCATATCCTGAGTTGTTATTCAATAAACTTCCGCCACGAAATCCTTTTCCGCTAACATCAATTGTTCCACCGCTGTTTATTGTTGTTGTTCCAAAAACTTCGACAACACAAACTCCACCGGTAAAACCATTCCATGCCGGACAAGTCAGACTAGCTCCACTATTAATTGTGAGTGTTGAATACCTGGGAACGCGGGCAACAACTACATTTCCTGAAGCAGTATAATCGTGTTGCAGCGGGCAGGTAATATTTATTATCGTTGAACCCGAAACAGAAGACACTTCGGCAAGTTCATAATTACCGCAATTCTGATAGTTGGTTATATTACCATACGATGGATCATCAGAAATATTTATTGACGCACCCTGTACCTGGTAAATAAAAATCAAATCACCTGAATTAAGCGGAGAAGGAAAACTAAGATTTAAACTGTTACTGGCAACCTGGATTGAATTACTTCCGGCGCTTACACTAGCCTGTAAAGTAGTATATGCGTTTACAACAGTATTGGCAGAACTAATTACTCTCGTGCCGTCTTTACCAGTTTGTCCAAAAACAAAATGATTCAACAGTACAAGTAAGCAAGCAAAAAAAAACCGTTTAGCTAAATTGCTCTTCGGTGAACCCATGGATTTATATCACTTTTAAACAACAAAATTACAAAAAAGATACCCTGAAAACGGGGTTATAAATCTCAATTGTCAGCTTTGAATAATAAACCAGGAAAAATCCGTCATTCCCATCTAAAAAAGCGTATTGCCGCAATATAAACAACAACACCCCAGATGGTGATAATTAATAACTGACTTGAAATGTCTGAAAAACCGGCTCCTTCAAAGGCAACTCTCCTTAATGCATCATTGAGATATGTCAATGGAAGCACCTTGCTGATTGCCTGCAACCATCCTGGAAATGCATCAATGGGGAAAAAAGTACCACTTAAAAGAAATTGTGGCAACGTAATCACATTTGCAAGCGGAGGAATAACGCTTTCACTTTTAGCAATTCCGGAAACAACAAAACCAAAACCCATAAATACTACGAGACCCATCGCAGCTAACAGCAGCATTTCAACAAGCGTTTTGAAACCATTGATGAGAGTGAAGCCAAATAAATATCTTCCAAGGAGAATTATTATTAATGAACCAAGGAGCTGAAACACCAACCTGCTCAACGCTTCTCCTAAAATGATATAAGGCCTCTGAATCGGGGTTGCAAAAAATCTTTTAAGTACAAGTGTTTGCCTGAGAGAAAAGAAAATAAAAGCAGTTCCGAAAACTCCTGCACTAAGAATGGAAAATCCAAGTTGACCCGGTAAAATAAAATCAATCATTTTATATTCTCTTCCCTGCACGAATGATTCTTTCAATTCGGCCGGATAAAAATGATTGACGCTTTCTTTTTCGACAGAAACTATTGTCCGGGATGAATCGCGCAAATAAGATAGATTTTGTTTGTCAACAATATTTGTAAGTATGGCTTTTACAAACAACCCTTTTTCTCTTGATGCTTTGGAGGTGATGACTTCAACTACCTGTGTTTTTTCTTTTTCAGAATCGTAAACATTTAATATGGCGTCGAGACGGCCTTTATGTAACAAGTCCTGCATCTCTGCCGGCTGTTTGTTTTTGACAACCTCAACATTCGGCATTTCTGAAAAAAGTCTGTAAATAACAGCTGTCGTATCGCAACGCGGATCTACTCCCACTTCAAGTCGAATGGAATTACCTTTTATAAATCCAAAAACTAAAATAAATATGAGAGGGAAAACGAGGCTGAATATTACAGCTGACGGGCTTTTAATTATTGACCGGAAACTTGCTTTTGAAATTGCAAGCATTGCCTTTAGCTGGCTGTATTTTACCTGTGAGTTTTCCTTCATGGTGTGTTATCCTTCCCGTAATTCGTGGCCCGTAAGTGATAAGAAAACATCTTCGAGGTTGGCTTTTTTAATTTCTGCCGTTCGTTTAAATCCGCTTGACACAAGTTTGTCAATCAGGTTTGAAGGCGAATCCAAAGAAATTATTTTCCCTTTCTCAATTATTGCAACGCGATCACACAATACTTCCGCTTCATCCATATAATGTGTGGTAATTACCACGGTGGTTCCTTCTGAACGAATTTGTCTAATCAGTTCCCAGAGGTTTCTTCTTGCTTGCGGGTCAAGGCCTGTTGTCGGTTCGTCAAGAAATACTATTTGTGGTTTATTAATTAGTGTAGTAGCTATAGAAAATCGTTGTTTCTGTCCGCCGGAAAGTGCTTTATATTTCGACTTTCCGCGATCCTGTAAGCCGACACGTTCAAGAGTTGCTTTTTTATCAACGGGGGTATTGTAAAGACCCTCAAACAAATCAAGCAGTTGGTTTAAGGTCAGGTTGGGATAATAATTTGCAGACTGGAGTTGAACTCCTATTCTTTGTTTAATTGCATTGGCATTTTCATCGATTGAGAAACCTGCAACCCAAACTTCACCGGAAGTTTTTTTTCGGAGGGTTTCAATGATTTCGAGAGTGGTGGTTTTGCCTGCACCGTTAGGGCCAAGTAAACCGAAAATTTCTCCTTCGAAAACATCAAAACTTATCCCGTTTACTGCAATAATTTCAGGGTAATTTTTTGAAAGATCCTTTACCCTTATAATTGGTGTGGGGGTTTGCACAAATAATTTTTTGTGAAGCTACAGGTAAATTTTAATTAACTAACAGGAAAGCAAATCTGTTTTAAACTAAATCTGTTTTCGAATGGAATGAATCTCTGCCGATTAAAACAGGTTCAGCCTGCTCATGAGATTATCTTTGTAAGACTTTCCTATTGGAATCCGGTTGCCATCAATAATGCAGGCGTTCTCCTCAAGAGCATTTATTTTTTCTAGCTGAACAATATATGAACGATGCACTCGGGCAAAATTCATCTGTGGTAATTTTGTTTCGATGTCTTTCATGGAACTATGCAGAATGAATTGCTCCTTTGAAGATGTTTTTATAATCACATAATTGTCGAGCGCTTCTATCCAAAGTATATCCTGAAAATTTACTTTAACAAATCTTGAATCTTTCTTAACAAAGAAGCTATTGTTTGCATAAATATTCTCAAGAAAATTAAACAGGTTTTTATCTGTGTTGGTTTCCTGAACAGTATCCCTTCTTCCGCCGGATGTCATTACAAAAGCACATCCGTTAATTTTATTATTGACTGTTAGTATTGGAAATGTATTTACAGCTACTTTATGTTCGGCGGCGCCGTTTGAAATTGAGACTTCGGCATCTGCTTCCTTTTTCTGCGCTTCTCCAACAACCGTATGAGCAAGTGTTTTGAAAACATTTTTAGTTTCTGCACCACTGTTTTTCATTGCTATACTAATGTCTTTGCCCAATGCTTCCTGTTTCAGACAACCCGTTATGGTTTCTGCCATTTTATTCAGGAAAATAACTTTTTCATTCGAGTCGGTAATAATTACGGCAACCTCAAGGCTATCAAGTGCGGTTGCAAACCTGTTACCCTTATTTTGCATTTCAAGATCCTTGGTATACTTATAAAATGCAATTTCAATCGCTGTACGAATATCATCTTCTTCGAATGGTTTGATAATGTAACCGTATGGCTCTGTAAGTTTTGCCCTTTCGAGTGTAGTTTTATCTGAAAAAGCTGTCAGGTAAATAAATGGAATCTGGTAATGCTGGTGAATTTGTTCACCTACCTGGATGCCATCGATTTCGCTGCTTTTAAGATTGATATCAAGTAGGATAATATCCGGGGTTAGTTTTTCTATTGAATCCAATGCCTTTTTCCCGTTTGCAAAAGGGTCAAATGCTTCATATCCGAGCTTTTTTAATATTCGTTGAATATCTTTTGCGACGATAATTTCGTCTTCAACAATCATTATTTTTAGTGCAGCCATATTCAGATTTAATTTTCTTTTTACCTGATTTGATTTTTTTTGTTTCTATTTATTCAATTTTTCATGATGAACTTTTGGATAGGGGAAAGATACTTCAAAAGTTGTCCCGTTTTCATGAGACACTTTTAATTCACCATCCAGCTGACTTGTTAATGCCTGTATGAGTTGCATTCCGAGGGATTCAGACTTTTCAACATCAAAATTCTCGGGTAATCCAATACCGTTATCATGCACTTTCAGCGTCATCGTTCCATTCGTTTTTTTAAGCTCAATCATTATTATTCCTTTGTTCTGATCAGGAAAAGCATATTTGTATGCATTTGAAACGATTTCATTAATTAATAAGCCGCAAGGCATAGCGGTATCCATATCCAATTCAATATGATCGCCTTTAATCTGCAATTCAATCCGGTCCGTTTTATCACCATATGACTGATAAAGAAAATGACAAAGTTTTTCAATGTATTCGGCAAAATCAATTTCACTTATCTTATCCGATTGATAAAATTTTTCATGCACCAGCGCCATTGACCGAACACGATTTTGTCCTTCCTTCACGGCCTTTAATGTCGCTTCGTCTTTAATGTATCCTGACTGTAGATTTAGCAAACTGATAATGATCTGTAAGTTATTTTTTACACGATGGTGTATCTCCTTCAGCAGAACATCCTTCTCCTTTAGCGAAGATTCTATTTGCTGTTGCATTTTTTTCCCTGCCGTAATATCTGTATCAACTACAACGAGTTTTTTCAACGGACCTTCTTCATCATAAATAGGAGTAAGCGTGGAGGATATCCAAAGATTTTCATCACCATTCGTGTTTACGTTACTTTCAAAAATCCGTGAGTGTTGATTCTTAATTGCTTCACTGATTTCGTGATCAATTTTTTCATAAACATTGATCTCGGATAATTTTTTGTCAATTAATTTTTCTTTGGGAATCCCAAAAAGTCTTATAAAGCCATCGTTAACCCATTCCACTTGTCCCTCGGGGTCTGCAATCAATACAGCATTATCGGTCCGGCTAACGACTAAAGATAGTTTTTCCAGTTCAAGGTTTTTTTCTGTAAGCTGGCGTGTTTTAACTTCAACTCTCTCTTCTAACAATCTTCTAACCCTTCTGAAATTGCTGCTTCGCAATCGGAAATAGATATAGATTGTTCCCATGAACATTAAAAAGCTGATAATAATCAGCCAGACATCACGCCAAAATGGGGTTGGATTCAATTGAGGAGAATAATGAAACTAGATATTTTACTTAAAACATCATAAAATGTTTTATAAAGTTTCTCATTGATATGTATTTCCCTGAATAATTCTTAGTGTCCGCAAATTTAAAACACTAAAGATCAGATTAACGTGGATAACCAGATATTTCTCAACTTTTATTTCTCAATTTACTATGCTTCCTGCTATATGCAAAGTAAATAACAAATCCGATTACGATCCATACCAGTAAGCGAAGCCAATTTGTCCAGCCCAGTCCGTATATCATCGCACCACATACAATTATTCCAAGAATTGGGACGTAAGGAACCAATGGCGTTTTGAATTGTCGGGGAATATCGGGGTCGGATTTTCTTAGGATGATAATTCCTGCACAAACCAACATGAACGCAAACAAAGTTCCAATACTGGTCATGTCGCCCACTATATCACCCGGCACAAAAGCAGCAAACAGTCCGACAAAAACAAAAAAGAGAATATTGGATTTATATGGAGTACGAAACCTGGGGTGTAAAACTGAAAATACTTTGGGCACAAGACCGTCTTTGCTCATTGAGTAAAATACTCTTGACTGACCCATTAACATTACAAGAATCACAGAAGAAAATCCGGCAAGAATAGCGACGGTAACAAGCTTTGCAAGCCAGCCGAAATTTGTCATGTACGTTTGAATAGCAAAGGTGACAGAGGCTTCTCTACCGGTTTTTCGGAAATCATCAACGGAAGCGACTCCGGTTAGTACATGTGCAAAAAGTATATATAATACTGTACATAT
>JANWID010000125.1 GCA_025450095.1 Bacteroidia bacterium | reverse complement strand
CGGCTCCAAATACAGAAGAATTGGTGTATCCGGCTGCATTCGCATCGGTGTTATTTCCAACAAGCGTACAGCCATTGTACGATGTAAAATTGACACCGGAATTTGCTCCAATGGCAACATTATTTGATGAGAGGTTCTGCTGAAGGCTATTCATTCCAACAGCAACAATATTTGACGCGGTGATCATCATCTGAGCTGCGCTTTTTCCTATTGCTACATTGTTATTTCCTGATAGGCTGCTGTTCATAGCCAAATTACCCATTGCAGTATTTGAAACTCCGTTTGTATTCATCGCCATGCATAATGAACCGAATGCTGAATTCGCATTACCTGTAGTATTGCCGTTCATTGACTGGCTACCAAATGCAGCATTATTGAATCCTGTTGTATTTAACTGCATCGACCTATGGCCAAACGCACTGTTGTTCATACCTGATGTATTAGATCCCATGGCATAACAACCTGTGGCGGTGTTAAAATCTGCTGTACTGTTTCGCAATGCGAAATAACCTACAGCCACGTTTTCATTTACAGCTCCGGCATTATATAAAACACCGTTACCAATAGCTACGTTCCTGGATCCACTCGCCCATGAACCATAAAACGCATTATGACCCAGCGCTGTGTTGTACGCGCCTGTTGTGATGTTGCCCATAGCATTATTACCCACAGCAACATTCTCAATTGCATTGGTGAATGTTGTCTGGTTCAATGAAATCATCGACATATGACCAATTGCTATGTTGTTGCCATCGAAATTACCCGACGCGGAATAGGCCTGGTTCGACAAGGCAGCCACACCGATTGCAATATTCCAGGTGCTCACCGTATTGTTGCGTAATGCATCATTGCCCAAAGCAATATTGAAAAAGCCTGTAGTATTGAACAACAATGCAGAGTTACCCAAGGCTATATTTACAAAACCTGTTGTGTTTTCAGATAAAGATGCATATCCTATTGCTGTATTACCGGTTCCTGAAATATTCCTGTACATCGATTCAAACCCAAAGGAGGTGTTGAAATCTCCTACTGTATTGCTCCGCATGGCCCTGGAGCCCACTGCAACATTACCTGACGTTGAATTAAAAAAAAGTGCACTATCGCCAATGGCAACTACCCGGCTGGTGTTTGTACCAATGTGGCTGGCACGGTATCCTACAGCTGTATTGTTGTTGCCAGAAGTATTATTCACCAATGCCAGCTCTCCAACTCCAACATTGTTGCTTCCACTTGTATTATTGTACATGGCAGAACTACCTATAGCCACATTTAGGTTTCCAGTAATATTGGATCTCAGACTGGTTTGACCGAATGCGCAATTAAAACTTCCTATGTTATTTAACATCGACTCATATCCAAAAGCATGATTCCCGATTCCAGGGTTTACAGGACTGGCCATAGCCCTGTACCCAAAGGCCTGATTGAAGAAACCGGTTGTGGCATTTTCGAGCGCGCTGAATCCGATTCCGCAATTTTGAAATCCGGTTGTTGTGTTTTTCATCGCTCTTGACCCGATAGCTACATTTGCAAACCCTGTTGTGATATTCTGTAATGCATGGCTCCCTGCAGCCATATTCAGATCACCCGAAACAATTGCCATTCCCGATTTAAAACCAATAAAAGTATTTTCATAACCACTAACATTATAGTTCAAGCCTGCTTCTTTGCCAAAAAAAGTATTCCTTCCCAGGAATGGCCCATCTTTGTTATCGATGTAACCTGAACGCAAATTATTTACTTTGAATAACAGGGGTTGATTGTCGGTGGTGCCTAAAAAATTTATTGCGGGATCAGTACCCGAGTTGCCCGTGAGATTCCAGGCTGTGGAACCTGATGCAATCGGTTTCCAAACAAAACCATCGAAAAAATAAAATGAATTTAGCGAGATATCATAAACCAGTAAACCATTTGCCGGAGTTGCAATTGCCACCCTTTGCGCAGTTGTCATCCGGGGTGTCAGCATTCCTTTGTTGGTGGAAGCAACTTCCAGCACCGAGCTTGCATCAGGAGAAAGTATGTTGATTCCAATTCCTTGTCCATGTACTTCCTGGTAAACGGACGACACGAGCATCACCATGCAAGTGACCAAATAAGTTCCCGTTTTCATCTTACCGAATTTAGATTTGGTAAAATTAATCCTGATGCAAGGCGACTGGAATACTATTAAAGTAGTACTCAAATACAAATTTGGCTGTGTAGTGTTTTGGCATTCTGTTGATAATAAAATGTCAGGTTGCTGATCTATATGGGTCGTGCCTACGGCACTTGGATTCTTTTTTTTATAATACCCCGGGGGTACACCCCGGGTTACGAGAATATCATGCCTACGGCATTAAGTGAAATAACACGTGTCAAAAAGACAGATCCAGAAAAAGTCAAGTGCCATTGGACGACACATATAACCCCTCCGACACAGATTAAGTTATATCTTAATAATAAAGTGCCATAGGCACGATATTCTCGTAACCCGGGGTGCAACCCCGGGTGATTCATGAGCGCCCTCATCCAAGTGCCGTAGGCACGAACCATATAAAACCCCGACCTGATTGCTTAGATCAAATCGGGATAATAAAGTGCCATAGGCACGATTTTCTTGTAACCCGGGGTCCAACTCCGGTAATGAATGATAATAGTAAGTACAAGTAACGTAGGTGCGACCCATATAAAACCCCCGACACACATTATGTCATGATAATAAAGTGCCATAGGCACGATATTCTCGTCATCCGGGGTGTAACCCCGGGTGATTCATGAGCGCCCTAATCCAAGTGCCGTAGGCACGACCCATATAAAACCCCGACCTGATTGCTCAGATCAAATCGTGAAATAAGTATCGTTCATCATAAGCAACTCCATATTCCTTCAGCAGTTCAAAAAACTCCACCTTGAACGTTTGTTTTTTGTGATGCTGTTCCTGGTTTAATATGTAATGGAATACATTATCTATATGAGCCTTACTATAAGAAAAAGCTCCATACCCGGTTTGCCATTCAAAAGTTGAATCAAGTAACTTTTGTCTATTCAACCATCCTGAAGATTTCGATTTTACCTTCTGCATCACATCAGAAATTGAAATTGCAGGAGCCAGATTAAAAAAACAGTGAACATGGTCTTCGACTCCGTTCACAATAATAGTTTTGCAACCGGTATCATTAATCTGATTTCCAATTACAGCCAAAAAATCTGAACGCCACGATTTTTGAATAATTGCCTTGCGGTATTTGACTGCAAAAACCGCTTGCACATAAAGTTGATGATAAGTGTTTGCCATAGAAAAGGATTTAAAAAGTTTATAAAAAGTGGAAAATCAAAAACAAATTTAAACAATTTCTAAATTCAATTTTGAATAATATCAAACTATTTTAACTTACGTCAAATCGGAATCATAACGGCACTAATATGCAAGCTTTTAATTCTTTTTTTGGTTCTTTAGTTCTTTGGATGGTTCTGGAATAATCCAAAAAATGGATACAAACTGCGCTAAGTGAAGGGGTCACATGCTGTCCCCTACATTAAATGAATGAATGAATGAATGAATAATTGAATAAATTTCAACTGATGGATCAAGATTTTATTCCGTACTTGATTCCACATTTATTGAAAATCTATTTTTTATAATCTAATCTGTCTTTTTAGCCTTTTCCTGCTTTTTAAAATATCCCCGTAATAAAAAACTATGCTGCGCCGCTTCGAGATCTTCATCCAGTTTTTTGGCACTGCTATCGAGGTTTTTTATCATTTCCTGTAAATGGGCCCCTGCTTCCTCGTCGTGCAGCAACACACCTACAGGAGTTTTCGTATTGTTTGCGGCTACCTTCAGATCTGCTATGAAATAAGAGGCGGTATCGCTGATCTGCTGTAAATTTAAAACGGTAGCCTTTAGGGAATTAAAGACTATTGTGTCGGTAACTAATTCATTGGCCAATGTACCTTCCTTATTCAAGCCGGAACTGAATTTTTCGAGTGATGACATTAGTTGTTGCGCTTTCTCGGAAGCATCCTGAAGAGATGCTGTAGCTGCATTGATGTTATCATAAACGGATTTGTCGTTGAGTAAGCTTCCAATAGTTCCATCTCCATTGGCCATCTTTTTACTTATTTCTTTAAAATCTCTGGTAATCGCCAGCACATTTTCATTATTTGCCTGAAGAGTGTTAATCATATCATCCGATGTAAATGTTTTTTCCACCGAAAGTGTATCTCCTTCTTCAATTTCCGGAGAACGGGAAGTGCCACCATAAATGATTAATATTTTATTCCCGATCAATCCATCGGCACTTATTTTAACTTTGGAATCTTTCCTGATATATTGCTTATCCTTGGCATCAATTTTCATACTTACCACAACCTGTGATTTACCATAGAATTGGATCTTGCTGACAGTACCGATTTTTACCCCTGAAAACCAGACATTATTACCGGATTGCAATCCTCCTACATCATCAAAAAGTGAAACCACTTTCATTTTTCTATTAAATGTTTCGTTAAGATTACCAACCATGAGTATACCGCCTATCAGGAACAGCAGTCCAACAAACAGGAATATACCGACCATCACAGCTCTTTTATTTTTTGATTCGCTCATCATTTATTGTATAAAATTATAATTAAAAAAACTTTTGATCTCTTCATCACTCGTATCAAATACCTCATCAAAAGTTCCTACGCTTTTAAATTTTCCATCCAGCAAAATAGCAACCCGGTTTCCTGTGGCTTTAGCACAGGTCAGATCATGGGTGATGATCACCGAACTTGTATTATAGCGCTGCTGCACTTCATTAATAAGATCATTGATTTCTGAACATGTAATCGGATCGAGTCCTGAAGTGGGTTCATCGTACAACATAATTTCAGGTTTCAATATCAGTGTTCGTGCAATCCCAATTCTTTTTCGTTGTCCACCGGAAAGCTCTGAAGGCATTTGATTTATTTTATCACTTAAACCCACCGCTTCCAATGCCTCTCCAACTGCGAAATCCACTTCTTTTCTACCCAGTTTTGGATTATTCATGGTTAACGGGAAAGAAAGATTCTGATACACATTCATACTGTCGTATAACGCGCTGCTTTGAAATGAAAACCCGATACGTAGTCGTAATGCATCGAGTTCCTTTGCATTTAATTGATTTAAATCATGCCCCAATATGTTTATGGATCCGGCATCCGCTTTAAGCAATCCCACCATAATTTTAATCAGTACCGATTTACCGGTCCCCGACTTCCCAAGCACTGCCACATTCTCTCCTTTAAAAACAGTGAAATCAATTCCCTTTAGTACATGCAATTCTTCAAATGATTTGTATAGTCCCTTTATGGAAATTACGACTTCATCCTTATTGATCACATGTGGTTGCAAATTTTCCATGTTACATAAATCGGAACCAGTTAGAAATCTGAACGATTATAATTTCTTCCACAAACACAAGAAACATGGCGAGTACTACTGCTTCATTGGCAGCTTTGCCCACACCTCTTGTGCCCTGGGTTGCATGGAATCCCTTATAACATCCCACTACTCCAATAGTAAATCCAAATACGATTGATTTGGCTAACGCGGTAAACACGTCTAAAAATTTAATGGTTGAAAATGCATTCTGATAAAAAGTGACCAGGCTTGTTGCTTCTTCCAAATGGACATTCACATAGGATCCATACATGGCCAAAAAACTACAATAAAATGATAAAACCGGGATGGTAATTGTGGTTGCAAGTATGCGTGTAACGGCAAGATATTTAAATGGGTTAATTGCCGACACTTCCATCGCTTCAATTTGTTCGGTTACCCTCATGGAACCTAGTTCCGCACCAATGCTGGAACCCACTTTACCTGCACATATAAGTGCTGTTACCAATGGCCCCAATGCTTTGACAATGGCGATTCCAATCAGGGAGGGAAGCCATGAGGTAGCTCCAAAATCTTCCAATGAGGGACGTGATTGTTTTGTAAACACTAACCCGATTATGAAGCCAGTCACAGTAATAAGTGAAAGTGAGCGTAACCCCACTTCAAAACACTGGTTAAGCACCTCTTTAAAATGAAAGGGAGATCTTATGACTTCCTTAAAAAACCTCATGGTAAACTTATGAGCACGATATACGTCCCTGAAAAATTGATCCAGGCCTTTCGATAAAACATACTGTTTGGGGAATATATTACTCATACCATCATACAATAGCCGATCATTTGGGGAAACTTGAATGAAATATTCTTAAATCAGGCCTTAAAAACAGGATAAATCCTAATCTCAGGGAAAACTATGAAAAAATCCATCAATAAGCAAGCCAGTACGAGCGTGCACAGATTATAACAATGCATCAACAGCGTAAACCATCTGCTCTTTTTTCCCCGAAATTTATTCAGAATCCCCAATTGGGAAATTCACATATGTCTTAGTATTAGTCTTTAACTTAAATAAAGTTTGGCTGAAAACCTGCAAAAAGCAAAGTATGATAATACTTACTTTAGCACTTAGTTTAGTTGCAGTTGCAATTACACTCTATCTTCCAAGATCAAAAAGTCATCGCTATAAGCTATGATTTGTACCCAACCGGTTTATCATCATCATACAAAACTCCGCGAGCCTGAACAATGCAGCCATTACCCGGGGAAGAGGTAATTTTAAAGTTGCTGCGGACCTGTTGCATCCGGTTACGCATGTTGGCAAGACCATTTCCCTGGCCGTTCTTTGAGAGTGCATCTGGAGAAAATCCAACCCCATTATCCGAAATTCTTATACTAAAGAGATTATCACTGACAGTAAAATCAACTGTAACTATTGTTGCGTCGGAGTATTTTACTGCATTGTGAATGGATTCTTTCATAACCAGGTAAATATTTCGCTTCAAGTCGGGATGGAGTGGCTGATTAGAAACCTGTTCAGGGAAATCGAGTTGATACTGAATGCCGGTGTCTTCAAGCATTTGTGCAGCTGAATTTTTCATATAGGAAACCAAACTCGCAAGGGTATCGTGAGTAGGATTTACTGCCCATACAATTTCATTCAATGCATCACTTACTCTTTTTGAATAAGTGGTTATTTTCGAAAGATTCCCTGCCATTTCTGAACTTTCGGCCTTCTTCCGTGCAATATCACTTAACATGGTAATTTTTGTAAGTCCGCTGCCAATATCATCATGGATGTCGCGGGCAATACGAATACGGATGCTAAGGGCTTCGCGTTGCTTTTCGGTAGCCACCAGCTCCGTTTGTGTAGCCTTTAAAACATTCAGCGATTGCTGTATGGCTTTATTTTTTTCTGCAAGCAACATGCTGGTATGATGGCGTTCGCGGTAACGCTGGAAAATGAATATGACAAGTAATAACAGCATCACTGCACCAAAAATGGACGCATTGCGGAAGTACTTTTGCTTTTTAATTTCACTGTCAGCTAAAATCTTATCTTTTTCAGCAACCAGTTTCATTTCTCTTTCTTTTTCTGATACTGCGAAATCTGTCTTCAGTTGATCAATTTCATTCGCCTTCTCCTGGTTAAGCAAACTGTCCTGAGTCGTCTTGTACATTTCAAGAGCCGATAATGCTTCCTTGTAATCTTTCAAAGCTTTGTAATTATCATACATGCCTCCATAAATTTCTGTCATCACCCTTAAATCATCCACTTGTTTCGAATAACCTAAACCCTCGGTGAGTATCTTATTTGATTCCTTGTAATTTCCCATTTCTGTTTCCAGGAATCCCATATTTGAAAGCAATGTTGCCATGTTCTGGGGATCATTGGTCTCCCGGGCCAGTACCAATGCCTTGTGGAAATAATGCCTTGTAGAATCAAGCTTTCCGGCATCCCAATAGATACTTGCCAGGTTCATGTACGTACCGCCCATGAGATGCGTCATATTCAGTTTTTCCGCGGTCATTAACGCTTTAATTTGAAACACGAGTGCAGAATCCAGTTTTCCTGCTCGTCGGTAGATCATTGCAAGGCTGGAAAGCGACAAAATCAATCCTTCATTATCACCTAGCCGCTCTGCAATAACAGAGCACTCCCTGTAATACCCTGCTGCTTCAGCATTTTTTCCAAGATCCTTGTTGATATTCCCCAAGGTGTTCAACAAGCGAGTCAGCGTATTGCTGTCGGCGTTCTCACGACAAATCACAACAGCTTCCTGTGCATACCGAACTGCCTCAGTAAGATTTCCCATTCTCCAGTACAAGGTCGACAGGTTTGATAGTGCATCGTCCTTACTTTCCTTAAAGTTGTACTTGTTAATTATATAATATGCTTTTTCATAATACTTCAAGGCTTCGTCATAAATCTGTTGTCTGAAATTATTCTGACCAGCCAGCGTATAAAAAGCAGCTAATGTTTTGGGTTCCATTTTCAATGAATCCTTCAGCATGCTTTTGGTTAACGCCATGGAACTCTCATAATCACGCTGGCGGTAATATACCCGGCATTTGGCACTTTGCAGTTCGTAATAAATATTTTTATTCGAAGATTTTAATCGTTGCGCCTTATCCAGGAACACGATTGCTTCATCATATCTTTTCTGCGTTGCCAAATCAAATGCTACTTCTGTTGCCACGGTAGCAAATACAGAGTCCGCCGGGATTCCTCTCAACGTACTCAGGGATGAATCAACAACCGATTGAGCAACTAGGGCATGACCAACCACGATAAAAAACAGTGATACACTAATTTTTCTTAAATAATATTTATTCATAAATTAACAATTGACGGCAAGCTGAAGGCAAGGTGTACAGCAGGATTACGTTAGGTGTACGGCAGGATTACGCCTGCCTGCCGGCAGGCAGGGATTCGCTATCGCAGCGCAACGGATATGATTACGGATTAGAATCGCAGTGAAATTTTTTCTTATAGAGATCTGCCAATGGAAGCTCTGTATAATCTGCAATCAACGACAAGACATCCGTAATCATATCCGATGTGGCGCCCTTTACGATCTGTAATCCTGCTGTTCACCGCAACCTAATTGTGAAGCATTAAAGTACTAAATTTCTTATTCACTTGTCTAAAATTATTTAAGGATCTGTATCTTTTCCATATACCGCTTTCCATTCATTACAACCTGAACCATATAAATTCCATTGGTAAGATGAGCTAAATTTAACTCTAGCAAACCCGGAACTGCGTAATTGCTGAAGCCGGTAACTCTTTTTCCAGCCAGGTCATAGACTTCAATTGTTGAAATTGTATCATCTGAATACCATGAAAGATAAACAATACCGTTTGAGGGATTTGGATACATATTAAAATCGTTCCCTTTTTCAGGGACATTTACAACAGCAATTTGCGAATAAGCAAATGCGCCGTCATAGTCTACCTGGCGTAACCGGTAATAGGAAAAACCGGGATAGGGATCCTGATCGCGGAATGAATAATTGATTATGGAAGTTGAATTACCTGCTCCATCGATCTGGGTTACATCTTCAAAATCAAAACCATTCCTGCTTCTTTGAAGGATAAAATAATCATTATTTATTTCAGAAGCCGTAATCCAACGACACATAACGGATGATTCATCTTCTAAAGTAGCAGTAAATGAAAGCAGACTGACAGGCAACGGAGAACTTTCCATCGCCAGTGTCCATGAGCCGTTGGTATTTAAGTTTGGAACGGCTACGCTTTGCGCGGATGGGTTTGATTGTCCCGGAAGTGGTAATTGCCATCCTTGAGAACCATTATCCCATTTTTGCGCCCTCATATTTACATTACCATTGGCTGCATTTTCGGAAACCGGAAAATGAAATTCATAGTTTGCGCTACCGTTAATAGAAATATGCCAGAATCTGTCGACGCAATTTGCGCTGTTGTCGGTTCCTGTCAAACCATTTACATGAGTGACGAGATCGGGAGTGAACGGGTAGGGAGTATTGTCGGGTGACGTTGCATAAGTCGAAATCACGAGGTCGCTGGATGAAGTTCCCGGAAGTCCAGGACCTGGAGAAAATGAGAACGAAACATCTTCTCCTGCCGCATTTCCAAACGGAATGGTATGCAACCCTGGTCCGAAATACCTCCACCAAATGCGGGAACTGTTATCCACATCTTCGCTGAGGATATAACCTGTTGTGCGGGTGATGCCGGTTGTACTGTTGTTATTTATGTAAAATGTATGAGAGTTCAAATCCAGAACGGCGTTGTTGCAATTCAATGAACCTGTGGTAGAACTTACCGCCCCACCGGTAGTGGCATCTGTTTGGAGAGTTTTTACACCGTTGAATAAATTCAAATGAAAAAATATGGTTGGTGCGTTTCCCCCAATAACCTGGTTCACCCCATTCATGATCACTGTGCCGTCAGATAAAGTAAATCCGGGAGTACCACTGTTGTTGATCCAGTTGCCGTTAAGGTCTATAGTTCCTGCACTCTCAATGGTCATTCCTGCTTCCAGTCGTACCTCCCCTTTAACCGTTAGCTGGTTGCCGGCAGCAATTGAAACCACCACGTTATTGCCACTCAACATCTGCGCATCGCAGGTAATGGAGATCAAGAGCAGGAAAATAAAGCAATACGGTTTCATCCTTAGTTAAGTTGGAATGAATGCGTAAAGTTATGTTCCTAGAATACGGAAGGGAATACTACTATAGTGGCATTCCGAATTGGGAAAAGGAAATGGAAAAATAAAAAAGTTTCAGCATCCAAATTAATCACTTCAAAGTCAATATACCCATTTCACATCCCCTATTGCACCACCACCCGCTCCCTGATCACCTCACTCCCTGTGCGCAGCTCCAAAAAGTAAACACCGGAACCTTGTGTTGAGATATCCAGCGTTACAACCGGATCATTTATATTTCCGGAAAAAACAAGTGCGCCAAGTACGTTATAGATCCGCAGCTCCCCGCCGGGAGATTCGAGCGTGTAGATGCCGTTGCCTGGATTCGGGTAGATGCGTAACTGTGTTGCTACATTTGGATCATCAATCCGGTTGTGCGCGGGACCGATGGGAACGCATGGCGTCCATACCTGGATTTGATTGGAAACGGCTGTACATTGGTTGTTGTCCTGCACGGAGCATGAATATTTTCCACGGGTTGTTACCAGGTAGCTGTCGGTGATGGCTCCCGAAATCGGCAGACCGTTGCGCAGCCATTGATATGTTACAAGTCCGGGCGAAGCGTTAAGCATGACACTGCCACCCGCACAGAATGACACAGGTCCCTGGGCTGTTATCTGTATTGCAGGTACAATAACACTCAGGTTAACTGAGCCGTAATCGTGACAGCCGTTTGCCGCAGTAGCCGTAAGCGAATAGGTGCTGGCCGTGCTGACTGTTATACTTTGTGTTGTCGCGCCGGTAGACCACAGGTACGAAGCAAAAGGATTCGTCGTTGAAAATATCGTACTGGTGCCTGAACAAATCGATGTATCGCCGATGATTTGCAGCGGCGGATTGGGAAGTATGGTCAGGTCGAATGTAAAAATGCTGTCGCATCCGCCGGCATTGGATATTGTGTCCTGGTAAATACCCGAAGTAGTCCAGGTAAAATTCCCGCTGGGTGAAGTGAAGCTGTTGCAGATGGTGTCGGTGATGGAAAAAAACCGCGGCTGGCATGTAAAGCTGTAACAGGTGGTAGTGGCTGAACAACTTCCTATAGACACGGTGACTTTGTAGCTACCCGAAACATTCGGAAAGAATTCATTCATGTCGATGCCCTGGCTCACCACTGCATTTGCACAGGTTTTCCACTCATATAACGCACCCGGAATCAGTGGTGCTTGCAGTGAATAGCCGGAATTAATGATTGTATCGTTGAGTCCATAACAATCCTGGTATTTGAATGTATGCCAGTCTCCATACTGAATATCATTCCCCTCGCCGGTAATATAGATCCCTCCATCGTAGTCCAGCGTCATAGCCCACGGAACATCAGCTTCTAAAAGACCAGTTGCGAGCTGATCATCCCATTCTACTGCTCCTGTGCGTCCAAAACGAACTGTGAGGAAGTCGGTAGGACCTCCCATATTGTACGTTTTGCCGCTTACAACAAGTCCTCCACGGTTCACAGCCATACAAAATGCGTAAGCCTGTGATGCATTCGACCAGTTTGAATAAATCAAATTGCCATCCAGGTCAAATCGCGAACCATACAGCCACGGGAAAGAAGCCGTATTGGTATAAGTACCGCAGACATATATTGAACTGTCGGCCACAATCATGTCCACAATTTTCGGCGAACTGATGGGATAGATTTCAGTTACCCACAGGAGTGTGCCTGAAGGATCGTACTTCAATATGATACCAGGATCAGGATACAAAGTGCTCGATAGCACATATACATTACCCGCTTCGTCCAACTGTATTTTTGTGCCATAATCCAAAGAGTTTGGGAATGTTCCTGCCCATGTGCTGTATTTAAACATACGAACCCAGAGGGTGTCGCCATTGGCATTATATTTAATGATGCGCGTATCAGGTGAGTTAGTATATGATTTGCTCGTACCGACCGTGTATACAGCATTGGAATCGAAAGCTATGATAGAGTTACCCTCATTACCAAAAGCGGGCGCACCAATAGTATCGCCCCAAACAAAACTTCCTGCATGAGTAACTTTAGCTGTATATTGAACGCCCAGAGCACCGTTCGTTTCATCCTTACCGGTTACGTATATATTATTCTGAGCATCGATAGTAAGTGCATGAAGGCGCTCTTCGGTACCCATTGGAGTATTGATGGGTAGTGTCCAGATCAGATTTCCTGAAGGGCTATATTTCTCAACTAGAATGGTTCTATTAGGTGATATATCACATGTGCTCGCAACGACCAGGTTGCCGTCGTGATCGAGCAGGATACGGGGATCGCGGTTCCACTGGTTCAGAGGTGGAGCAATATGGAACAAGGAGTCGCCCTGAGGGCCAAGCTTAATTATGATTCCTACCTTGTTTGCTATGTATGTATTGTGACTGCTATCAACAGCGATTGAGTATCCGTATTCTTCTTCTACCGCGTATTCCCATTCAAGGGTCATTTGAGCCTGGCTGGAGAGGGAGAAGCTGAAAATGATCAGAAAGTTAAGGGCAAACGATTTCATAGCAAAGGATGGGTTTATGCAAGAATAATGAAAAAAAACAATTATAGATATAGGTCATAGGCTTGCCCTGAGCGCTTGCCCTGAGCGTAGTCGAAGGGTAGTCGAAGGGTATAAGTCATAAGTCATAGGCTTGCCCTGAGCGCAGTCGAAGGGTCATAAGTGAAATGTGAAATGAGGAAAATGAATAAGATGGATGATTAACTAGTGAGTTTTCCGTTTTTGCATTTTGATTTCACGTTTTCATTCAAGTCTTAACTAGTACACATTATGAAATGTATTCCGCGAAGTACATATCAATTTCTCCTTTATGTTTTGCCTCAACTTTTCCGCGATGAACGCAATTGAATTTATCTTTGACTAATTCATAAGTTGCTCCGCTAATATTTACTTTTCCAGCGTCACCAGATGATTCCATTCTTGCAGCAACATTTACTGTATCACCCCAAATATCGTAAGCAAATTTTTTGATGCCTACAATTCCTGCAACAACAGAACCTGTATGAATACCAATCCTTAATTCAAATGGGATTTCCCCTTTTGCTTCTTTCTCCTTTTTTCGATTAATCATAAATTTTCTTATTTCAAGACCAGCCTTTACCATGTCGAAAGCATGAGTGAAATTTAATACCGGCAATCCCCCAGCACAGATGTAAGCATCACCGAGGCTTTTTATTTTTTCGATATTGTTTTTCTGAATAATGTTGTCAAATGCACTGAAGCAGTAGTCAAGCTCTGCAACTAATAATTCGGCACTTACTTTTTCGCTTATAGAAGTGAAATCTTTGAAATCAGCAAACATCACGGTAACCATGCTAAATGTTTTTGCGCGGCAATGCCCTGTTTGCTTTAATTCTTCTGCAACTTCCGAGGGTAATATATTCAGCAGTAATTCCTCACTGCGTTTTTTTTCTTTGCCTATTCGGATGCGTTGTGAAAGAAAAACCCCTGCAAAAAGAAGCATTACTGCAAATCCACCAACAAATCCATTGCGAACAAGTTTTTGTCTCTGCAATTCTTTAAGAGCAATTGCATTTTTCTTATCCTGTTCAGCTTTTATTGTTGCTTCTTTTTTTTCAAATTCAAAATCTAGTTCCAAAGCAGATATTTTTAATGCACTTTTCAAATTCAAAATGGAATCGTTCAAATGAACAGCACTTGTATAATATTTAAATGCCTTTGAAACTTCGTTTGTCTCAGAATACAACCGGCTGAGCGCTTCATTACTTCTTTTCATTTCATCCAATGCACCGATTGATTCACTAACCTGAAGT
>JANWID010000124.1 GCA_025450095.1 Bacteroidia bacterium | reverse complement strand
CGTACACTTCATATTTGTGGAATACTAGTGACTTCACACAAACTATTGTAGTATCATCAACCGGAACCTATACCGTTACTGTAACTGATATAAATGGATGTAGTGGTACTGATAGCATACAGGTAACCGGTCCAACAGCCGTTTTAAGTGGTAACGCAACAATATGTTCAGGTATGAATACAAATCTCACAGTTTCCTTTTCAGGAGATGCTCCATACACGTATACTTATTCAAACGGGACTCAAACATTTGGACCATTTGTGACAAATCAAAATCCAGCTACAATTAGTGTAAATCCAGGTTTTAACACCTGTTATTCACTTGTCAGTTTTAATGATAACAACTGTGCGGGTTCTGTATCGGGAATGGCATGTATTACAATTTACCCAATCCCTTCGGCTACACTCAATGGCAATTACAACATATGCCCGGGAGCTATCACAGGGATATTTGCATCGTTCACGGGAACACCACCATTCGCATATAGTTATTATGATGGCAGTATTCAATATGGACCTTACACAACTCCCAATAATTCAGAAATTATTGCCGTCAGTCCTTCTGTTACTACTACCTATACGCTTGTATATTTCACGGATTCTTATTGTAACGGCACTATTTCAGGAAGTGCTACTGTTACCGTCAATCAAATTCCAATTCCGACAATTACCGGAGATTCTACCCTTTGCCCAGGACAATCCACTAATCTTGATGCGGGAGGAGGATATTCAAATTATCAATGGAACACTGGCAATGCAACTCAAATATTAACAACTTCTATATTAGGAACCTACTTTGTAATCGTTACCGATGCTAACGGTTGCATAGGAACTGACAGCATCACACTTATTGCTGCTCCTCCATACGCAACAATTTTAAGTGCCTCGGGACCACTTGGAATTTGCCAGGGCGATAGTGTGCAGCTCACAGCACAATCACCTATGTCAAGTTATCAATGGTACAAAAACAATGTCCTGATACCGGGTGCAACAGCATTGTCACTGTGGGCGTATACGACTGGCTGGTATAAATGTCTTTCAACAGATTTACAAAACTGCCCGGCAGCATCGAATCAGTTACGTGTTCGAATAGTCTGTTTCCCACCCATAGACCCCGGGGAAAAATATCTTCAAACGGCTTTGAATCCTTTTGATGCTGTCATTTTCCCAAACCCGACAGCAGGGGAGAGTACCATCCGGTTTAATGATGAAATTAATGGAAATGTAACTATCCGGTGGTTCGACACTATAGGAAAGCAAGTGCATCTTCAGAACAATGTTGTTTTCGGAAATGAGCTTAATCTCGATGCCATGCCTCCAGGTTTTTATTTCCTCGAAGTACGCATCGGCTCAATGCCCCCGATGCAAAAGTCATTGCTGATTTATCGAGGATAGCTTATATCTCCTTCTCCAGGCTGTGACATTTACTGCCTTTGATAATACCCGGAAACAGGTGATTAATGATCTGAAGGCGTTATCAGCTTTCATAAAAGAAAATTTTAGGGAACTTTCTATACTGATGATGCGTTTGGTACATTCGATGAAATGAATTTAGGTAGCATTTCCTGAAAACCCAAAATAATTTCCATATTTTTCATAACTTGGTTACCGTTCCAGAGTCATTTATTACTTAATAGTTGATTTGACTGTTTTCGTTCATTTAGTACTTCACACATTTTAAAAATAAAAGAGTAAAAATGAAATTAAAATTACTCATGATTATTGTTGCGGTTTTCTTCAAGACCTTTTCGCTATCCGCTCAACAATTAGCTCTTGATTCAGTAACTCCTTTCGGGGGAACATCGGTCGACCGTGGCATAGCAATAACTAATTCTGTCATAGATGAAATTATTACTGCTGGAGTTTATTCTAACACTGTCAATTTTGGCGGAGGCTGGTCACTCACCGCCCAAGGTGCTTATGATACTTATGTCTTGATACAAAATGAGTACCTGTCTAATTTGGTGATGTACTCTTTTGGTGGACCAGGAGGCACATGCATTCCTTTTTCAGTACAATCAGATAACCAGTTGAATACATATGTTAGCGGGAAAATGTCAGGAACCATTGATTTTGATCCCAATCCTACGGTACAAAATTTTACTTCTGTTGGATTGGAAGATCACTTCATAGTAAAGATCGGTCCTGCCGGACAATTTGGGTGGGTAAAACAATTGAGCGGTATCAATATAGCTGAGACAGGTTCCATGACATTAAATTATGGTATTGTAGTAACAGGTACTTTTTCAGGGACTGTTGATTTTGACCCGGGGCCTGGTGTATATAACATGACTTCTACAAGCAGCTACAATACATTCATTCTACAATTGAATTATATAACAGGAAATTTAGATTGGGTATATCAATTGGAAGGATCAAGCAATCATGGGCTGAAAATTTCCCCCGATCCATTGCCGGGTAGTTATATGTATCTTATTGGAGATTTCAGCGGAACAGTTGATTTCAATCCCGATCCCGGGTCTGGAGTCTATAACCTAACTGCAACAAGTCCGGGTGATGATGGATATATTATAAAGCTCGGTACGTCTGGTGCTTTAGTATGGGCCGCACAGATCGAAAATTCACAAAACGTATCCATGAAGCACCTTATTCCTGATGGTACAGGAGGTATTATCGCGACAGGTTCCTTTAGCGGCACCGTGGATCTTAACCCTGGGACAGGTACCAATAACCATACTTCAAATGGAAATAGTGATGCCTTTTTGCTGAAGCTGAATTCGAATGGGAGTTATGCCTGGTCGAAATCTTTTGGAGGAGCAGGCGATGATGAAGGAGTGTACCTGGCAAAGGATGCGAATGGAGAAATTTATTTAACCGGTGATTTCATGAATACTGTGGATTTCAACCCAGGTTCATTGAATTCAACTATTACATCTGCAGGATTAAGTGATGTATTTATTACTAAGTATTCTGCATCCGGAATGTATTATAATGTCACTACCTATGGGGGAGCCTCTGATGATTTCCCTTCAGCAGCACATCTATTTGTTAATAATGGAGATCTTTATATAACAGGTGAATTTAATAATCAGACCGATTTTCAACCTGGCCTTGCGACTTATAACGTCACGACTGTTGGAATGACTGATGGATATGTTGCCAGGTACCAGCCAACATCGTGTACTCCTACCTATGGATCTTTCAGCGCAATCGCCTGTGGATCTTACAATGCTCCCAGTGGTTCACAAATATGGACAGTATCAGGTGTTTACCAGGATACCATTCCAAATTATATGGGTTGTGATAGTATCTTAACTATCAACCTTACAATTAATCCGATTCCACCTGTTCAAATAACAGGAAACACGATTATTTGTATTGGAGCATCAACCACTATTTGTGCTTCGGCAGGCTTTGCCAGTTATTTGTGGAGCACAGGGGAGACTACAGCTTGTATCAATGTAAATAATGGTGGTGCATATACTGTGACTGTTCAGGATGCCAATGGTTGTACCGGCACCGATACACATGTAATATTTATCGTTTCAAATCCAGTGGTGAATCTTGGTCCCGATGCTGCCATTTGCCAGGGAAACTGTATTACGTTATATGCAAGTCCTGCACAAACTTTTCAATGGAATACGGGTTCAACAACATCTTCAATTAACGTATGCAATGCAGGAATCTATTGGGTTATTATTACTGACAATAATGGATGCACCGGATCTGATTCTATCAACATAATTGTTAATCCGATTCCGGTACCAGTTATTACTGCTGCAGATACTTCCTTATGTTTCGGAGAATCAACCACACTTAATGCCGGGTCCGGTTACGCTAATTACCTATGGAGCAATGGATCTTCTTCTCAATCAATTAATGTTTCCCTTACAGGTCCATATACCGTAACTGTTACGGATATGAATGGATGTACAGGGACTGATAATATCATTATCCAGGTTAACCCGAATCCAGTGCCGGTAATTACAGGAGATACCACTTTATGTCCGGGGGAAACAACAATTTTGAATGCAGGAGTCGGGTATACAAATTATTTATGGATTACAGGTGCAATGACTCAAACTATTACTACATCAGTTACCAATACTTTTACGGTGACTGTTACAGACGCTAACGGTTGTACCGGCACCGATCATATTACAGTAATTGCTGCACCTCCGTATACAACCACATTAAGTGCATCAGGACCCCTTGGAATTTGCCAGGGAGATAGTGTACAACTCATAGAACCATCACCCATGAGTAGTTATCAATGGTACAAAAATAATGTCCTGATACCGGGTGCAGCAGCATTGTCACTGTGGGCGCATACAACTGGATGGTACAAATGTCTTTCTACGGATTTGCAAAATTGCCCGGCAGCATCGAATCAGCTACGGGTGAGAATAGTTTGTTTCCCACCCATCGATCCAGGAGAAAGAGTTACCGGAGTCTCAAATTCATATTCAGTTTATCCGAACCCTTCAACAAGTGATTTTTATATTTCAACTACGGGAGGATTTTCAGGAAAAGAGGTTGTTAATGTCTTCGACATGACAGGTCGCATTATTGCATTTGAAAAATTTGAGAATGGAAGTGGAATACGGCTTTCATTTCCCGGGAACGGATTATATGTCATCCGGATTTCGGAGGGAAGTAATAACTGGAAAACTATTGTATCCAGGATAGGAACTGATAATTAAATCGGACAAGTAATACTAAAAAAAAATCCTGCACCGGTGATGCAGGATTTTTTATTGTTATGCTTTTTGCTTATGAATTCATCGAAATCAAAAACTCTTCATTCGATTTAGTTCCGCGCATTCTGTCGAGCAGGAATTCCATTGCTTCCATGGGATTCATATCAGCAAGGTGATTTCTGAGGATCCACATTTTCTGTAGCATCTCACGATCGAGGAGCAGGTCTTCACGACGTGTTGAAGAAGCAACCAGGTCGATAGCAGGATAAACGCGTTTGTTAGAGAGTTTACGATCCAGTTGAAGTTCCATATTACCGGTTCCCTTGAATTCTTCAAAAATTACTTCGTCCATTTTTGAACCGGTATCGATCAATGCTGTTGCAATGATGGTAAGCGATCCGCCATTTTCAATTTTCCGGGCAGCACCAAAGAAACGCTTCGGCTTATGCAATGCATTGGCATCAACACCACCGGAAAGAATTTTACCGGATGCAGGCGCAACCGTATTGTATGCACGGGCCAGGCGGGTAATAGAATCGAGTAAGATTACCACATCATGACCGCATTCGACCATGCGCTTGGCTTTTTCCAAAACGATATTGGCAATTTTAACATGTCTTTCGGCTGGTTCATCAAAAGTTGACGAAACAACTTCTGCACGTACACTACGAGCCATATCAGTAACCTCTTCAGGACGTTCGTCGATCAGGAGGATAATCAGGTAAACTTCCGGGTGACTTGCTGCAATAGCGTTCGCTACTTCTTTCAGCAATACAGTCTTTCCGGTTTTTGGTTGGGCTACAATCAGTGCACGCTGTCCTTTACCGATCGGCGTAAACATGTCCATTACCCTTGCTGAGTAGTTGGAATTATCAGTTGCCAGTCTCAGTTTTTCAAAAGGAAATAACGGAGTTAAATGTTCGAATGGCACACGATCACGAACTACGGCAGGTTCCTGTCCGTTGATGAGATCAACTTTGACAAGAGGAAAATATTTTTCACCTTCTTTGGGAGGTCTGACAGTACCTTGTACGGTATCGCCTGTACGAAGTCCGAATAATTTTATTTGCGATTGCGAAACATAAACATCATCCGGTGAGGCCAGGTAGTTATAATCGGAAGAACGCAGGAATCCAAATCCTTCCGGCATCAGTTCCAAAACACCTTCACTGGTGATAAGACCTTCAAAATCGTAAAGTGGTTCTGCTATTCTACGTTCTCTTGAAATTCCATCACGCGGTGCTATCGGTTCACGGTTAAAATTCGGTTCAGAACGAACCGGTGTATCATTTGAATTATTTGCTGGTGGTGGTGGTGAAGTTGGCCGTGGGGGAGGAGGTGTATTATTTTCCGCCACACTCACTGTTGAAGGTTCACGGGTAAAAGAAGATTGCTCCTGGAATAATTCCGGAGCCGGTGCTTCCGGAGCACCTGCCGGACGAGGTGGTGCTATTCGCCTGCGCTGTCGCTTTCCATCACCATTATCAGAATTTGCTCCGCTTGCTTCAGTTTCTTTTTCCTCGCTTTTGTCGTTGATTTTCGACACTGATTTTTCTGCCGGCTTGTCAACAGGTGGAACTTCAAATTTCACCTTCTTGTCTTGTGCAATTTCAGGACTCAGAGCCTGGTGATCGAGGATTTTGTAAATCAGATCCTGCTTTTTCAAACTGTCAACTCCGGAAATGCTCAATTTTTTAGCAATCTCCTTCAGCTCCGGGAGGAGCTTTTCATTCAAAGTGATAATGTCGTACATGAAAATAATTTAAGTATTTTAAGAGGGGAAAGTTCCCCGTAAGGAATTTGAAAATAAAGTGTAAATTTTCAATTAGATAATTGATAATCAGATTGTATATGGGCTATTTTTCTGCAAAAAAGTATTGAAAAGAAAAGACTGTTTTCAATAACTATGCGAAGAACAGTGCAATATTAGTGGATTGACTTGAATTCTCCAAATTTTATTGAAGAAATTCCTCTTTTAAAACGATTTATTTTGCTTTTGGTTTCCATAAAGGTTAATTTAATCATAGGGTATTATCTTTGACTCATATCTCCTGAGATGTTACAACGGATTCATTCCCTTTTAGTGCTGGGTGGTGCACGGGTCTCCCTTG